>NZ_JAMXBG010000015.1:0-114627 GCF_023913835.1 Pseudarthrobacter raffinosi | reverse complement strand
CAGACCCCGTGCCGGGGCAGTTTCCCCCCAAACTGCCCCGGCGCGGCCCCCAACCTGAACCGGCCGTATCTGTAACGACATATGAGGAGCAGGCTCATGAGCTCTACCCACGCGGTTACCGTCCCGCCCCACCGTCCTGGTCACAGGGCGTTGAACTGTGGGGAGAGGCGAACATGCGGAAAATCTGGTCGGCCGCCAACGTCAGGGTCTACGGCGGCGGCGTGGCCGAAGAAGTCTTTCTCCGGGCACTCTCGGACCTGATCGGGGATTACAGCTACACCAACGTCTCCATCTCGCCCGGCAAATCAGGCTCCAGCCGCTCCCGGCAGGAAGGTAAGGAGCGCGTCTTCGATGTCCCCAACCTCGCGGAACTCGACCGGGGCCGCGCCGTGGTCCTTGCCTCCGGTGCACCGGCCACGCTGGTCCGGACCCTGCCCTGGTACACCGGAACCCACAAGGAAGCTGTAGAGGCGTCCATCAAGACCTACAGCCCCCGCCCTGAAGGACCGACCATACCGGCGGAACCGGCGGCAGCTGAGCCGGCGGCCAATCCCTGGGTCACGACGTAGGAGGTTCTGAGATGAACAGCGATATCGGACTCTTCAGCACAGCTCCCGCTCCCGGCGACACAGAGAGGGGTGGCTTGTGAATTGGTAAATTATCCGACGTTAGTCCTGTCGGAGGTTGGCCTTAACCGACGTCCACGGGGCAAGTATTGGTTCTTGCGCACTCTTTTGGATCCGCTGTGACGAGCGCGGTTTTAGCGACCGCTGTACTGGTCCCACCTTCGACTGGCCGCGACCACCGGCACGGAGGGCGGGCTTTCGCTGACATGTTCGGTGAAAGTGGCATGTGGCCGGCTTTGATTGGCTCTGTACGCCGAAGCGCTGACGCTGCGGCCTGGTGATCGACTTACCCCAGGGGGTATATTGCGATAGGCTCAAAAAGAAGGAAAGGCCGGACGGGCCGTGGACGGGGCTGCAGGAGCGGAGAAGGATGATGTTGGGTGGCTTTGGGTCCGGGATGGGTTCGGCGTGGCTGTTCTGGCTGCTCCTGCTGATCGGCATCGTCCTGTTGGGGACTCTTGCTGTGCGGTTTTTCTTTGGGGGCAGGAACCGTGGGGGAACCGGCCGCGGGGAGGCCCCGGACCGGTCCGGTCCAGGAGGCACTGCCCGGCGGATCTTGGATGAACGGTATGCCCGGGGGGAGCTGAGCACGGAGGAATACGCCGAACGGCTCAGAGCCCTCGCGGACGGGACCTGATGGACCCGATGAACAGGCGAACGGCCCTTATCTTGGGCGGTGCGGGGGCCGCAGCCGCCATGGCGGGCGCGGCAGGATTGCTGTGGGGCCAAGGCTCAGGATTCCAGTCCGCCGGTGGGCAGGACCTGAGTGAACCCGAGGCCCTGTACAGTGCCGATGGCCGGCTTCAGGTGAAGCTTTCAGCAGCCCTGGGCCAGGTTCGGATCGCGGGCAGGGATGCCAATGCGCTGTCCTATAACGGGTCCGTGCCCGGCTCCACCCTGTTCCTGCGGCCCGGGGACCGTGTGAATGTGATGCTGGAGAACAGGCTGGGGGATCCGACCAACCTGCACGTCCATGGGCTGCACGTCTCCCCGCAGGGCAACAGCGACAATGCGCTGGTCTCGGTTGAACCGGGAACGTCCTTTGAGTATGAGTACCGGCTGCCGGCGGACGGCCCCTCCGGGCGTGTACTGGTACCACCCGCATCGCCACGGAAGTGTGGCCGACCAGATCTTCGGCGGCCTGTACGGGGCGATCATCGTCCAGGACCCCCAGCCCGTGCCGGTCAGCCGGGAACGGGTCCTGGTCATCTCCGACATCTCCCTCACCGGTGGCGGTTCCATCGCCGCCGTCTCGGCGATGGAGAAAATGATGGGCCGGGAAGGTGCCCTGGTGCTGGTCAACGGGCAGCTGAACCCGGTCCTGGCCGCCCGGCCGGGCGAGCGTGAACGGTGGAGGGTCATCAATGCCTGCACATCCCGGTACCTGAAACTGCGCCTGGACGGCCAGTCCCTGCAGTTGCTGGGTCTGGATTCGGGCCGCTACCAGAGTCCCCGGGACGTCGAGGAGGTGCTGCTGGCCCCGGGCAACCGGGCGGACCTGCTGGTCACCGCCGCCGCCGGGACCGCCGTGCTGCGCACCTTACCCGTGGACAGGGGAAGCATGGTGGGATCCATGATGGGCGGCAACAACGGAGGCGGACAGTCCCCGGCCGGCCCGGACGGGACGGTCCTGGCCACCTTCGCCGTTGCCGGCGCACCGGCCGCCGCGCCGGGACCGGTCCCGGCGCAGCCCGTGCCGCGGGACCTGCGTTCCCTGGCGGTCACCGCGCACCGGGAACTGGTCTTCGCCATGGGTATGGGTATGAACAGCGGCGGCATGGGCTCGGGGTTGATGAGCTTCACTATCAACGGCAGGCCGTTCGACCCGGCCCGGGTCGACACGACCGTCCCCGCCGGCGCCGTCGAGGAATGGACCCTGCGGAACACAAGTCCGATGGATCACCCGGTGCACCTGCACGTGTGGCCGATGCAGATCATCGAACAGGCCGGCAGGCCCGTGGACACTCCCATGTGGCAGGACGTGGTTAACGTCCCGGCCCGCAGCAGCGTCCGGGTCCGAATCGCCTTCGATGACTTCACCGGCAAAACCGTCTACCACTGCCACATCCTCGACCACGAGGACAGTGGCATGATGGGCCTGATCGAAGCCCGGTAGCACGGCGACCCGCAGCCCTCTGCAAAAATCAGAAAACCGATGAAGGAGTACCACAATGAGCTACGCACACACCATCACCGTCGCCCTGCCCTACGCAGAGGCAGTAACCCGGTCCCGTGAAGCCCTCTCCGGTCAGGGATTCGGCGTGCTGTCCGAAATCGATGTCCGCGCCACCTTCGAGGCCAAGCTCGGGTCCGACGCCGGGCAGGGCCTGGGCGACTACCTCATCCTGGGCGTCTGCAACCCTGCCTTGGCGCAGAAAGCTCTCGCGGCGGACCCGGACATGGGTCTGCTGCTGCCCTGCAACGTCGTCATCAGACGTGGACCGGACACCGGCACCACCGTCATCCAGACCATCGACCCGCAGACCATGGTCCAGCTCAGCGACGCGCCGGCCGTCTCCGAGGTCGCCTCGGACGCCGATCAGCGGCTCCTCGCGGCCCTGAAGGAACTCGAAACCGCCTGAGACCCGGCCAACGTGCGGCGACCGGCCGGCCGCGGAGAGCGACTGCGGTGGAACGCGTTACGGCCCTGGAGCCTGCCGGCCGCGGTGCCAGCGGGATTATTCACAGGACGCCCGGCTCAGCCGGGGCCTTGTTGGCGGGCGTCACCGGGCTGCTGAGTTACCGTCCGGCCAATCAGCGTAGCACGGGGTCCAGGTTCGCGGGCGGCGACGAACGAACCCCGGCGACGCTGTCCACCGGCGCGCGCGTCCCCGGCCTCGCCTGTCAGGGGACCAAATCCGAAGCCGCGGACGTCCACGAAGCGGTCCACTCAAAGTAGCCATGAGATATGGGGAACCGGTTGAGGACCTTGGACCCTGTTCCGTGGGCTAGGGAGGCGATAGCCTCCAACCACAGGCTGGTCAGCACATAGGCACGGTACGGGACGGAGTCAGGATGTATGGATGGGACGGGAACGGCTGGGGTGTAGGTGCCTGGGTGGCGATGGTACTGATGATGTTGGTGTTCTGGGGAGGGGTGGTCACCGTCGTCGTTCTCCTGCTTCGGCGCACCCCTCCGCATGAAGGACCCGGCCCCGTGCGGCCCCCGCACTACGACGCGGAGCGTATTCTGCACGAACGATTCGCCCGCGGCGAGATCGACGAAACGGAATACACCGCCCGCCGCTCCGCACTCCGGCATCCTGAATGAAACCCGTCCCGCATCGCGGGCAGGTCATTTTCGGGGTCTCTATCACCCTCATCATGACGGCCCTGTCGGTCGGCGTCGTCGGCCTTGGTCGGGGCGACTGCCGGCGGCACCGGATTCCGGTCCCGTCAGACCTCTGCGGCACCTGATCTTCCAGGGCGGGTCGTGAACGTCTCCTGACGAAAATGGGGCACCAGTCCACCCGGGGTGGCCCGAAGCTGGCCTTCCGGCCAGGTAAGAATACCGCGCAGGCCGAGAAGCCGGCTGGAGTACCCGCCGACGGGGGTATCCGGCGCCGCTACGGGCCCCCGCCGAGGACGCGGAGACGTTCCTGGTACTCCTGTGCGCTCAGTTCGCCGCGCGAGTACCGCTCAGCGAGGATCCCGCGGGCACCCCCGGGGGTTTCGGCGGCCCCGATGTCCGTGTCTCGGGGTTCCTGAGCGTTGTTCTGGCCGCTGTTCTCTCCGGCGGCACGGACACTGCGGATGATGACCCAGAGGAGGGCGCTGGCCATCAGCAGGCCGATGGCCCACCACCAGCCCATGCCGAGCCCGCCACCCATCATGATTCGTACGTCCTTTCACGGGCCGGCCCGAACATCTCTGGCGTACCGGCTCTTGCGCAAGATATCATCCGCCGGGGCCCCGGTACAGAGCCGCTCTTGACTGACCACGGGGCCCGTGCAGCCGCATGTGAGGAATTGTCGGAGAACTACCCTTGCGTTATGGCGTCCCGGCTGTGCCGCCGGCCCGATCGGGCAAGGCGCACGCACAGGCTCTGGGCCGGGTCTCAGGCGCCGGTGCACGGTCACCGGCAAGCTGACCCAGGGGTTGCCCGCCGCGGTACTGCTGAAGGCCACCTCCGGGGCCGATCTTCTGGTCGTGGGTACCCGCCGGACGCGGGGCCGCGCCAGGTCAGGAAGCTCCGCGTCCCGGGCCCATGGCTGCTGCGGGACCACCAGTGTCTCTGAGCGCGCTCTGGCAGATGTGTGGATGCCCTGATTATTGCTCTCGTCCCTGGCCTGAACATACCGCCGGGAGTCGTCCTCGGGTCCGGCGGCACGGCCGGGCGCAGCAGTCATATTTCCACGCGGATCCGAACAGGGCGCCGCCCGGGGCCAGAGTTCGTGATACACCCCCTGGGGTATGTTGGCGTAGTCTGGAACCAGACGGCTGCGGAGTAGGGCCGGTTGAAGGAGGCACCCCATGATGGGTGGGTACGGGTCCGGTATAGACGTGTCCTGGCTATTCTGGTTACTCCCGGTCGCGGTCGCTGTTCTAGTGGCGGCTCTCGCGGCCCGGGCATTGTCCGGTGGCACCCGCCGAAGAGGAACGGGATCAGCACCGGGGCAGAACCGTAACGCCGCGGACAGGAGCAACGCACGTCGGATCCTCGATCAGCGCTACGCCGGCGGCGAGCTGGACACGCAGCAATACCGCGACCGGTTGGTGCTGCTTACCGGCCCGGGGATACAGCCGGAAAAACCGGGGATAAATCCACGCGACGGCGGCCCGGGCGATCAGCCAGCGGCGCCGAGCCTTCCGGAGCTGAAACAACGGGCCGTGTCGCTGCTGATAGCAGCCGACGACGCCGTGCGCTCCGGCCAGCAGGAAGCAGGATTCGCGCAGGCCCAGTTCGGGGATGTTTCCGTTGCGCCCTATGCGAAGGCCCTCGCCAATGCCAAGTCAGACCTGAGCGAGTCCTTCAAACTCCAGCAGCAGCTGGACGACGCGATCCCGGCCACCGAGGAGCAACAGTGGGCATCGTATACCGAGATCATCAGCCGCTGCGAGTCGGCCAACCATGCCCTGGCCGAACAGAAAGTCTCCTTCGACTCCCTGCGTGAGCTCGAAAAGAACGCACCACAGGCACTCGAACTGCTCCGGGCCGGACGGGCCGAGGCAGCGGCCAAGGTAGCGGACGCTGAGCATGCCATGACCGGGCTGCGCGCACGGTACTCCGACGCGGCGGTGGCCCCGGTCTCGGACAACATAGCCCAGGCCCGGGAACGGTTGAAATTTCTGGACACCGCCGCGCAGACCGCACAGCAGAAGCTCACGGAGGCTGACCCGGGCGCCGCGGCTATCGCTGTCCGTGCTGCCGAAGAAGGCCTGCACCAGACCAACGTGCTGGTTAACGCCATCGGCAAGGTCTCGCACGACCTGGACTCCGCCCGGACCAATCTCGACCCCGCGGTGCAGGACGCCGCCCAGGACCTCGCCCAGGCCAAGGCCACCATGGCGGCCGGCCAGCACACCGACCTCGCCGGCCCCGTCGCAGGCGCCGAGGCGGTCCTGAACCAGGTGCAACAGCAGCTACAGTCAGGAAGGATCGACCCGATCGCCGCGCTGCAGCGCATGGAAGCGGCGCGCCAAGGCCTGGATCAGGCCCTCTCCGGGGTCCGGAACCAGCAGGATCAGGCGCGGCGCGCCGGGCAGGCTCTCCAGCAGGCCATCATGAATGCACAGGCCCGGATCTCGGTTGCCTCGGACTACATTGCCGCCCGCCGCGGCGGTGTGGGACCCGGGGCCAGGACACGCCTGGCCGAAGCGCAACGCAATCTGGACACCGCGCTCTCCATCCAGCAGAGGAATCCTGGATCTTCCCTGACCTACGCGCAGCAGGCCGGGGTTCTGGCATCCCGGGCGGCAGAGCTCGCGCGGTCCGATGTGCAGGGCTTCGGCGGCCTGGACAACCGCGGCTATGGCGGCGGCATGTTCGGGAGCCGTGGGTGCGGCGGGGGCCTCGGGGGAGCCGTGCTGGGCGGAATTCTGATCGATTCGATCCTGCGCGGCGGACACGGCGGCGATTCCGGTAACGGCGCCGGCTGGGATGGAGACTCCGGGAGCGGCGACAGTCTCTGATCCGTCATGTCCTGGTTCATTTCGGTGCGTCGATGTCACCGGTTCCGCCGGTCGCCCGTGGTGCCCCGGGGCAGGGGTGCCCCACGGGGCCTTCTCTTTCCTGGTAACTGACAGGGCAGCCCGTGGGCGCAGTCGATTGCCCGGCTTGGTGCCGCGCAACAAGCCCTCGCCGGCTCGACGCCGACGCGGACGTCCGGTTGCGTGGGGCATTGAAGGATCTGGATTCCTCCGGGAGGAGGTGGTTGGACCGGGATCCGCTGAAGGGCTCTATTCCAGAGGAGGTCCGGGGTTTCTTTTGAATACCAGCACTAATGCGCGCAGGGCCAGTACAAACGCCGCAAACAGCATGGCGAATCCCAAAAAGCCATAGAACGGGACCGTGGGCGTCAGCATGGGTCCTGTGCTGCTGGTGATCAGCAGGATGGCTCCGAGGGTCGCGGCGCCGGCCAGGAGTGTCGTATTCAGCTGCTTTACAATTTCAGTGAAGAAGCCCCGGTCAGTCTTGTTCGCAACGGTGCGGATGTTCACGGAAAATCGGCCCTGTTCCAGATCCTCGGTGATCCTGTCGATTCGCCGTGGGAGTCGTTGCAGCACAGGCAAGACCATGAGCAGCTGTTTCTCCAGGTTCTCCCTTAGCGAATCTTTCGTGAATTCGGCCGCCAGAATTTCCCGGCTGTCCGCCCGCGCGCTGGCGACCATGTCGAAGTCGGGGCTGATTAGCGACAGGGTGCCCTCCAGGGTCGCCATGGCACGGAAGGTGGCGGCGATCGGTGCTGGGACCGCCACACCGTGACCGGTGATAAGGGTGATCAGGGCTGTGAACATGCTGGTGCTTCCGGCCCCTCCAAAGCCCGTGCGGTACCGCATGATCACGAGCCCGACGTCACGCTCGAATCGGCGTTCGTTGAACGCCTCCGGGCGCTCGATCAGGTCAAGGAGGGCATCGGCGGCAGCGACCGCGTTTTTGGTGTCGACGGCATGCAACAGCATCATCAAGGACCGTTGAGTCGTCTGGTCCAGCCGGCCGATCGAACCGAAGTCCAGCATCCCCAGGCCGCCATGTTCATCGACAACGATGTTTCCCGGGTGCAGATCGGCGTGAAACACTCCGGCCACCATGATCTGATGGAGCACGGCCTTGAATAGTTTCTCAGCAGCGTTCCTGCGCACGTCGCTGCCCAACGAGTTCAGCATCTCTGCTGCTTCCCCGACAGGCGTGCCGGCCAGCCTGCTCATGACCAGCAGCTGGGGTGTCGAATAGTCCGTGCAAGCGGACGGGACGGCAATCTTCCCGCCGTCGTAGGAGGCCATAATCGCGCCAACGATGCGCATATTGTCCAGTTCCACCCGGTAGTCGAGTTCCTCCCCCAACGCGACGGTAAACGCCTCCGCTAAACGATAGACACCCAGTGAATGGCCCCACGGCGTCGCTTTGTTCAGCCAGCGGGCCAGCCGGAGAATGATTTCGATGTCCGATTCGACCTGCGCCCTCGCCCCCGGGCGCTGGATCTTCACCACGACGTCGCCACCGTCGAGCAATCTTGCCAGATGCACCTGGGCGATGGACGCGGAAGCCAGAGGGACTGGGTCAATATGCTCGAAAACCTCGGAAACGGGCCGGGCCAGGCCCGCGGCGATGGCCGGCTCAATATCGTGCCACGGCTCGGGTTCGGCCCGTGTCTGCAACGCGGACAATTCGACGACGAATTCCTCCGGTATCAAATCGGTGCGTGCGGACAGCATCTGCCCGAGTTTGATAAACGTCACGCCGGCCTCGGTGAGCGCCAGAGTGAGGGACCGGGCAACGCGGGTGTGCCCTGCGTGCGGATCGGATCCGCGATGGCCCCGGATGTATGCCCCCAAACCGTGCCTGGCCGCGATGCCAATCACCTGCGTGTACCGTTTGGCCCGGTGGCGCCTGGCCTTCCAGCCCCGCAGCCACACGGATATCCGGGGAAGCGTGCCGGTCGGAACAGCGAGCTCCAGAACGACAAGGGCCGCAACTCCCAGCGCGAATATCCATGCTGCCGCCAAGCCCATGAACAACAGGGCCATTGGCGAGGGAAAGGCCAATACCTGATTCTGCGGAAGTCCGGCATAGTCCAGAACGAAACTGATGTTGGCGCGCAGGCCCAGAATCACCAACAGGCCAATCAGCGCAGAACGGGGCCATCCGATTGGCACACCGAGTACCCTCCGGGCAGCGATAGCGACCAGGAATGCCTCAAGGATGATGAAGATGAAGATGACGGTGTTAATCATGGAAAGTCCCCTTGTCCACCGGCCGAGTCAAATGCGCGGAATGCTCCACAAGGCCGCCCGGTGCCATCGTTGCGACCGCCGTTACACGGGCTGCCGGTCTCCCGTCAAGCACCGGCACGGCAGCGGCGACACCGGCCACAGACGCGAGTAAGGTTCAGGCTCTGACCCCGGTAGCGCCCCGTGCGCGGTGTCGCCATTGACCTCGGTGCTGTGACAGGCACAGGCGGTCACGTGACCCGTTCCGTGGGCATGGCCAGGGTGACCCAGTCGTGCAATCCGCCTCGGTAATACGCCAGAGCGGAGGCCGGATACCCGGTTTCCACCAGCGCCCGGACAGCCGCCGGGGACTGCGGGCACTGCGGGCCGTTGCAGAAGAACACGCTCAGCCTCGAAAGGTCGAGTTGATCCCTGAAATCCAGGATCCGGTCGTGGGGGATGTTGACTGCGCCTGGAATCGTGACCCCGCCCCGGGAATCAGGCACGCGGCCGTCAATCAGGACCGCGCCGCCGCTGATCTGCTCCAGGAGTTCGAGCTCGCCGAGGGTGACCACCCCGGGCGCGCACTGCAGCGGCTGCAGCTCTCCCCAACTCGTGTCCACCACCACCAGATCCGGTTCGCCCCCCACCTCCCGGGGCACGCTGGCCGGATCCTGAGGACGCATTCTCGACATTCGCTTTATTACGGCTGGTTCGACTCCCATGCTCCCACCCTAACGCCGCCGGGCGCGCCGCCGCGGTAGCATTCCACCCCGGCGTCGGCGGTGGAAACCTTTCGAGGCATAAACGATCGTTCGCAAGACACTCCAGGGCATGTCTGAAAAGGCGCGGAAACACAGAGCTCATTTTGTAATATTTGCCGTGTACTCGCCTATGTAACGTTCTACCCGGTTAGAAGCGGTTGGAACATCCACGGGATCATCCAGGAAGGCACCCAGATGACGTTACGGGTCACAAGCTGGAGTCCGAACCCGAGCCGGTTGTGGTCGCCTCGCCGCTTCGCCACCATCTCGCGGTCCAAGTCATCGAGGAAGAAAAACCGCTCCAGCACCGACTGTTCCGGAGCGTCATGCGCATACCGCCCGTACGCCGCCTCTTCGGCAGCCGTTAAATATTCACCAGCCATGCTCTCTCAACGATCGACGCTAGCAATCGTTGCGGTCGGATTGATCCTTAGCGCTACTTTTCCGCGGGGTGGTCCTCGACCCCCTGTCCTGGGAGGACGCTGTCCAGCGCACCCGTGAGGCGCTCGGGGAACAGGACTTCGGCATACTCACGGAAATCGACGTCCGGGCCACCTTTGAGTCAAAGCTTGGAACCGACGCCGCCGACGCCGTCGGTGACTATGTAATCCTTGGCGCCTGCAACCCCGCCTTGGCCAGCCGCGCCCTCCCGGCCGAACCGGAACTCGGTGCGCTGCTTCCCTGCAACGTCGTTGTCCGACGAAGCAAGAACGCACGCGTAACCACCATCGAAGCCATCGACCCCCAGACAATGGTCGAGCTCAGCGTCAGCCCCGCCGTTCGGGAGGTCGCGGACGACGCTGATGCGCGACTTCGCAAAGCCCTGGCCCGGATCGGTGACGCGAAGGAAATCTCCGCCTGATCAGAGCGTAGGCACTTGCAAAGTGCAGAGAAGTCTTGGCATCAAGCTCCGGGAAATCCTTCGACCCTGCGAAGTCGCGGTCGTCGAACGCCACACCCGCCGCGGTCTTATACGGCTCGGCGTCCTTGGAAACGTAGGTCTTGCGGGCGCCCTCTTCGTAGCCGATCACGTCCGCGGTGTGGTTGGTGATGATGTCGAAGTACACCTTAATGCCACGCGAGTGGGCTTCGTCGATGAGGGCCTTCAACTCGTCGTTGGTTCCCAGATGGGGGTCGATCTGGGTGAAGTCGGTGATCCAGTAGCCGTGATAGCCGGCCGAATTGTCCTCGGGCTGCACCGCCTTGTTCTTGAAGCTGGGCGTGAGCCAGATGGACGTGGTGCCGAGGCCCTGGATGTAGTCGATCTTGTCGAGCAGCCCGGCCAGGTCGCCGCCGTTGTAGAAGCCCTTTTTCGTCGGGTTGAAGCCGGACACTATGGGGTCGCTGCCCAGGCCGCCGTAGTCATTGCTTGTGTCACCGTTGCTGAAGCGGTCGGCCATCACAAAGTAGAAATTCTCGTCCGTCACCGGGGCTCGGAGGGAGTGATGGGCCGACGACGACCCCGGGTCTTTCGGGCCCGGCGCCGCGTGCGCCGGGAGGACGGAAATGGAAGCGACCAGGGCTGCGGCGAGCAGTCCCAGCCATGTTGTCAGCGGGTTGTTGAGGCGTTGTCTGCGGGTGCGTGTGTTCACGTCAGGAGACCTTCCTGGTAGCGGCGTTGCTGTACAGGCTGCTGTGGAGTTGCGAGTGGGGCGGCATCAGTTGGCGGTCAGATACGCGGTCGCGAGGGCAGTCGAGGAACGATCGCCAGGTGAACCACGGCACACTGTAAGCGCTTGCACTGAATAAATCCAGTCTTTTTAGATAGGCGGCCAGGGCTACCTTCGCGTACATTCAGAGGCGGGCGACGGCGCTCGGCGCCCATCGGATTGCGGAAGGTGTACCCATGTCAGCCACTGAATTGGATGTTGAGTCCCTTGCTGGGATCGCTGAGCGGCTTCGCTCGGCCGGGTGCGTCTTTGCGGAGGAGGAAGCCCGGCTTCTCCTCGCCGCGGTGTCCGGCCCGGCCGAAATCGCTGCGGCGGTGGACCGGCGCGTTGCCGGGTACCCGCTGGAGCACATCCTGGGCCGGGCCGCGTTCTGCGGACTCCGGATTGAGCTCGATGCTGGGGTTTTTGTTCCGCGCCGCCGCACCGGGCTCTTGGTGAGTGAGGCCGCAGCCCTGCTCTCGGCGGACCCGAAGCGGAAGCACCGGGAGAGTTCGGAGCCCGCCGTTGTTGTGGACCTGTGTTGCGGGTCCGGTGCGGTGGGGGCCGCCATCGCCTTCTGGATTCGGGGGCTGGAACTCCATGCGGCGGACATTGACCATGCCGCGGTGGCCTGCGCCCGCCGGAACATTGGCCGCGTCGGTGGCGAGGTCCACCAGGGCGACCTGTTCGATGCGCTACCGCGCGCCATCAAGGGACGGATCCGTGTTCTGGCTGTCAACGCACCCTATGTCCCCACCGGTGCAATAGATTCCATGCCCCACGAAGCACGTGAGCATGAACCGTTTTGGTCGCTCGACGGCGGCGCTGACGGACTCGAATTCCACCGCCGCATCGCTGCCGAGGCCAACGAATGGCTGCGGCCCGGCGGGAATCTCATCATCGAAACCAGCGAGCGGCAGGCCGCAGGGACGGCGTCGATCCTGGCGAGTGCGGGCTTCGCGGTCCGGACCGTCCGCTCGGAAGAACTGGACGGCACCGTTGTAGTCGGCCGGGCCCGACTTTAGTAGTGGGTGGATGACTGCCGTTAAGTCCGGCGAGAACCGAATCTGCTCGTAGCAGTAGTCCAGGATCATTTTTAAGATGAAAGGGAGCAGTTCAAAAAGCAAGCTCCCTTTTCAATCTCGGGACCCTAGGACTTTGATTTTCCCCTGCGGATCTCGAAGAACTTACCTGAGTCCAGAGCGCCCGGCTTGGCCTTGTTGGCTTTGGACCACCGTGGGACTAGCAGATGTAGGTTGAGACGTACCCCAAGACCGCAGCGTACGATCCGGCAATACCCGCCAGGATGCCTACCTGAGCGCCTGTAAGTAGGAATCCAGCAATCACCACGCTTCCGCCGCCAGTTACCGCGGCCAGCACAAATAGGGCACCCGCGCCCAGGATGCGAGTCCTCCCGATCGATTCAAGATGTGGGGATGTTGAAAATGATCAAGAAAACTTCAAAAATTGCTATGGGATCAGCACTGTGCCTTGGACTCCCTGTGGGAGGTGCAGGCGTAGCCAACGCTGCTCCGGCTTCTGCTGCATCCCCGTGCACCAAGCCTTCAGTCTTGCACGACCTGTGACGCTGGAGTCAAATGACTTTATTCAACTAGTCACGCCTGAAGGGTGGCGAAACCGGCCCTGCTGGTGCCCCCTTCAGGCACGGGTCGCATGCGATCACGCCCTTAGTCAGACGATGGTCCCCGCTCTGCTTGTTGGCATAGAACAGGGACTTTCCGGAAACACCTAGTGGGATCCTGAACGATTCGGATGTGGTCAGGCAGTGCGAGAAGTAGCGTCTTTGTCTGGCTCGCGCGGTGATCCATGGCCGGGTGGTTGCGGCGCCGGCAGCGTTCACCGAGGCCATCGCCGCAGCCAGAACAGCGGCGGTATTGCCGCCGTCGCCCCAAAGACTTCAAACCCGGTTACGGCTGGTCCGTTGCATCGGTCAGCGGCCTGATCAAGGGAAATCAGGGCAATCAGGTTTACCAGATTCCCGCCGACGTTGACCTGTCGAAGTACCCGTCAGTTGACCTGTGGTGCGTTCAGTTCAGCGTGTCATTCGGTGCTGCCGAGCTGGTCACCTGAGACGGCATCTGGCAATAACCTGAGGCGTGGCTGGCCGCCGCGTCCCCCAAGGAGCGCGGCGGCCAGCAACGACCATTTTTAGCACAATTTCAACGTGGCTTCCGTGTCACACGGCGAATCCTGCGTAACGTCCCGGCAACGATCCCCGATCATTCCCGTCGGGGGTCAACGTTCGTGGCTGCGCCGGCAGCAGTGGCGCCGCCTTCACCGGACCAGTCCTGGCCCTGGTTGTCATTGAACGCGGGGTCTGACTCAACGTCCGATGTCCCCAGGTTCACCGTTTCCGGGTGCGTGCTGTGGGCGGGGACGTGATCGCCCACAGCGGCACTGCCAACCGCAGCGGTGCCGGGGGCACCCACCGAGGCGCCGGCGTCGGACGTTTTGGACTTGCTGGTGCCGGACGCGGCGTCGGGGTGGATGGCCGAGCCGATGACTGTGCCCGCCCGGCGCGCGGCCTCACCGAGCTGGTCCGCCACCTCGGGAGCCTTCTCCTTGATGGCCGAAGTGGCGGCACTGACCTTGTCCTGGACCGGCTTACTGTCCCAGATGCTCGCCGCCCTGGCCTTGAGCTTGTCGTACGCTGCCCGGCCGGACCGCGATCCCAGGACGTAACCTGCCGCGATTCCAATACCTAAAAGAAGTTTTGATTTCATAGTGAACTCCTGCTCGTTGAGAAGGTGTCAGTCCCCGATCAGCTTGGCCGGGGGAATGAAAACCGGCCCCAGGATGTTGTCCCAGGGCCGGTTTTCATGCCGGTGACGAAGCTAGCTGCGGACGCTCCGCTTCGTGACCATGCTGTAAACCAGCAGCACGATGATCGAGCCTGCGATCGCGAGCAGCCAGGTCTGCAGCGAGAAGAACTCCTGCAGGCCGGTACCGAAAATCATTCCGCCGAGCCAGCCGCCGAGGAACGCACCGACAACGCCCAGAATGAGGGTGATGATCCAGCCGCCACCCTGCTTGCCCGGAAGGATCGCCTTAGCGATCGCGCCGGCAATAAGGCCAAGAATCAAAAATGCAAAGAAACCCATTTTGTCGTTCCTTCTTCCTACATCAGGGAGGTCCCCGGATCCCGGGTACGCTTCAATCCCTCTGCCCCAATACTAATCATGCTTAGTTTATTTTCGCCACTCCGAATCTCCATGGAAAGCCTGTTCGGGCCCGCTCAGTGGCCTGTCGCGTCCGAATCGTTTCCGGCGCCGGGCCCCTCGTCCAGGATGGCAAGTTCCGCGAGATCCTGCCGATCCAGGGAGAAATCGAAGATGTCCAGGTTTTCCCGCATCCGCTCGGGATCGCCTGATTTTGGAATGACTACAAGTCCTTGCTGAATATGCCAGCGCAGCACCAGTTGGGCGGGCGTTTTATCGTACTTTTCTCCGAGTTGGGCCAGAAGTGGAGCACCCAGGAGTCTGGCTCCGGAGCCGCCCAGCGGACTGTACGATTCGGTGACGATTCCGTGCCGGGCATTGAACTCGCGGTCGGCCACGCGGGTGATCGCCGGGCTCAGCTGGATCTGGTTCACGGCCGGCACCACGCCGGTTTCGGCCAGCAGCCGTTCCAGGTGGGCCGGTTTGAAGTTGGAGACGCCGATGGACCGGACTTTGCCCTCCGCCTGCAGCCGCTCAAACGTCCTCCACGTCGAGACGAAATCATCACGCGCAGGGAGCGGCCAGTGGATCAGCAGCAGGTCCACGTAGTCCAGCCCCATGCGTATCAGCGACCCCTCCAGCCCCGCCACCGCGCGGTCCTGGCCTTGAAACTGGCCGTCCAGCTTGGTGGTGACGAAGATTTTGCCCCGGTCCACCCCGCTGGCGCGGATGCCGTTCCCAACACCTTCCTCATTGCCGTACTTCACTGCCGTATCGATGTGCCGGTATCCGGCTTCCAGGGCATGTACGACGGCGGCAGTCACCTGTTCGTCGTCCAGCGGCCAGGTGCCGAGCCCCAGCTGCGGGATGCCGTGGCCGTTATTGAGCGTGATGAGCGGTGAGAGAGTCATTTCAACAGTCTGCCGTGCTTTCGCCTTCCTAGCCTTCGAACGCCCGTAGAATATTTCCGGCCTGGTGGTCGAGTACTGTTCGCGCTACGTCGGATACCTGATCCGGCTTCTTTTGCTGGTCCAGGAACTTCACAAAGCGCTGGATGGCCTGTGCCGCCTGGGAGGCATCGCCGTCGTCCACTGCCTTCGCCGCCTGCTGAACACTCGCTGCCAGCTGCTTCGCGACCGGGCCCGCTAGATCGCCGGCCTCAACCAGGTCCTCCAATGCCTGCTGTATGGCCTTCACGCTGCCCGGGAGCCAAGCCGCTCGCAGCGGCACATCACCGAAGTGCATGTCCGAGGCCAGATAGAAGTCCGTGTACGAGGGCTGGTTGTACGTGGTGTTCTGCCGGGCCACCTCGGCGAGGTACTGCGGATCGTGCATAAGCGTGTAGAGCTTGTGGTTGGTCACTTCGGTGCTCAGGTACATCCGGAGCGCCGAGCTGTCCGCCGTCCGGACCAGCATTTCCTCCCGACAGTCACCCACCACGTCTGCAACGAGGCTCGGCGTGCCCTTGGTGCCGTTGTTGGTGCGCGTGTCCGTGGCGGTGAGCGGCCGGCCGCGCTTCCAGTCATCGATGGTGGGGGTCTGGTCCCCGGAGCCGTTGATGATCTGGGTTGTCATGTCGGCAGCCCATCTGATGCTCATGTTGGTGCCCGGCGAGGTCGCGGAGAGCTTGTCTCCGTCGGCCGACTGCATGCCAATGGCCCAGTTTTCGATGCCGGGGCGGGCCGGATCAATGTCCGTGACGTGCATGGCATCGCCGTGGCCCAGCCGGGCCTCCTCTCCCGGGGTGGCGCTGCCGGCCGGCATGGTGTCGGACGAGCTGTACAGCAGCGAACCGTCGTCGTCGATGGTGGCCGAGCCGTACACAATTTCCTGCTTGCCGTCACCGTCCACGTCGGAGGCGCTGAGGGAGTGGAAGCCCTGCGTGGTGAGGGTGCCGAACTCGGGGTCCGTGCCGTCCCGGCCGTGCGGGCTGTCCTTGAAGGGGTTGGTCATGGGCGCCCAGCCCGAGTCCACGTTCCACACCGGGGAGAGGTTGGCGCCGTCCCAGGTTGTAGGCGGCAAGTGTGCTGCGCGTGTAATAGCCGCGGGCAAACACGGCGGCGGGCTTCTTGCCATCCAAATATGCGACGCCGGCCAGGAACCTGTCTACGCGGTTGCCGGGTTCGATTCGGGGCCGGAACCGATGAAGCCCTCAAAGGCCCGCAACACGTTCCGGGCACTCCGGGCGGGCGCGTAGACATCCATGAAGTAGCCCGTCACCGCTTCGGCATCTGGCCGGGACAGCGGGTACTGGTACTGCGGGGCGATGCCGAAGGCTTCTTCCAGGGTGGCGGGCCAGTTGCCGGCCCTGACCTCGGGGTGGTCGCGCCAGCCCAGGAACGTGTCCACCATGTGCTGGTAGTAGTCGGCGGCGCTCATCCGTAATCGTCGGAGTTGGAATGGCCGGCGTCGAGGTCCTTCTGCAGCAGCGAGATGAAGGACTCTGCGCCCACGGAGCCGTCCGGATTGTAGGAGATGGTCTTGGTGCCCGGGGCTGTCTTGAACATCATTGGCGAACGTCCGTCGCCGTCGAAAATCGTTCACCAGCATCTGCGTGTAGTGGGCGCCGGACCGGATGTTGACGCCCAGGTCGATCCGGTGGAGCAGCGTGCCGTCGGCCTTGTAGGTGTCCACGTAGGTGTTGCCCGTGTAGTCGACCTGGGAGACGTCCTTGGAGTTGCCGCCCCACGAGGTGGCAGTGGCGCTCCGGTCCAGTTCAACGCCGCGACGACGGCACGCACGTCATATGCCGACGACGCGGTTCCGGCGGCGTCAAGGTAGTTCGTGCTGTCTGTGACTGTTGCGAGCTTCTGGCCGTCGCGGTACAAATTGAAGTCGGTGCCGGTGAGGCCTGTGGCGGACGAGCCGGTTGCTTCGTGGCCGAAGAGGCGCCAGCTCAGGAAGACGCCCTCGGATGTGCCGGCAGCACCCCCCCCGAGGTCCAAGTAATCCAGCTGTATGCCCGCATTGGCGGGCTTCGCGGAAGGCCCGACGGCGGCTGCCGGGGTGGTGAGGCAACCCACGGTCAGGGCAAGGCCCGCAGCTGTGGCCACCGAAAACGGCGCACGGATATCCTGCTCGGATTCATCAGTGAATCCTTTCAATTTTGGATTGGGAAAACGCTTCCCCAGTAACCTAGTGGGGATATGCGCCACAAATCAACCCTTGCGCCCGGCGAAAATCCCGAGTATTTAGAACGTTGTAAATGGCATGGCCGGGGCCGCGCCGTCAGTCCGCGGCCCTTCGCGCCCACTTGATCAGCCGATCACTCAGATCCATAAACGACTGGTCCACCACCTGAAGTTCCGGGTGGCTGTCATGCCAGTCAACGATCTCCCGGGTCCCGTCCGCGAACGGGATGGTAGCGGCAAAGCCAGGCACCAGGGCTTTGATCTTGGCGTTGTCGAACACCACCGAGTGGGCGCGGTCGCCCAGGAGGCTTGGACCCAGATGGGGGCTATGTCCGGCGCCGTGCGCGGCGATGGTTTCCGAAGATATGTGGACCAACTCGGGTTCGGCAACCCCGGCCGCCCGCGCAAACAGGCCGTAGATCTGGTTCCAGGGCAGGTACTCATCCGACGTGATGGTGTAGCTCTCGCCCACCGCCTGCGGCCTGCCGAGCAGTCCCACGAAGGCTTTCGCGAAGTCCCTGGCGTGCGTCACGGTCCAGAGCGAGGTGCCATCGCCGTGCACCATGATGGGCTGACCGGTGCGCATCCGGTGGATGTCTGTCCAGCCGCCCACCAGGCCCACCCTCGTGCGGTCGTACGTATGTGAGGGACGCACCACGGTGACCGGAAAATCATCTGCCCGGTACGCCTCGAACAAGAGGTCCTCGCACGCGATCTTGTCTCGTGAATACTGCCAGAACGGATTTTTCAGCGGAGTGGATTCCAGGATCGGCAGCCGGGTGGGCGGCTTCTGGTAGGCCGACGCGGTGCTGATGAACACGTACTGGCCGGTCCGGCCCCGGAACAGTTCCATGCCGGAGCGCGCCTGATCTGGAGTGAAGGCAATAAAGTCCGCAACGGCGTCGAACTCCCTGCCCTGCAGCACCGCCCGCACAGCGTCCTGGTCGCGGATGTCCGCGTGCAGGACCTCCGCGCCGTCCGGTACCGGCTTGCCTGATTGGCCGCGGTTGAGGATGGTCACCCGGTGTCCCAGTACGACGGCGCGTTCCGCCGCTGCGGCGCTGATTACCCCGGTGCCGCCCAGGAAGAGGATGCTCCGTGGTGCCACGGTGTCGGCCGCGGAATCCAATGGCTTCACCATGCGTAGTCTTCCGGTGCCGGCCGGTGGCCCGGGAAGATGTCGTCGAGCCGCTTGAGCGCGTCGGCGTCGAGCGTGACCTCCAACGCCCGGATGCCGGCGTCAAGCTGTTCCTGCGTGCGCGGCCCCACGATCGGTGCGGTGACAGCAGGCTGGTGAAGCAGCCACGCGAGCGCGATGTCGCCGGGTTCGTGCCCCAGCCCGTCCGCGAGATCCTCGAACTGCTGGATCTGGTCCCGGTGCTGCTTGAGCGTTTCTGCGGCGCGCCCTTCGGTGCGCCGGACGCCCGCGCGTTCCTTCTTCAGGACGCCGCCCAGCAGCCCGCCCTGGAGCGGCGACCACGGGATCAGGCCCAGGCCGTACTGCTGTGCGGCGGGGATGACCTCCAGCTCCACCTCGCGGCGGAACAGGTTGTAGATGGACTGCTCGCTGACCAGCCCGGTGTAGTTCCGGCGGCGGGCGGCTTCCTGTGCCTGGGCGATGTGCCAGCCCGCGAAGTTGCTGCTGCCCGAGTAGAGGATCTTGCCCTGCTGGACGGCCACTTCGATGGCCTGCCAGATCTCGTCCCAGGGCGTGTCCCTGTCAATGTGATGGAACTGGTACACGTCGATGTAGTCCGTCTGGAGGCGCTTCAGGCTGGCGTCCAGGGCGCGCCGGATGTTCAGCGCGGACAGCTTGGACTCGTTGGGGCGGTCAGTCATGGTGCCGTACAGCTTTGTAGCCAGGACGGTCCGTTCGCGCCGCTCGCCGCCCTTCGCGAACCAGCGGCCAATGATTTCCTCGGTCCAGCCCCGGTGCCCGCTGCCGCCATAGACGTTGGCTGTGTCGAAGAAGTTAATGCCGGCGTCCAGGGCGGAATCCATGATGCGGTGCGCGTCAGCCTCGTCGGTGTGCGGGCCGAAGTTCATGGTGCCCAGGCAAAGCCGGGAAACTTTCAGGCCCGAACGGCCCAGGTGCGTGTACTGCATACGGAGGGATCCTTCGCTGGTGGTTGGACGTGGCGGAACGCGGTGACCGAGCCTTCCGGAATCGGTGCCGGCAGGCTCGGTCAGCGTTGGCTACAGCTGTGTGAAAGCGGCGACGGCGGGATCGGAACCGATGCGCGCGCCCCGCTCAAGGGCGGTGATGGAGGCGAGCTCGTCGTTGGTCAAGGTCAGGGAAGCGGCCGCGAAGTTTTCGCGGATACGGGACGGGTTAACCGACTTGGGGATGACGATGGTGCCGGCGGCCAGGTGCCAGGCCAGGACCACCTGCGCCGTGGTGGCGTCGTGTGCCTTCGCAACGGCGGTGACGGCGTTTCCGTTGAGGTCCCCACCCTGGCCCAGCGGGCTGTAGGCCTCCACCGCAATCCCGAGGGCACGGCTTTTGGCGGCTAGTTTGACCTGCTGGTAGCTGGGGTGCAGTTCAATCTGGTTCACGGCGGGTACGACGTCCGCGGACTCGAGCAGGGTGTCCAGGTGGTCGGAGAGGAAGTTCGAGACGCCGATGGCACGGATCGCCTTGGCGGCATACAGGGCCTCCAGTTCCTTCCAAGCCTGGACGTAGAGGCCCTGTGACGGGACCGGCCAGTGGATGAGGTAGAGGTCCACGAAGTCAAGACCCAGCGCCTCGCGGGTGTCCTGGAATGCGTCCCAGGCCCGGCCCTGATCGCCGTTGCGGAGCTTGGTGGTCACGAAGATTTCCTCGCGCGGAATACCCGAGGCTGCGATGGCAGCGCCCACACCTGCTTCGTTGCGGTATCCGGCCGCGGTGTCGATGTGGCGGTAGCCGGCTGCCAGGGCATCCTCAACGATCCGCTGGGTGTCTTCCGGCGGAACCTGGAAAACGCCGAAGCCGAGCTGGGGGATAGTGACGCCGTTGTTCAGCGAGATTTCTGACATGGGTACTCCTCGTACTGCTGAAGGATGGTTCCTGGCTCGGGATGTCCGGCAGGAAACCGCTTCCGGGAACTGCTCCGGTACGAGCCTATGCACTTTCGCGCCGATAGTCAGTCCTTGACCGTGTCCCTGTTTTTCCTAGGACCGGCAGTCCTACCTTCGTTGTAGGAAGTGCCTGGCAGGGCCGTGCCGAATGGCTGAACAGTGATGGCCGCGCCCAAAGGACGCGGCCATCACTGTTCATACCTTGGAAGGGTCAGCCTTCGTGCCGGAAACCGAGCTTGATCCGCACCTGCCAGTCGGCAACCTTGCCGTCTTCGAGGTGGCCCCGGATTTCCTTGACCTCGAACCAGTCAAGGTTGCGCAGGGTCTTTGCGGCCTCGGTGATCCCGTTCCGGACGGCCGCGTCCACGCCTTCTTCGGAGGTGCCGACAATTTCAGTAATGCTGTACGTGTGGTTGGACAACTTCGCTCCTCGTGATCGCCTTCGATTCCCGGTTGCGGGCCGTCCTTGAACACTAGTGGCACTTCTCAGGCGTGGCCAGACCCAATACTACGGAGTGGACGCTGGTCAGGGAGCTTCGAGGACCAGGGTCTTGAGGTCATCCAGGGTCTGCTGCATGTGCAGGTCCATGGCTTCCCGCGACCGGCTCGGATCGCGCGATTCCAGCGCCTCGGCAATGTTCTGGTGGTGCCCGATGGCGTGCTCCTGGATGGTAGGCACGGCCGATGTTTCGGCCCGACGCTTTTCCAGAACCCGGTGCAGCGGCGCGAAAAGGACCGCCACAAAAACGTTCTCCGAGGCGCGCAGGATCAGGTCGTGGAATGCCAGATCAGCCTCCACGAAGGCGGCAATGTCGTTGACCTCATGGGCGGCCCGCATCGCCGCCACATGGCCGAACAGCGTCTGGATGTCGGCGTCGCTGATCCGTGCCGCCGCGAGTTCGCACGCCCCGGTTTCGAGCATTCGGCGCAGTTCAATGAGCTGCACGGAGGCGGCGGCTTCGTTCTGTCCCTCTGACGCGGCGCGCAGGACAGCTTCCAGCGAAGCCCAACGGTTCAACGGGTTAACGAACGTGCCGCGGCCGCGTTCCACGCTGAGGATCCGCTGCGCTTCCAGGGTTTTCATGGCCTCGCGCACCGTCATCCGGCTCACCTCGTGCCTGGCGCTGAGTTCCAGCTCGCCGGGCACGCTGGATCCGGGTGGAAAGTCCCCGGCAATGATCCGGTCCAGGAGTTCGTCGGCAACAACGCCCACCAGTGATTTCCGTGCCATATGTCCCCCTTGCGGCGTCGCCAGATATGTCTGACAAGTCTACTTGCGCGTTTCTATGTCCTGTGCCACACTATTTGAAATGTTAGATGTCAGACATCTTACAGTTACCTCGATACTTAGATTTCCACACAACGGAGTGCACTGTGACGCTTGAAGCAGACATCCTGGCCGCCTTCCCGGCCGAAGTCCGGATTCCCGCCCGCCTGGTTGCCGACGCCGTCGCCGCGTCCAGCGCGGAGACCCCCCGGATGCTCGTAGTGCTCGACGACGACCCCACCGGAACGCAGTCCGTTGCGGATCTGCCCGTGCTTACCCGCTGGGAAGTGGAGGACTTCATCTGGGCCTTTGGCCAGGCGAAGCCCGCCGTGTACGTGCTGACCAACACCCGCAGCCTGGACCCCGCAGAAGCCGCAGCCCGCAACGAGGAAGTGGTCCGCAACGCACTGGCCGCCGCCGGTTCCGCAGATGCCAGTGCCGGTTCCAGCCTGCGGCTGGGGTTCGTGAGCCGCAGCGACTCCACCCTCCGTGGCCACTACCCGCTGGAGCCCGACGTCATTGCGGCCACTGTTGCTGACGTCAGCGGAGAAGCCACCGACGGCGTTGTGCTGGTTCCGGCATTCCCCGATGCCGGCCGCGTGACCATCGGCGGCGTGCACTACATGCGCGGCACCGGGGACGACGCCGGCAAGCTCACCCCCGTGGCCGAGACCGAATTCGCCAAGGACGCCAGCTTCGGCTTCGCCAACTCGGACATGACCAAATACGTGGAAGAGAAGTCACAGGGCCGCTTCGCCGCCGAATCCGTGATTGTCCTGGACCTGAACATCATCCGCGCCTCTGCCGATCCGCAGATCACCGCCGAGGCCATCGCCGACGCCATCGAGCCTGCCACCAACTCCACGCCGATCGTCGCTGACATTGTCACCGAAAACGATCTCCGCGCCCTGTCCCTGGGCCTGGAAGAAGCCGAACGCCGCGGCAAGAAGCTCCTCTACCGCGTGGGACCGCCGTTTGTCCGTGCCCGGATCGGCCAGGAAATCCGCACCGCGCTCACCGGCGCTGAAGCCTACGCCGGCAACAACCCGTCCGAGGCCGGCGGCCTGATCGTGGTGGGCTCCCACGTGGGCGTCACCACCCGCCAGCTCAAGGCCCTCACCGAACAGCACGGCGCAGCGCGCATTGTGGAGATTGACGTCGAGAAGCTGCTCAACGACGCCGGGGCGGCACACCTCGACCAGACCGTTGACACCGTCGTGGAGGCGCTCCACGGGGGAGACGTCATCGTCCACACCAGCCGCCTGTTGATCAAGACCGACGACGCCGCAGCGAGCCTGCGGATCGCGCGCACGGTGTCCGCCGCCGTCGTCGCCGTGGTGAACCGGACCCTCAAAACCTTCCCGCCGCGGTTCGTCATCGCCAAGGGCGGCATCACGTCCTCCGACGTCGCCGCCCACGGCCTGGAAATCCGCCACGCCATTGTCCGCGGTCCCATGCTGCCGGGCATCGTCTCGCTCTGGGAGCCGGTGGACGGCCCCGCCAAGGGCATCCCGTACATCGTGTTCGCCGGCAACGTGGGCGACGACCAGTCCCTCGCCGACGTCACCCGCAAGCTCAGCAGCACCTTCTAATCCCGCCAGTATTCAAGGAAGAACACCATGACCAGCAACTACACCATCACCGTCCTGGGCCTCGGCGCCATGGGCCTGCCCATGGCCACCCGGCTGGCCAGCGAGCTCACCGTTCACGGCTTCGACATCGCCGAGCCGCGCCTGAAGCTCGCCGAAGAAGCCGGCATCCGCACCTTCGCCTCCGCCAGGGAAGCCTCCAAGGGCGCCGATGCACTGCTCCTCGCGGTCCGCAACGGCGAGCAGCTCAACGACGTCCTCTTCGGCGAGAACGGCGTGGCCTCCGTACTCGAGCCGGGTGCCGTCGTCATCCTCGGCAGCACGGTGGGCACCGAAGCCATCCCCGCCACCGTGGCACGCCTCGCCGAATACGGCGTTGAGCTCGTGGACGCGCCGCTGTCCGGCGGCCCCAAGCGCGCCGGTGAAGGCGACCTGCTGATCGTCGTCGGCGCTTCCCCCGAGGCCCAGGAGAAGGCCCGCCCTGCCCTCGAACTGCTAGCTTCCACGCTCACCGTGGTGGGCGACAAGCCCGGCGACGGCCAGGCCCTCAAGACCGTCAACCAGCTCCTCTGCGGCATCCATATCGCGGCCGCCGCCGAGGCCATGGCCCTCGCCGACGCGCTCGGCCTGGACCAGGCCAAGACCCTCGCAGCCCTCGAAGCCGGCGCGGCAGGTTCGTTTATGCTTTCCAACCGCGGCCCGCGCATCCTCGAGGCCTACACCGAGGAAGGCGCAGAGGTCCTGTCCCGCCTGGACATCTTCGTCAAGGACATGGGCATCGTGGGCAAGGCCACCCGCGCCGCCGGCCTGGCAGCCCCCGTTGCCGCCGCCGCCGAGCAGCTGTACCTCCTGGGCCAGGCCCAGGGCCTCGCCGCCGCCGACGATTCCGCAGTCATCAAGGTTGTCGCGCCCACCAAGCGCACCGCCTAGGCACCACCACTTCACCTCCGCTAAAGCGCCCCCAAAAAACGTACGACGACGGCGGTCACCCCTCCGCCGTCGTCGTATCTTCCAGCGTTCACAAAGCACAAGAAACAGCGCCCGCCAGCCCGTCTTCTGGAAGACTGGCTTGTCGAAGGAGACACCGCAATGAACCCCCTGACTAACTCGCTGATGGTGCGGGCGGCCGACGCCCCCGCCATCAAACCCGCGGTGGAGCTGGGTACTCCGCTGCTCCTCACCATCGCGGCGATCGGCATCGCCGTCCTGCTGGTGATGATCATCCGATTGAAGATCCAGGCCTTTGTGGCCCTGCTGACCGTAAGCATCGCAGTGGCCGTGGCCTCGCAGATCCCGCTGAAGGACGTCTTCACCGTCGTCGCCACCGGTGTGGGCGGAACCATGGGCAAGGTGGCCCTGCTGATCGCGCTCGGCGCCGTCCTGGGCCGGATGATCGAGGTTTCCGGCGGCGTCCAGTCGCTGGCCGCGCACTTCACCGGGAAGCTTGGCGCCAAGCGCGTAGCGGTGGCGCTCACCGCCGTCGGCTTCCTGGTGGCCATCCCCGTGTTCTTCGAGGTGGGCATCATTGTGCTCGTCCCGATCGTCTACGCCTTTGCGAAGATCGCCAACGTGCACCCGGTCAAGTTCGGCCTGCCGATGGCCGGCATTATGCTCTCCATCCACGTCGCCGTGCCGCCGCACCCGGGCATCGTGGCAGGCGCCGGAGTGTTCGGCGCCGACATCGGGCTCATCACGCTGATCTCGCTGCTCATCTGCGTCCCGCTCGGATTCCTGTCCTATTGGGTTGCCAGCATCATGAACCGCAAGGAGTACGAGCTCCTCCCCGGCGTCAAGGCCCAGGTGGACGAATTCGGTTCCGACTCCCTGGTCAAGGTCGGCCACCAAGGCCCGGGCGCCGTAGGCATCGCCCCGCCGCGTCCGGCCCTGATCATCTTCCTCATCGCCGCGCCGATCGTGCAGATCCTCATCGGCACCCTGGGCACACTCACCATCCCCAAGGACAACTCCTGGTACGGCCTGGCTGCCTTCATCGGCAACCCATTCTTCGCCCTCCTGGTGGCCGTTGCCCTGTCCTTCTTCCTGCTGGCGGTCCGCCGCAACTGGTCCCTGAAGGAAACCGGCGAGATCTTCGAAGGCGCCCTGCCTCCCATCGCGTCCATCCTGATGGTTGTCGCGGCCGGCGGCGTGTTCGGTGAGGTCCTGCGGACCTCCGGCATCGGTGCTGCACTGTCCCAGACGCTGGACCACCTGGGCCTGCCGGTCATTGTGCTCGGCTTCGTGATCTCCCTGGCCCTGCGTGCAGCCCAGGGTTCGGCAACCGTCGCCATCGTCACCACCACCGGCCTGCTGACCTCCGCCGTGATGGAAGGCGGCTACTCGCCGGCCCAGATCGCCGTCATCGTCATCGCCATCGGCTTCGGCTCGCTGGGCCTGTCCCACGTGACCGACGCCGGCTTCTGGACCGTGGTGCGCTACTACGGCCTCACCGTCTCGGACGGCCTCAAGACCTGGACCGTCCTCACCACCGTCCTCGGCGTGGCCGGCTTCATCCTGACCTACGTGGCCTGGATCCTCGTGGGAGGCCTGAGCGTCTGATGCGCACCCGACTCGACCACCTGGTCACCGCCGCCCTCCAGCAGGGCTCGGCCGTTCCCGCCTTCACCTGCTACGACTTCACCACAGCGCTGGCTGTTGTGGGCGCTGCCGAGGACGCGGGCCGCGGGGTCATCCTGCTGGTGGCCCCCAAAACGGCTGGCACGTCCAACGGCCTCCGGCTGATCGCCGCGCTCCGCGGGCTGGCAGACGCCGCATCCGTTCCGGTGGTGGTCCAGCTGGACCACGCGACGGACCTCAAAGTGATGGCCGACGCCGTCGCCGCGGGGGCGGATTCGGTCCTCGCGGACGGCTCGTCCCTTCCGTATGAGGACAACATTGCGCTGGTCCGTGAGGCACGCTCTGTGCTGGGAGCCGGCGTCGTGCTTGAAGCGGAACTCGGCGGCCTGGCCGGCGACGAGGACCGCGCCTTCGGTGCCGACGAAGCCGGTGTGGCAGTGGCCGGCCTGACGGACTCTGCCCAGGTGGAGGACTTTGTGGCCCGGGCCGGCGCGGAACTCCTGGCTGTTGCGGTGGGCAACGTCCACGGCAAGTACAAGGGCGAGCCGCAGCTGCGCTGGGACGTCCTGCAGGACATTGCCGTGCGGACCCACATCCCGCTGGTGCTCCACGGCGCGTCCGGCATTCCGGTGGGGGAGCTGGTCAAGGCCGCCGCGATGAACGTGGGCAAAGTGAACTTCAATACCGAGCTCCGCACCGGCGTGCTGTCCGCGCTCCAGGAACAGCTGCCGGCGCACCGGGCCGACGGCGAGAACCTCCAGGGCTTGCTGGGCCGCTGGAACACCTCGGCCAGGGAATTCGCCACGTCGGCGTTGGGCATGCTCACCCGCTGACGCTCGTCTGAGTTGTGGGGAGGCTAGGATCAGCACATGATCCTGGCCTCCCTGCTTTTTGCCTTCCTCGCCGCGGCGCTCCATGTGTACATCTTCACCATGGAATCCTTCACCTGGACCACGCCGGCCACGTGGAAGCGCTTCGGCCTCGCCTCCCAGGCCGACGCCGAGACCACCAAACCCCTCGCCTACAACCAGGGCTTCTACAACCTGTTCCTGGCCATCGGCGCGATCATCGGGGTGGGCTGCGTGGCGCTTGGCCCCGACGCTTCCGCGCAGCACGTGGTGGGCTGGACGCTGATCTTCAGCTGCTGCGGCTCCATGCTGCTCGCCGCGGCGGTGCTGGCACTCAGCGGGAAAAAGTACCTCCGCGCCGCGGTTCTGCAGGGCACGACGCCGTTGCTCGCCGTCGTGCTGGGGTTGCTGGCCGTTGCTGGCTGACTGACGCTCCTGAGGCGACCACTGCTGAGGCGACGTTGTGCCCGTTTCTGGCCGGAAGCGCATCGCGGGCGGACAATTGAGTCAACAACAGCATCGGCGCTTGTAGGGACTGCACGTGAGTGGTGTGAAGGGGCCAGCCCCGCACAGTGACCAGGCGGTCCGGCGCGACCTCGTGATCGACCTTGTCCGGTTCGTCTGCCTGGCCCTGGTGGTGGTGGGCCACTGCATGATGGTCAGCCCCGTCCTGCAAGGGGACGGCACCGTGACCTCCAAAAATACGCTGGGCGATCAGCCGTGGTTCGAGCCCGTGATCTGGATCTTCATGGTGATGCCGCTGTTCTTCGTGACCGGCGGCACCACCGGCCTCCAGTCCTGGCAGCGGCTGAGAGCCCGCGGCGGTACGGGCGTCGAGTTTGCCCAGGCCCGGCTGCTGCGGCTGGTCCGCCCGGCGGCGGCACTCCTGGCGGTGATGTTCCTGGGCTTTTCGGCGGCGCTCCTGCTCGGGGTGGACCCCCAGGTGGTTCAGTTGATGGCCACCGGGGCCGGCATGCCCCTGTGGTTCCTGGCCGCCTACCTGGCCGCCCAGCTCAACATCCCGCTCCTGGCCCGGTTCCATGAGCGCGCGCCCTGGCTGACCGTTGCGGTCCTGGCGGCCCTCGTGGTGGCCATCGACTGCTTCCGCGGAGCCCTGCCCATCCTCGCCTACGCAAATCTTGTTTTCCTGTGGTGCGCCGTGCAGCAGCTTGGTTTCCTGGTGGCCGACGGGCACGTCGCCAGGCTCACGCGCTCCGGCCTGGTGGGGCTCATCCTGGCAGCCAACCTGGTGCTCGGGCTGGTCACTGGCCTGGGTCTCTACTCCGGAAACATGCTGGTCAACCTCAACCCGCCCAACCTCTGCCTGCTGCTCCTGGGCGTGTCCCAGGCTGCCGCGCTCCAGCTCTTCCGGCCGGCGCTCGGCTGGGTTTCCGGCGTGCGCTGGATCCGCGTGGTGGTCATGGTTGCCGGCCGCCGCTCCATGACCGTGTACCTGTGGCACCTGCCGTTGCTCGCGGCTATGTCCGGGCTCCTGCTCCTCACCGACTTCCCCAAGCCCGGGGCAGGCACCGCCGAATGGTGGTGGGCGCGGCCGCTCGTCCTCCTGGGGGTTGTCGCCCTGCTGCTCCCGGTACTGGCCGCGTTCGGCCACCTTGAGGAACGTCCGACGGCGTCCGTCCACACCCGCGGCCGGCCCGCCGCCGCGGTGGTGACGGCCGCCGTCGTCGTCTTCATTCCGGTGGCGGACGCTGCCCTCAACGGCCTGACGCTGGGCCTGCTCGGAGGCGGTGCAGCATGCTTTGTGTTGGCCGTCCTGCTGCTGGGCCGGATGCCCGAACGTGTCCCCGGCGATGTCGGTGCCGAACGGGTGGACCACGCCGGCAGCCAGAGTGACGGGCCATTGCCAGCGGGGCCAAGTAGTGCCAATGTCGAACCATGACTGAGAACATGATTTCCACAGAGGACAAGTTCAGCCCCGACGTCTCGCTGTCCAGGGATGACGTGCACCACCGCTACGAGCTGCGGGTGGGCGGAAAGATCGCCGTCCAGTCCTTCTTCCGGGACCTGCCCGGACACGTGGATTTCCTCCACACCGACACCGCTGAGGATTTCAAGGGCCAGGGACTGGGCAAGGTCTTGGCTCACTTCGCGCTCGACGACGTGGTGGCTTCGGGTAAGCGCATCATCCCGCATTGCCCGTTCATTTCCAGCTACCTCCGCGCCCATGAGGGGGGCTACGAACAGCACATCGACTGGCCGGACAACTAGCGCAAACGGTCATTTAAGCCCCTCGAACCAGCGCGAACGGTCATTTAAGCCCCTCGAACCAGCGCGAACGGTCATTTAAGCCCCCGGAAACTCCCTCCGGAGGGCCTCAAGTGTCCGTTCGCGCGGAGTATTTTGCACCCGATTCGCGATCGGGGCCAGTCAATGAAGCGCCCGCGACCTGAAGAACGCCCGTATCCGGCGGCTTAAGATAAATAAGTCACTAAAGTTTGACGAAAAGGTTCACCTAAGTAAGGCTTACCTTGCTAAAGACAACCCCAACGTCGAACTAAGGATGACCACTGTGCCGCTGCTGCCCCGTGTTGATGAGATGTACGTGGATGAAAATCGGGAGGGCGAAACCCTGCAGGGGCAGGATTTCGGCTCCCGCGTGGAGCTGGCCCTCGCTGCCACCAACCATCTGTTCAACACCAGGAACTCCACCCGGTACGTGGCGCAGGTGCTGCAGGGAGTCAACGCCGTGGCCACCAAAATCGACCGCACCACCCGGCCTTTTACCGGCGTCGGGCCCGCCGAAATGAAGGCGCGTATCGGCGCCGTTGACCTGGACCAGCCGCTCCCGGACACCGCCGCGGCCCTGGAAGAGCTGGAGACCGTGTACCTCCGGGACGCCATCTACTTCCACGATGCGAAGTACGCGGCCCACCTGAACTGCCCGGTGGTGATCCCGGCGCTGGTGGGGGAGGCCATCCTGTCCGCGGTGAACTCCTCGATGGACACCTGGGACCAGAGCGCCGGGGCCACCATGATCGAACGCCGGCTCATCGACTGGACCGCCGAACGGCTGCAGCTGGGGGCGGCAGCCGACGGCGTGTTCACCTCCGGCGGCAGCCAGTCCAACCTGCAGGCGCTGCTGATCGCGCGCAACCACGCCGTCGCCGGGCTGCGGCAGGAGCCGGCCAACGCCGGACTCCGGCTGCCCGCGCTGCTGGAAAAGCTCCGGATTTTCACCTCAGCAGCCAGCCACTTCAGCATCCAGAAGTCCGCGTCCATGCTGGGCATGGGCTTCGACGCCGTCATCTCCGTCCCATGCGCCGCGGACCACAAGATGGACCCGGCCGCGCTCGCCGAGGCCATGGCGGAAGTGCACGACGCCGGGCTGGTGCCGATGGCGGTTGTGGCCACCGCCGGGACCACCGACTTCGGTGCGGTGGACCCGCTCGCCGACCTCGCGGCCCTGGCCCGCGCCTACGGTGCCTGGTTCCACATTGACGCGGCTTACGGCGGCGGGCTGATGGTTTCGAACCGCTACCGCCACCTGCTGGACGGGACCCGCCTGGCCGACTCCGTCACCGTGGACTTCCACAAAACGTTCTTCCAGCCCGTTAGCTCCAGCGCCCTGCTGGTCCGCGACCGCGCCATGCTCCAGCACGTCACCTACTACGCGGACTACCTGAACCCGGAAAGCGCCGCCCTGGCCGAGATCCCCAACCAGGTGGACAAAAGCATCCAGACCACCCGGCGCTTTGACGCGCTCAAGCTGTGGCTGACCCTGCGCATCATGGGCGCGGATGCGATCGGCGCCCTGTTTGATGAAGCAATCGATCTCGCAGCCCGGGTGGGATCAGTGCTGGCCGCCGACGACGACTTTGAGCTCGCCGCCGCTCCGCAGCTCAGCACGCTGGTCTTCCGGTACCGGCCCCGGGTTTCCGGTGCTTTGTCCGGCGCTGCTGCCCTTACCGGCGCCGGTTTTGCCGATGTCGGCCTCACCGACGCTCACGGCCGGCTTTCCGAGGATGCGGCCGACACCCTCAACCCGGCCATCCGTGCGGCCGTTTTCGCGTCCGGGCAGGCCGTCGTAGCTGGCACCAAGGTGGCCGGCCGGCACTACCTGAAGTTCACCCTCCTCAACGCCGAAGCAACCCTGGAGGACATCAGCGAGATCATCGAGCTGCTGCGCAGCACCGGCGTGCAGCTGCTGTCCGGCGCCAACACCAACAACAGCACCAGCGAGGTGTCCCCATGAGCACCTCCACCGAACCGCGCATTTTCGACTTCGCCGGCATCGGCGTCGGGCCCTTCAATCTTGGCCTCGCCGCCCTCAGCGAGCCGGTGGACGGGCTGGATGGCGTCTTCCTGGAGCAACGGGAATCCTTCGACTGGCACCCGGGCATGATGCTGGAGCCGGCCCACCTGCAGGTGCCGTTCATGGCGGACCTGGTGTCGCTGGCCGACCCCACGTCGCCGTATTCGTTCCTGAATTTCCTCAAGCAGACCGGGCGCCTCTACCGCTTCTATATCCGCGAAAACTTCTATCCGCTGCGCGCCGAGTACAACCAGTACTGCCAGTGGGTGGCCGGCCAGCTGCGGTCCGTCCGTTTTAGCACGGCTGTGCTGGATCTAACGTACGACGCCGGCGTATACCGCCTTTCAATGGAAGGTCCGGACGGGCCTGAGGTGCTGCTGGCGCGGCGGCTGGTGCTGGGCACGGGCACCTCGCCGTACGTGCCGGCGTCCTGTGACGGAATAGTCGACGCGGCCGCTGATGGCGGCGGGGGACTTGTCCTCCACAACGCCGATTACCTGTCGCGGAAGAGTGAGCTGCAGGCCAAGCGGAGCATCACCATCGTGGGCAGCGGCCAGAGCGCCGCGGAAATCTATTACGAGCTCCTGCAGGACAACGACACCTATGGCTACCAGCTGAACTGGGTCACCCGGTCCGGGCGGTTCTTCCCGCTGGAGTACACCAAGCTCACCCTGGAGATGACCTCGCCGGAGTACGTGGACTACTTCCACGGGCTGCCGCAGGGCCAGCGCGACGGCCTCATCAAGAGCCAGAAGAACCTGTACAAAGGCATCAACTCCGAGCTGATCGACGCCATCTACGACCTCCTGTACGCCAAGAGCCTCTCCGGCATGGTGGACACCCAGCTCCTCACCCATTCGTCGCTCACCGGCGCCGCCTGGGATCAGGCCACCGGTTCCCACACCCTGCAGCTCCGGCACGAGGAGCAGGGCTCGGACTATGTGCTGGACAGCGAAGCCGTGGTCCTGGCCACCGGCTACACCTACCGGGAGCCGGACTTCCTGGCCGGAATCCAGGACCGGATTGCCAGGGACTCCGCCGGCCGGTTCGCCGTGGCACGCAACTACAGCACCGGCGTCGAACCCGGCGAAATTTTCGTCCAGAACGCCGAGCTGCACACGCACGGCTTTGTCACCCCGGACCTCGGCATGGCCGCCTACCGCAACTCGTGCATCCTGCGCGAGATCACCGGCCGCGAGGTCTACCCGGTGGAGCGCAGCATCGCGTTCCAGCAGTTCGGCGCGCCGAATGGCCTGCCCGAACCTGCCGAAGCGCTCTCAACAGGAAAAGCATGGGTGTCCGCATGAGCTTCTCGTTCCGCTGTGTTGACGCCGCTACCGATGCACCACTCCTCCACAGCTGGGTCACACAGCCGTACGCGTCGTTCTGGGGGATGCTGTCCGCCACAGTTGACGGGGTTGTGGAGGAATACTCGAGAATCCAGGCAACGGGGCATCACCACGCCTTGCTGGGGATCAACGACGACGGCGTCCCCGCCTTCCTGATGGAGGAATACCTGCCGGCCGCCTCGCCGCTGGCCGCGATCTATGCCGTGCAGGAGGGCGACATTGGCATGCACCTGCTGGTGGCGCCGCCGTCGGGAGACCCCCAACCGGGGTACACCGCCGCGGTGATGGATGCCGTGCTGGAGCGGTTGTTCGAAAAACCGGGAGTGGAACGCGTGGTGGTTGAACCAGACGCCAAGAACTCCAAGATCCATGTGCTCAACGAGCGGCTGGGCTTCCAGCCGGCGGAGGTTGTCACCCTGCCGGACAAGGAAGCGCTGCTCAGCTTCTGCACACGCCAGGACCACCTCGCCGCCCGCGCAGCGCTGGGCCACCCCCGAGTCCCTTCCCATGACCTTTCCGTCCCGATCCATCAGGGAGAATCACTGTGACCATCATCGAGCTGGACCCCGCCGTCGTCGAAATATCGGACAGCACCGCCAACACTGTTCCCCACCTCGCACCCGAACGCTGGGCGGCGGCCAACCGCCACCTGGTCCGCAAGGCGCTCGCGGAATTCCTGCACGAACGCATCCTGGAGCCGCAGCGCCTGGGCTCCGGCAGCGGTGCCACGGGTCCGGAGGAGCCCGCGGTGTACGTGGTCCGCAGCGACGACGGCCTCACGGCGTACTCGTTCACGGCCCGCGTGCTTGAGCTGGAGCACTGGTCGGTGGACGCCGCTTCGATCCACTGCACACGCAGCGGCGAGGACGCCGCCCCGGACGCCCTGCGTTTCATCACCGAGTTCAGGGACACCCTGGGCATCCGCGAGGAGATGCTCCCGGTCTACCTTGAAGAGATCAGCAGCACCCTGGCCGGCCACTCCTACAAGCAGTGGCTGGGACAGCCGTCCGCCGAGGAACTCGCGGCAGGAGTCACCGGCGGCACGGACCCCGCCGCCGACTTCCAGGCCATCGAACGCAGCATGACGGAGGGCCACCCGTGTTTCGTGGCCAACAACGGCAGGCTGGGGTTTGGCATCAGTGACTACCGGGCGTTCGCGCCGGAGACCGGAGCCTCCGTCCGCCTGGAATGGATCGGGGTGCACCGCAGCAAGGCTGTCTTCACCGCCAGCGCCGGACTGGACTACCGCGCCCACCTGGAGGCCGAGCTCGGCGCCGCCGCGCTGCAGTCCTTTGACAGCGACTTCGCGGCGCAGGGCGCGGACCCCGCCCAGTACTTCCTGATGCCGGTGCATCCGTGGCAGTGGGAGAACAAGCTCACCGTCACGTTCGCTGCCGAAATCGCCCAGCAGCACATCATCCATCTGGGGACCGGTGCCAACAGTTACCAGGCCCAGCAGTCCATCCGCACGTTCTTCAACACGGCCGCGCCCGCCAAGAGCTACGTCAAGACGGCGATGTCCGTCCTGAACATGGGCTTTATGCGGGGACTCTCGCCGCAGTACATGAAGGCAACCCCCGCCATCAACGACTGGCTGCAGGACCTGATCCGATCAGACGAAGCCCTGCAGAAACGCGGCCTGGCCATGATCAGCGAGATCGCGGCCATCGGCTACCACAACGGCTACTACGAGGCCGCGTCCGCCAAGGGCTCGCCGTACCAGAAGATGCTGTCCGCGCTGTGGAGGGAAAGTCCGCTCCCGCTGCTGGAGGACGGCCAGCAGCTTGCCACCATGGCGTCCCTGCTGCACGTCGATTCGACCGGCAAACCGATGGTGTCTGCCCTGATTGAGCGCTCCGGACTGGAGCCTGCCGAATGGCTGCGCCGCTACTTCGAGGCCTACCTCGTCCCGTTGGTCCACTGCCTCTACCGGTACGAACTCGCCTTTATGCCGCATGGCGAGAACGTGATCCTGGTGCTGGATAACGGTGTGCCCGTCCGTGCGGTGATGAAGGACATCGCCGAGGAAATCGTGGTGATGGGGCGCCGGCTGGACCTGCCCGAGGAGGTATCGAGGATCCAGGTTGATATCCCTGACGGCGAAAAGGTGCTGGCCATCTTTACGGATGTGTTCGACTGCATCTTCCGCTTCCTCGGTGCCCTGCTGGTGGAGGACGGGAAACTCAGCGAGGAGGAGTTCTGGTGCACGGCCGCGCGGGTCATCCAGGAGTACCAGGCTGAACACCCGGAGCTCGCGGACCAGTTCGCCCGCCACGACCTGTTCGCCCCTGACTTTGAACTGTCGTGCCTTAACCGGCTGCAGCTGCGGAACAACCAGCAGATGCTTGACCTCACCGACCCGTCAGGCGGGTTGCAGATGGCCGGCCGGCTCGCCAACCCGCTCGCCAGGTTCGCGTAGCGTCGGATTCTGCTCCATCATTCGCAGGCTTCGGCCAGGTGGGCCGGTGATTCCGGGCCCGGTCCCGGGGCTTGCAGGAATGATGGAGCAGAATCCGGCGGCGGGGCGGGCGGAGGCTTAAGTGTCCGTTCGCGCTCGGTGCTGGACCGCGGCCCACCCCGGGGTCAGCTGAGCTCGTCCACCTTGCGCTGCAGCACCGCGCGCTCGGCGGCGTTTCCGCACAGCGCCATGGCCTGCAGGAGTGCGGACCGTGCGTCGTCACACCTGCCGAGCCGGGTGAGCATCTCGCCACGGACCGCGGGAAGCAGGTGCGAGCCCGCCAGTTCTCCCCGTGCGGCCATGGCCTCCACCAGCTCCAGTCCGTCCGCCGGGCCGGAGGCCATCGCGACGGCGACCGCACGGTTGAGTTCGACGACGGGGGAAGGGGCCAGCCGGCCGAGGGCTTCGTAGAGGATGACGATCCGCTGCCAGTCCGTCTCGGCAACCGAATGAGCCACGGCGTGGCACTCAGCGATGGAAGCCTGGAGACCGTACGCACCCAACCCGCGTCCGGATCCCGTGGCCCGGGCCAGCGCCGCACGTCCGCGCAGGATCGCGGCCTGGTCCCACCGCCGTCGGTCCTGGTCTTCCAGAAGCACCGGGCGGCCCGACGCATCGAGCCGGGCCGGGAACCGCGCGGCGGTGAGTTCCATCAGCGCAATCAGCCCGAACACCTCGGGCTCCGGCGAGATGCGCACCAGTACACGGGCCAGTCGGCGGGCTTCGCCGGCCAGGTCCGTGCGGATCCATTCCGCGCCGCCCGAGGCAAACGAGCCCTCCGTGAAGATCAGGTAGATGACGTTGAGCACCGAGCTAAGACGTTCAGCCCGCTCGTGCGGCTCAGGCACCGCGAAAGGCACCTGCGCGGCGGCCAGCGTCTTCTTGGCACGGGTGATGCGTGCCTGGATCGTCGCCACCGGGACCAGGAAAGCCTTGGCAATCTCGTCGCTGCCCAGGCCGCCCACTACGCGTAGCGTCAACGCGATCCGGGCTTCCTTGGCCAGCACCGGATGGCAGGAGATGAACATCAGGGCGAGCACGTCGTCGTCGATCGCATCGGAGTCGAACAAGGTGTCCGCTCCTGGCTCCTCCGCCGCGAGGTCGCTGGCCAGCAGGGCGTACTTTTCGTCCCGTGCCGCCCGCCGGCGGAACGTATCAATCGCACGACGGCGGCCTGTGGTGAGGAGCCAGCCGGCGGGTTCGGCGGGTATCCCGTTGACGGACCAGGAGACGAGTGCTTCGGCGAGTGCCTCCTGGGCGAGATCCTCGGCCAGCGGGAAGTCGCCTGTATAGCGGGCCAGGGCGCCGACGATGCGGGCAGACTCCATCCGCCACACCGCCTCGACGGCGCCCCGCGCCTCAGCACCGCTCATAAACGGTCAGATGTGTCGGTCAGAGCTGCCCGGTCACAGCTGCCCGGTCTGCTCGCGCCAGGCGCGTTCCTTCTGGATCCATTCGTTGTCCTGCGGGAACTCGTCGATGGTGGGCACGCGGCGGATTTCGGTCTTGCGGCCGGCCGTGAGCGGCGCCCGCTTCGCCCACTCGATGGCTTCCTGCTTCGAGGCCACATCGAGGATGTAGAAGCCGCCGAACAGTTCCTTGGTTTCTCCGTAGGGGCCGTCTGTGACCACCGGTGTTTCGCCGGTGAAGTCGACCACAACGCCCTCCTTCGGATCCTCCAGGCCCTCGGCCGCCAGCAGGACGCCGGCGCGGATCAGTTCGTCATTGAACTTGCCCATGGCGTTCATCGCCTCGTCGAAGTCGACGTCCGTGAACTTCGCGAGGGACTCGTCGGTTTCCCGCATGATCAGCATGTACTTGGCCATCTCAATCTTCTCCTTGGTTGTGGAAGGTCGCCCTTCGACCTTCTCATCCATAGGTCGAATGGCGCGAGGCCGGATCGACACAAACCAAAGACCTTTTTTCCAAGTTCCTGAGCGGGCCCGCTGACTCTCGACCGGGGTGCTGTGGGGGTTTACGGTGGTTTCGTCCGATGGACCCCACTCGACCCATCTGACTCCACCTGAAAAGGAGAAGCCATGGCCGGCGAACCAGCGTTCTTTGAAATCGGAGTCGAAGATCCCGAACGGGGCAGGGCGTTCTACGGCGCGCTCTTCGGCTGGGACTTCAGCCCTGGACCGTCCGATGAGGGCGGGTCCATAATCGGCACCCCCGGCACCCCCGGCATCCCCGGCGGGCTGCACGGCGGCGACAAGGGCGCGGTGCCCTACCTGTTCTTCCGGGTGGACGACATGGATGCCGCCCTGGCCCGGGTGCGTGAACTTGGCGGCTCGGCGGACAGCGCGGAACTGGGTGACGAGGACCCGGCGGAGTACGGAAGATTCAAGCTCTGCAAGGACGATCAGGGCTCAACCTTCGGCCTGCACCAGCCGCCGGCGCCGTAACACGGCTAGTCTGGGCGCATGGAGACACCCACCACCGCGCTCGTAACAGGGGCAACCGCAGGGCTGGGAGCGGAGTTCGCCCGCCAGCTCGCGCAGGAAGGCCACCACATGGTGCTCGTGGCCCGCGACGCCGCCCGGCTCCAGCAGATCGCTGACGAACTCGAGCGTGATTACAGCGTTTCCACTGAGGTGCTGCCCGCCGACCTGACGGACGACGCCAGTGTGGCCGCCGTCGTCGGGCGCCTCACGGACGCGGCGCGGCCGGTTGAGGTCCTGGTGAACAATGCGGGGATCGGGCTGCTGCACTCGTTCGAAAAAAATTCCCTGGAGGACGAGAAAAGACACCTTCGCCTGCACGTGCAGACCCCCATGGAGCTCTGCCATGCTGCGCTGCAGGGGATGCTGGAGCGGCGCTCCGGCAGGATCATCAACGTGGCCAGCGTGTCGGCTTTCGCCAACCGCGGCAGCTACTCGGCTGCGAAAGCCTGGCAGGTCATCTTCAGCCGCTGGGCCAACCTGGCCTACGGACCGAGAGGCGTGCACGTCACGGCACTGTGCCCGGGATTCACGCACACCGAATTCCATGACCGCATGGGCATGGAAAAGTCGGTCGCCCCGCACTGGATGTGGCTGCGGGCGGACTGGGTGGTCCGGGACGGCCTGGCTGACAACGCCCGCGGCAAGGGCGTTTCGATCCCCACCAAACGCTACAAACTGGTGGCCGCCATCTCGCGTGTGCTGCCGGCGCGGTTTACGTCCGGACCGCCGCGGCGTCCGAAGCAGTAGCCCTCCGCGGTGCGCGGATGGCGACCACCACGGCGATGCCGATCACGGCGCCCACAAAGGTCTCCACCGCGCGTTCGGTGACCAGGAGACCCGGGTCCACGGGCGCGGCAAGCTGCGTCATGAGCAGGATCACCGGCGTGAAGAAGACCATGGCCCAGCCGTAGTGCCGCGCCATGAAGAGTTCGGTGGGGAACTGGAATGCGACCACCAGCAGCGCCAGCACGGCGGCAGTGTGGCCGGGGAAATACTGCAGCGGGGACAACGGCCCAGGAAAGAGTACGACGGCGACCAACGCCAAACCGACGAACGTCCCCACGATGCGGTGGATCCCGCGGTGGACGCGGCTGGGCAGGTCGGCCCCCGCGAGCGGGACGGCGGCCGCGGCCATGGCCCAGTGCGGGTGGCCGCTGCCGCTCAGGACGCCGCAGGTTCCGGCGGCACCGACGGCCAGGACATAGCGGGCGGCGTGGACCAGCGCGGCCTGCCGGAGTTCACTGCTGGGACGCGGAACATCACGCACGGCGCCCGCCTCCCAGGCCCGGACCCGCAGCCAGCCTGCGAAGCCCACCACGATCGAGAACGCGGCCGAGGCCGCACCGATCAGCACGGCCGTCAGGAACGGCACGCTCGTCGGGACCGAGGCGCAGGCCCCGAGTGCCAGGATGCCGAAGAACGGTCCATTCGGCCTGAGCCGCACTTTGTCGGAGAAAAGGGAACCGGCACCGGCCAGCACGGCCTCCACGAGCACCAGCCACCAGGAGTGGAGGTGGTTGACGGACAGGAACACGCCCACCGTGATGCCGCTGATCAGGACCACTGCCGCCTGCGCCTGGTGCTTGAGTCGAAGCTGGTGGGATTCCGAGCGTCCGTACATGCCGGTCAGGGCACCGAACACTGCGTACATCGTCAGCTCGGGACGGCCGATGGCCAGGAGTACCAGGGAGGGCACTGCCACGCTGAGGGCAACCCGAACGGCCGAGAGCCGGTCGTTGTTCGCCGGGCCCAGGGCGTGCAGCGTGCGGGCATGGGCCATGACTCTGCGCACAGCCAACACCACCTATTCTTCAAGCCCTTGTTCGAAAATTAGCAGAAGCCCGGAATGCTGGCCATTAGCTGGGTCACAGGGCGTCGCGTTGGTATGGCCGGAAGGGCGGCGCCGGGCACGGCTAAGGCCCGCCCTGCGTGCTTCCCCCAAGGAAAGCGCGCGGGACGGGCCTTTGAGCGCGGGCTACAAGACGGCCCGGTCAGGCCGGTTTGTTGTTGCGGTGCTTAGACTGTGGTGCCTAGACTCCGGCCGGAACCTTAATGGCCGCGGCATCGGTGACGTCCTGGGATTCGAACGGCATGTCGGCCAGGTCGATCAGCGGGTTCTCATCCTGGGTGGCCACGAGTTCCTTGGCCTCTGCCTGGGTGTCCACGCTGGGCATGGAGCCGGGCAGCGGACGCTTGGCTGATTCCTTCAGGAAGTAGATGGCCACAACCCCGAAGGCTGAGGTCGCCATGAGGTAGTAGGCCGGCATCATGTCATCGCCGGTCGCCGTGATCAGCGCGGCCACGATGAACGGCGTGGTGCCGCCGAAGATGGCAACTGCGAAGTTGTAGGCGATACCCATGGCGCTGTACCTGTTGGCTGTCGGGAACTGTGCGGGCAATGCCGAGGCGAGGTTCGCAACATAGAACGTGACTGGGAACGCGATCAGCGAGAGGCCTGCCAGCGTGGACCAGACGTCACCGACGCCGATCAGCAGGAACGCCGGCGTAGCCAGCACCACGGTGCTGATGGCGCCGATCCAGAGGACCGGCCGGCGGCCGATGCGATCGGACAGCTTGCCCGTCAGCGGGATGCACAAGGCCATGATGACCAGCACGGGGATGGTCAGCAGTGTGCCGTGGACGGGATCGTAGCCCTTGGACTCCGTGAGGTATGTCGGCATGTAGGACGTCAAGGCGTACCCGGCGGTGTTGGCAGCGGCCACAAGGATCATGGCCACGATGAGCGAGCGCCAATAGGCCTTAACGATTCCGACCGGACTCTTGGCGGCGTCCACGTCAGCTGCTGCGGCGGCCTGCCCGATGGATTCCTGGGCATCCAGGGTGGCCTGAAACTGAGGGGATTCCTCGATCTTGTTCCGGAAGTAGATGGCGATGAGGCCCAGCGGGCCTGCAATGAGGAAGGGTATGCGCCAGCCCCATTCCTCCATGGCTGTCTGGCCAAGGGTCAGCTGCAGGACAGAAACCAGCGCCGCACCCAGGGCAAAGCCGAGGTAGCTGCCCATGTCCAGGAAGCTTGCAAAGAATCCACGGCGCTTATCCGGGGCGTATTCGCTCACGAACGTGGTGGCGCCTGCGTATTCACCGCCGGTGGAGAAGCCCTGTACAAGCTTCAGGATTACCAGCAGCGCAGCGGCCCAGATGCCGATCTGGGCGTACCCGGGCAACAGCCCGACGGCGAACGTACTGGCAGCCATAATCATCAGTGTTGCGGCGAGGACCTTTTGCCGCCCGATCTTGTCGCCGAGCCAGCCGAACACAACACCGCCGAGTGGACGGGCAATGAAGGTGGCAGCGAACGTTCCAAGCAGGAACAGCGTCTGGACGGACTTGTCGGCCTCGGGAAGGAAGACAGGTCCCATGGTGGTGATCAGGTAGCCGAATACGCCGACGTCGAACCACTCCATGGTGTTACCCACGATGGTTCCGCCGAGCGCTTTTTTCAGCATGGGCTGGTTTACAACATTCACGTCGGACTCTTTGAGCCGGCGACGCGCAAGGATCTTCGGTTTACGCGCACTTGGCAGTGCGCTATTTGGTACTGCATCGTTGGGTCGGCTGGCGTTGTTCACGCCTGCTGAAGAGTCGGTCGTGCTTCGGTCTGTGGGCATTTGGGCGACTCCTATGGAGGTCATTTGCTTGCGACTTGTAGCTGCCCCGCTCTGGGCAGGCTTTCAATTTTACGCGGATTCCATGGCAAATGAGAGTTTTATACCGTAAAGTGCCTTCCTTAGAGAGGGTTTCCACCGGTTTTCAGGGATTTCTTTTGGCTGCTCTCGCCCCGTCATCATTGGGATTCGGGCGGTTGGGGCCCATCGTTACGGAATCTTTTTGTTCACGACCCCTTTTTTGCGCCATTTTTCCCCTGAAACCCGGGGAAAAGTGACGGCCGCCACGGCCGTTCGGGCACCAGTTCCCGGCCGCCACTCGGCCCCATGTACAGGCCGGAAACCGGGGGTTCACAACCGAGCCTGAAACTGCCTATTGTTGATTCATGGGAACACTGATTTTTGAGTAGGCGGACGCCTGCGGCCTGGTACCACCGGCCCCGTCCATGCTGATCTCGTCAGACACACTGATTCTCCTCAGAAAGGTTCCACCAAATGACTGAAAACACTCCCAGCCAGCCCGAATCCGCGCAGGACGATGCCGAAGCCAAGGGCATCCGGGCCGGGCTGACCGAAGCGCAGCGGGCCATGCTGGCCAGCAAATCCAGGGGCGGCGACGCCGGGCTGCAGAGCGTCGGCAAGAACCACAAGCCCACCCATGTCAGCGGCAAGCAGGGCCCGGCAGAGAAGAAGGTCCGCTGGTAAATCCAGCGCCCGGACAGCACGCCAGACCTACCATTGGTAAACACTTCATTTCATTGCGGAAGGAAGAAAAAATGGCTGAAAAACATGCTGGAGCAAGGATCGAACCGGAGGTCGCGGACCATCTCGCGGCAGCCATGGACACCCCGTCCATGCCGGACCCGGCCACCCTTGCGGTGACTGCGGCGATGGCCGGCGAACACCACTGGCCGGACGGCAACGGCAAGCACCGGCACCCCAAGGAGCAGGGTTCAGACCATGGCCGGGCGGGCCATGAGGCTGCAGTCACGGCCGTGCACCGTACCGGCCGCCCGCAGATGCCGCACTCGTCCTAGGAACACCCTCGCTGACGACGCGCATCTGACCTGGCGACACGCAAAAGGCCTGGCGACACCCGAATTCGGGTGTCGCCAGACCTTTTGCGTGTCCCAGGAAAATTTGCGCGTCGCCAACGCAGCGTCGCTAACCCTCCGGCACCACTTCGTCGGCGTTCTTGTCCAGCCGCCAGCCCCGCCACACCGGATGCCTGAGCTTGCCGCTGCCCGTCCATTCCCCGAAAGTCACCTCACCGACCAGCCGTGGCGTCACCCAGTGGGCGTCCGAGGCATCCACGCGGGGAACGTCGTCGAACGGTGACGTCTTGCGCGCCAGATCGTCCACTTTCTGGCGGAGTTCGTGCAGTTCGCGCATGCTGAACCCGCTGCCCACCCGGCCCACATACCGCAGCTTGTTGCCGTCGGGGATGCCCAACAGCAGCGAACCTACCGAACCCTGCCGCCCGCCTTTGCCCGGCCGCCAACCGCCCACCACCACTTCCTGGGTCTGCTCCAGCTTGATCTTGATCCACGTCCGGGTCCGCTGCCCGCTGACGTAGCGGCTGTCGGTCCGCTTGGCCATCACGCCCTCGAGCCCCAACTCCTGCGCACTCTCCAGGATGTGCTCGATCCTCTCGTCCAGGACGGCGGACAGCTCCACGGGACACTCCGACGGGTGATGGAACTCCTCCAGCCGCAGCCGCCGCTTCGCGAAAGGCAGCCGGCGAAGGTCCTCGCTGCCGTCGGACAGCAGGTCAAAAAGCATCAGCCGGACAGGGATTGCTGCGCGGGCCTTGGCGACGTCGGCCGGCCGGGACAGTTTCATGCGTCCCTGGAGCAGCCCGAAATCGGGTCTGCCGGAAGGCCCGACGGCGATAATCTCACCGTCGGCGACGAACGGGCCCGCCGGCCAGCAGGCCCGGTCCTTCAGCTCGGGGTAGGTTGCGGTGACGTCTATGCCATTGCGGCTGAAGACACGGACCTTCTCTTCGTCGGCGACCAACAGGGCACGCACGCCGTCCCACTTCAGCTCGAACTGCCAGTCGCTGCCGTGAAGGTCGGCGGCGGTACCGGACGTTGCCATCATGGGACTGAAATCTTCAGCACGCAGTGGGGAAGGCGCGGCCGCGGCCGGGGAAACGTCCGCGGCAGGCTCAGTCCCGGAAGCGTCCGCCGCCGAATTATCCGCCGCGTCCTCCGCCGGTTCATCCTCCGCCGGAGCCCGCCGCGGATGGAAAGTCTGGTGGTCCTTGTCCATCAGGTGGATGAGCCATTGCCCTTCGGCGTCCCTGCCCTGCCCCCTACCGGTGTGGATGAGGGCGAACTTCTTGGTGCCGCCCAGGCCGCCGCCCTCGGTGCCGGTCAGCGTGGCGATGACCTCCCGGCCGTTGATCCATTTCTCCAGTTCATACGTGCCGTGGTCCCAGATGCTGACTTCCCCGGCGCCGTACTGGCCTTTGGGAATGGTGCCCTCAAACGTGGCGTAGTCCAAGGGGTGGTCCTCGGTCTGGACGGCCAGGTGGTTCTTTTCGCCGGATTCCGGGACGCCCTTCGGCAGGGCCCACGACACCAGCACCCCCTCGTGCTCCAGCCGGAAATCGAAGTGCAGCCTGCTCGCGTGGTGCTCCTGGATCACAAAGGTGTCGCCATTTCCGGAGGCGCCGGAGAACGGTTCCGGCGTCGCGTCCGGGTCCCGCATCGACCGGTACCGCTCCAGGCGGACGTGGGCGCCGCCGTCGTCCGTCTCCCCGTCCAGGGAATCCGGGTGACCGGCACCGCGGGCGACGGCGGCGAACGGGTCCTTGCCCGCCTTGACCCGGCGCAGCACGGCTTTGTAGTCGAGGTGCTCGAGCTTGGGAGACCCGATCTCCTGCCAGGTCCGCGGGGCGGCCACCGTGGGCGTGAGGCGGCCGCGCAGGGAGTACGGCACGATGGTGGTTTTGGCGGCGCTGTTCTGGCTCCAGTCCACCAGGACCTTGCCTGTGCGCAGCGTCTTTTTCATGTCGCTGACGGCGAGATCCGGGTGGTCGGCTTCCAGCGCGCGGGCCAGCTCGTGCGCAAAGTCTGAGATCTGATCGGAGGTCTGCGTTCCGTCAAGGCCCGCGTAGAGGTGGATGCCCTTGCTGCCGCTGGTCACCGGCACCGGTTCCAGGCCTACGTCCTGCAGGATGGCCCGTGCCAGCCTGGCAACCTCGGCGCATTCCTCCAAGCCTGCGCCGTCGCCGGGATCGAGGTCCAGGACCAGGCGGTCTGGATTGAGCTGCTTGCCGTGGGAGTCCACCTGCCACTGGGGGACATGGATTTCCAGCGAATTGATCTGTCCGAACCAGGTGAGCGTGGCGGGATCGTTCACCATCGGGTAATAGATGGTCCGGTCCTTGTGCGTGATGGCGGCGCGGGGGAGCCAGCCCGGCGCTGAATCCTCCAGGTTCTTCTGGAAAAACACCTCGCCGGGATGCCCGGCGGTGCCCACCCCGTTGACCCACCGCTTGCGGGTGGCGGGCCGGTTGGCCGCGGCGGGAATCAGCACGTGGGCCACGGCGGCGTAATAGGCCAGGACATCGGCCTTGGTGGTCCCGGTTTCCGGGTAGATGAGTTTGTCCAGGTTGGTGAGGGTCAGTTCCCGCCCCGCGACCCTGACGCGCTCTTTAGGGCCGGCCATGGGTCTTCACCTCCGGCCCCGCGTGATGTTCACTTGAGGGATGAGAGCCATCTGGAAAGGTGCCATCGCGTTTGGCCTCGTCAACGTGCCCGTGAAGGTCTACAGCGCCACCGAGGACCACGACATCAGCCTCCACCAGGTCCACAATGCCGACGGCGGCCGGATCCGGTATCAGCGCCGCTGCGAGGTGTGCAGCAAAATCATCGACTATTCGGACATCGACAAGGCGTTTGAGGACGAGGGCCGGACGGTGGTCCTGTCCAAGGATGAGCTCAAATCCATCCCGGCAGAGAACAGCCACGAGATCGAGGTGGTCCAGTTTGTTCCGTCGGAGCAGCTGGAACCGATGATGTTCGAGAAGAGCTATTACCTGGAACCGGATTCCAAGTCGCCCAAGGCCTATGTCCTGCTGCGCCGGGCGCTCGAGGATACGGATCGTGTGGCCATCGTCCAGTTCGCCCTGCGCGAGAAGACACGGCTGGGGGCGCTGCGCATCAAGGACGAGGTGCTGGTGCTGCAGTCCCTGCTGTGGCCCGACGAGGTCCGGGACGCCAGCTTCCCTGCGCTGGACACGTCCATCCGGATTTCCGCCCAGGAACGCGAAATGTCCGCCGCCCTCGTGGAGTCCATGGCCGCGGATTTCGAACCCGAGCACTTCACCGATGACTACCAGGTGCAGCTCCGGAAGCTCATCGACGCCAAGCTGGAGAAGGGCGATTCGCTCGATACCGACGAAACGTTCGGCGCCGAAGCGGGTGAGGGCGGCAACGGCGAGGTCATCGACCTGATGGAGGCGCTGAAGCGCAGCCTGGAGCGGAAGCGCGGCGGCGGGAAGCCTGCCGCCTCTGAGGATGCGGACGCGGACGACGCCGGCACAGGAGAAAGTGCCGACAGTCCCGGCGGGAAGGCTCCCGCCAAAGCCGGTGCCAAGACTGCTGGGACGAGGACAACGAGCGCCAGGACGGCTGCGGCGAAGTCCTCCGAAACCAAAACCGCCGCCGCGAAGCCTGCGGCGAAGGCCACTACCACGCGGGCGCGAAAGGGTGCTTGAGGCGGTCCGCGAAAAAGCGGACCGGGAATGCGTAGACCGCAAGCGTGCTGTGTTGGTGGGGATGGCCGCCGCCTAGGAGTTCCGCAGGGCGGAGATAAGCTCGCTCTTCTTTTTGGCTGAGTAGCCGGTGAGGCCTATTTCCTTGGCTTTGGCCTTGAGTTGCGGGACGGTCCAGTCGTCGTAGTCGCCGGATTTCCCGCCCTTGCGGCCCACCGCGGAGCGGCCTTTCTTGGCGGCCGCGTTCGAGATACGGGCGGCTTTCTGCTTGGACGCGCCGTCCTCGCGCAGTTCCTCGTAGAGTTCAGGATCTTTCAGGCTCGGGTTCTTTTTGCCGGGCATGTCGTCCTCCTTCACCGGGACCGGGAAATCCTGGACGCCGAAGCGCCGTAATGGCTGGTCAGGCTTCCACGCTAATTCCGGGGTTGGGGAAACACAAGGAAACCCTAAGTTTGCTTGCTTCCGCGCCGAGTCCTAGCCCCAGACGCTTTACAGCGCGCCCCGCTGCGGCCACAATGGGTCGCATTGCAGCCCTGTGCAACAGCGTGCTGTCACTCGAAGCCTGTCAAGGAAAAAGCCTGTCAAAGGAGAGGGGCGCCAGCATGAATGACAAAGTGGACGTAGACGAGGCAGACCGGGCTCTGAAGCAAAAGCACCGGGCCATGTGGGCCTCGGGGGACTACCCGGCACTGGCTAGTGAGCTGGTGCAGGATCTCGGGGCCATTCTGGTTGATGCCTGCGGAATCAAGCCGAAACAGCACGTTTTGGACGTGGCTGCCGGCGCCGGCAACGCGGCCATCCCTGCGGCCATGATGGGTGCCCATGTGGTGGCCAGCGACCTCACCCCGGAGTTGTTCGACGCCGGGCGCCGGCAGGCTGCCGATCGCGGCGTCGGGCTTGAATGGGTGGAAGGTGACGCTGAGGCGCTGCCGTTCGAGGACGATTCATTTGACGTGGTCACGTCCTGCCTGGGCGTGATGTTCGCTCCGCACCATCAGGCCGGCGCGGACGAAATTGTGCGGGTGTGCAAACCCGGCGGCACCATCGGCCTGCTCAGCTGGACGCCCGAAGGCTTCATTGGAAGGATGTTTGCCACCATGAAGCCGTTCGCGCCGCCGCCCCCGCCCGGAGCCCAGCCGCCCCCGCTGTGGGGCAGCGAAGACCACGTGCGGGAACTCTTCGGCGACAGGATCACCGATATCCAGGCGAAAAAGCGCACGCTGGCCATCCGCAGTTTCCACCAGCCGGAGGACTTCCTGCGGTACTTCAAGTCCCACTACGGTCCCACCATTTCGGTCTACAAGTTCATCGGCGACGACCAGGACAAGGCACAGGCCCTGGACAAAGCCCTGACCGAACTGGCTGATTCGTTTGGGGAGGCCCACGGTGATGCCGTATGGCAAATGGAATGGGAATATCTGCTGTTGACCGCCAAGGAGGCCCGGTAGTGCCCGTGAACCTCGTGGCCACATCCACCATCACCATTGATGCTCCGGCGGAGCGCGTCTGGAAGGTAATCACCGATCCGGCCGCCGTGAAGGAATTTATGTTCGGCGCGGACCTGGAAACCGACTGGACGGAAGGTAGCCCCATCGCGTGGCGCGGCGAGTGGGAAGGCAAGCCCTACGAAGATAAGGGCAAGATCCTCGAGGTAGATCCCGGCCGCAAGCTGGTCCACACGCACTTCAGTCCGCTGGGCGGCGAAGAGGACAAGCCGGAAAATTACCACACGCTCACCTGGACCCTCGAGGACCAGGACGGTGCAACAACGCTCACGCTCTCACAGGACAACAACGCCAACGAAGACGCGGCGGAGCACTCCAAGAGCATGTGGGACATGCTCGTGGCGGACGTCAAGAAGATCGCCGAACGCGGGTAAGTAGCCCAACTGGGTAGCAGTAACTGTCGTTAAGCGCGTCCGTAACGACACTTGCTGCTACCTAGTTGGGCCAGACGCTTAAGAACCAGCGGCCGCCGTCGTACCTTCCCCAAAGAGGGGACAGGCGCAACGGCGGCCGCCGGCGTGAAGCCGCTACTCGGCGTCGTGATCCGTTTCCAGGATCTGAACCAGACGCGCCAGGGCGTCATCCGCGCCGGTACCTTCGGCGCGGAGCACCACAACGTCGCCGTGGGCGGCACCCAGGCTCATGAGGGACAGGATGCTCGCGGCGTCCATTGCCTCATCGACCGGCTCGCCTTGGCGGGCGATGGTGATGTCCAGGTCGAACTCGCCGGCGGCCTCCGCAAAGATGGCGGCGGGGCGGGCGTGCAGGCCTACTCGGCTGGCGACGGTTGCGGTGCGTTCTGACATTCTTGCTCCTTTTTCTTTCGGCGCCTGTTGGTTCAGCGCCGTGAATCTGTGGTGTGTACGGCCGGGTCAGACGGTTGCGGGAACGGACTCCACGGTAGCAGCGGGTTCGCGGACGGCCCAGCGCTTGAGACCGATCACTGCCAGGGCGGTGACGATGGTTCCAGCCGCGATCGCGACAACGAACATCAGGAAGTTGTCGATGGCGAAGAACACGAAGATTCCTCCGTGAGGGGCCTTGGATCCTACGGCTGCCGCCATGGAGATGGCGCCGGTGACTGCTCCACCCAGCATGCTGGCGGGGATAACGCGGAGCGGGTCGGCGGCGGCGAACGGGATGGCGCCTTCGGAGATGAAGGAAGCTCCCAGGAGCCACGCAGCCTTTCCGTTTTCACGCTCGGCGAGGCTGAAGCGCTTTTTGTCCAGGACGGTTGATGCCAGCGCCATGGCCAGCGGCGGCACCATGCCTGAAGCCATGACGGCGGCCATGATCTGCCACGGAGCCTGGTTGTCCAGCGTTGCGGCACCAAGGCCGGCGACGGCGAAGGCGTAGGCGACCTTGTTGACCGGGCCGCCGAGGTCGAAGCACATCATGAGACCCAGGATGATGCCCAGGGCGATGGCGCTGGCGCCGGTAAGGCCGGACAGCCACGTGTTCAGTCCCGCTGTGAGGGCGACGATCGGGCCACCCAGGATTAGGAACATCAGGCCCGACGCAACCAAGGAGGCGAGCAGCGGGATGATTACCACCGGCATCAGGCCGCGGAGCCAGCGCGGTACGGCCCAGGTTCCAATCACATGGGCGACGTAGCCGGCGAGCAAGCCGCCGACGATGCCGCCGAGGAAGCCTGCACCCATGAATCCAGCTACGGCGCCGGCGACGAAGCCTGGGGCGATCCCGGGCCTGTCAGCGATTGCGTAGGCGATGTAGCCCGCAAGGGCGGGCACCAGGAAGCCCATGGACAGGGCGCCGATCTTGAAGAGCACGGCACCGAGGTAGGCGCCCAGCGGGCCCCACGCGTTGTCAGGGTATTCGGTGGGCAGGTTGAAGATGCTGTTGTCCACCACGATTGCATCGGCGAAATCAGTGATCAGATAGCCACCCATCAGGAAGCCCAGGGCGATCAGCAGGCCGCCACCGGCGACGAACGGGATCATGTAGCTGACGCCCGTGAGCAGGGCCTTCTTCAGCTTCTGGCCGATGTGCTCGCCCTTTTCCATGGCCGCATTATCAGCCTGTTCCTCGGCACCGAAGTGCGGAACCCGGCGTGCGTTCGGGTTGTCAGCCGCGGCGAGAGCCTCTTGGACCATCTTGTCCGGCTCGTCGATGCCGCGTTTGACCGGCGCGTTGATGACGGGCTTGCCGGCGAAGCGTTCCTTGCCCCGGACATCCACGTCCACCGCGAAAATCACGGCGTCGGCGGCGGCGATGACGGAGGGGTCCAGTGGCTTGGCGCCTGAGGAACCCTGGGTCTCCACCTGCAGGTCCACGCCGACTTCCTTGGCCGCGGCGACGAGTGAGTCCGCTGCCATGTAGGTGTGGGCGATGCCGGTGGGGCACGCGGTCACAGCCACCAGGCGCTTCGGCCGGGCCGCAGATCCGGCAGCGGAAGCAGCGGCGCCCGCGCCGGCGGCTGCCTCAGCAGGAGCGGCATCGGACGCAGGAGCGGCAGCGTGCGACGCCGGCTTGTCCGCCAGGGCGCCGTCCACCAGTTCCACGATTTCCTCGCGGGAAGACGCTGCACGCAACGCGGCAGTGAAGTCCTTTTTGATCAGGGACCGGGCCAGCTTGGACAGCAGCTTCAGGTGCTCCTGGTCCGCGCCGTCGGGGGCGGCGATGAAGAAGATCAGGTCCGCGGGGCCGTCCTTGGCGCCGAAGTCAACCTTGGGGTTGAGCCGGGCCATGGCCAGCGTGGGTTCGATGACCGCAGCAGAGCGGCAGTGCGGGATGGCGATGCCGCCGGGGATGCCGGTGGCGGTCTTCTGTTCGCGGGCGAAGGCGTCGGCGAAGAGTCCTTCAACTTCGGACGCGCGGCCGGTGGCAGCTACTTTGCTGGCCAGGTGCCGGATCACGTCCTCGGGCGAGGTGCCCAGGTTCTGGTCGAGCTCGACCAGTTCGGTGGTGATGAGCTGAGTCACTGTCAATCCTTTCGAAGGGCCGTGATGGTTACGGCATCCGGGGTGGTTTGGTGGACTGCCGGGACAGTGGAACCCGGCAGGGAGGCGGCGGCGGCACCGTGTGCCACTGCCTGACGGAGGCAATCGGCCGGGGCGGCGCCCTGGCCGTGTGCGAGCAGATAGCCAGCCAGCGATGAATCGCCCGCGCCGACAGTACTGACCGCGGCGACCGGCGGATGCGTGGCCAGCCACGCGCCGTCGGCCGTTACTAGGACAGCTCCCTTGGATCCGAGAGTTGCCAGCACAGCACCCACACCGGAACGCACGACGGCGGCGGCGGCCGCTGCAGCAGATTCCGGATCCGCTTCAAGTTCGTCTGCGGTAAACGCCGTGGCGAAGCCGGCTGCAGCAGCCAGTTCCGCCAGTTCCTCGGCGTTGGGTTTGAGGAGGTCCGGTTTCCCGGACACACCGTCCTGTGACGTGCCATGCTGTGCCGTGCCGTCCGGCGAGATGCCGGAGACGGCGGCGACGAGCGGGCCGCCGGAGGAGTCGACGGCGATCAGCGGGGCGCCGCCGTTGGCTGCCGCCCGCAATCGCCGCGTGACGGTGGCGTAGAAGTCGGCCGGGAAGCCGGGAGGCAGGGAACCGGCCAGGACCACCCAGCTGGCGCCGCGGGCGCGTTCCAGCAGCAGGCCGATCAGGGCTTCCTGCTGGTCCTCGCTCAGCCGCGGGCCGGGCTCGTTGATCTTGGTGGTCACGCCACCCGGCTCGGTCAGCGCCACGTTGGTTCGCAGCGGCTCGTCGATGGGAAGGGCCGCGAACGGCACGCCATCGTGGAGCAGCCCGGCGAGGACGGGATCACTCGCGGCGCCCGGGAGCACCGCGATGGTCTCCAGGCCGGAGGCAACCAGGGCGCGGGAGACGTTGACGCCCTTGCCGCCGGATTCCTGGCTGACCGAGACGGCGCGCTGGACTTCGCCGCGTTCCAGGGGTCCGGGCAGGGCCACCGTGCGGTCCAGGCTGGGGTTGGCCGTGAAGGTGACGATCACGCGATCACCACGTCGACGCCGGCCTCGGTCAGGGCTGCCGCCAGTTCGGGGCTGGGCTCGCTGTCTGTAATCAAGGTGTCCAGATCTTTCAGGGAGGCGAACTGGACTAGGGTTTCTGCGTCCAGCTTGGAGGAATCGGCCAGCACCACGATGCGGCGTGCCGAATGGACGAAGGCTGCCTTGACGGCGGCTTCTTCAGGATCGGGCGTGCTGAGGCCAAAGGTGGGGTGGATGCCATTGGTGCCGATGAAGGCGATGTCCGGGCGCATCCGCTGCGCGGCCTCCACTGTTGACTGTCCCACGGCGGCCTGGGTGAGGCCGCGCACGCGGCCGCCCAGGATCTGGAGGGCGATTCCGGGAGCGCTGGACAGTTTGGCTGCGATGGGAACGGCGTGGGTGATGACCACCAGTTCGGCTCCAGTTTCGCCGGCGGAAGGTTCGACGGCGGCGCGGCGGGAGAGGAGGTCGGCCAACGCTTCGGTGGTGGAACCGGCGTCGAGCAGGATGCTGCCGGACGAGGCCTGGGGGATCAGGGCCAGTGCAGTCTGCGCGATGCGCATCTTCTGGTCCGGGCGCTGGATGGTCCGTTCGTTGATGCTTTCCTCGGTGGTGCTGAAGCGGTCGGCCGCAACTGCTCCGCCGTGGACCCGCCGCACGGTGCCGGTGGTTTCGAGCGTGGCGAGGTCGCGGCGGACGGTTTCGGTGGTGATGCGGAAGCGCTCCGCCAGCATGGTCACGCTGACCCGGCCCGTGCCCGCGACTAGCTCGGCAATCTTCTGCTGGCGCTCCTCGGCGAACACGTACCCTCCATTGCGTAAAGTGCTGAATCCCAGCGGCTGTGACGTCCAGTGATTGGCATCACATGATGTTGAATTACTTGACTTTATCTTCGCTTATGTTGGTTTGTCAATGGAAACCCACAAGAAACAAAGTCCGCAGGCCGGGTCTTCGCGCGGAACGGAAAAGCCGGGCCGGGCCTGTGTGGTCCGGCCCGGCGTCCGGGTGGTTGTGGAGCCTAGATACCGCCGTCGCGGCTTTCGTTGCGGGTGATGCGCTCGCCGGTGTTGGGATCAACCACCGAACGGGTTTCGCTGACCCGGCGGCTGCGGCCCGGTGAGGCCAGGATGAGGGAGGCGATCAGCCCGATCACGCCAACAGCCATCAGGATGTAGCCAACCATGACCTGGTCTATGAAGGGGATGAGTCCCGGGGCGACGGCCCAGGCCAGGATGGCGCCGAGTGCAATAAGGAAGATGGAGGAACCGATTCTCATGACTTGCTCCTTGTTGTCCGCTGATCTTGGAGGGGCGGTACTACGCGCGGCAGCATCCTGTGCGCCGCACTTGCTAAGCATGCTTTCCAGCGTCAGGCTACCTTACGTGTCCGGTGTTGGGCGGAACGCTGGCCTCAAATCCCGAGTCGTGCCCGGCTCCCCAGTCGATGTGGTGACGGTAGACCCAGTCCGGACGGTGGACCGCAGCCCGTCCGCGCCTATCAGCAGGTGGCCTTCGGCGGACGTGCCGTCGTCGAATCCTGCGGTCACGCCGTCGGGGGTTTCGGTCACGGAGCTGAGCCCCTTTCCGTACAGGATGCGGATGCCCCGCCGCGTCGCTTCCGTGCGGAGCAGTCCGTATAGCTCGGAGCGCGTCAGTGTGCGGGCGGTGGTCCCGTCCGGCAGGGCGCCGCCGTACTTGAAGTCGATCAGGTGGCGTCCCGTCGAGCCCAGGTACATGGACATCCGCGGCGTGCTGAACCCCAGCCCTGCCGCGGCGTGCTTCAGCCCAAGGGTGTCCAGGGCGTCGAAGCCGTTGACGGCGACGGTAAGGAAGCCTCCGACGCCGTCCGACGGGCCGCCGTACGCTTCGAAGACAACGGGCGTGTGCCCCGCCTTTTGCAGTGACAGGGCCGTCGCCAGCCCTGCGACGCCGGACCCGATGATGAGGCAGTTCAACATGGCTGTTCTCCTTCTGATTTATTTCGTTCTCCGAACTGCGGGGACTCTCGGCCACCGAGGGCAAGGCGATCGACATTCTGATGCGCTTCGGCCCCCTGACGGCGGGGGAGTTCGGCGAGCGGCCGGGCTTGGCCCCCGCATCCGTGACCGGCCTGATGCGGCGGCTTGAGGCCAAGGGTGTGGCCCGGCGCGTCCGGCATCAGGAGGACAGGCGCAAGGTGCTGATCGAACTGGTGGGTGACCAGGCCTCTGCCGCGGCGCCCTATTTCCTGGATTCATGGGCGGGCTGGCGGCCCTGCTGGAGGGCTACAGCGACGAGCAGTTGCGGACCATCGCCGACTTCTCATCCAAGGCTGCTGCGGTCCAGAAGGATGCGGCCGGGCACCTCGGGTCCGGGGCAGAATAGAGAGCCAAGCACGGCGGGCGGCTTTTCCGGCACATTCGCGGCAGGAGTCGATGCGAGCCGCTGGCCCGCTGGACTGGCTACGCTGATCCGATGGAAACAGTTACGTGGTCCAAGCCGGAAAGCGAACGGGACGGCACGCCGCTGCTGGTCATGATGCATGGCTACGGCACCGATGAGTCGCGGATGGTGCGGCTGTTCGAATACCTGCCGGCCGAGTTCACTTGTGTTGCCCTGCGCGCACCCATGGTGATCGGCGACCACTACGGCTGGTTCCTGCTGGACTACTTCCTGGCCAACGATTTCGCGGATGTCATCGCGGCCACCAACACCGTCCAGGCGTGGATTAACTCCGTCAGGGGCCAGCACAGCAGCGTGAGTCTGTTGGGTTACTCGCAGGGGATGGCCATGGCCAGCACGCTGCTCCGGCTCCATCCCGCGGATTACAAGGCCACGGTTGGGCTTTCCGGTTTTGTGCTGGAAAACGAGCTGTTGTCCCTGACCGAATCCTTCACGGCCCCGCCGCCCTTTTTCTGGGGGCGGGACAAGGCGGACCTGGTGATCAATGAGGACGCCACGGCCTACACCGGACAATGGCTGAACGAAAACACCCGGTTGACCGCCAGGACGTATCCGGGCATGGGCCACGCCATGAGCAAGTCGGAGATGGTGGACGTTAGCGCGTTCCTGCGCCACTACGTGCCCGGCTGAACTGCGTCATCGGTCCAAGCGCGTGATCGGTTGAACCCTGTGCCCGCCCGGGCGTGTGCCCCGTATCGCAATATGAGAAAAAACAGTTGCGCGCGAAATTTGTAAGCGCTTACACTCGTCGGTGGCCGGCTCTTTGCGGGCCATTGGAAACCGTCGGAAAGGGCAGCCGGACAGGTGCCATGTGCCAGGCCTCTATCCAGGCCTCCTGCCCGCCTTGCGCCGCGATGCCTGCTCCGCCAAGTTGTCAGGCCGTGCCAAGGCGCTCATGATGGAAGAAGACGTTAAACAGCAGCCCATCGGCCCGCCGTGGTTTTACCGTGGCCCTTAGCCGCCTCTGCTGACCCCGGCGGCATCGTGGCCGCCCCTCTCCGCTCCTTGCTTGGACCCCTCCTTGCTGCCCGCCGCTTTTCTGCCAGCCCTTCCACGTTCCGCCTGTATGCACAGCCCCGCTTACATAGCCCCACTACTTTCCGCCCAGTGACATCCCGCCCGTGACATCCCGCCTGTTGCCCGCCGTCTGAAAGGACACCGCGCATGACTGACGTTCTGAAAACCCAAAGCACCAGCTGGACCACTGCCTCCGCCATCCTGTTCGACCTCGACGGCGTGCTGACCCCCACAGCCACTGTCCACGAACAGGCGTGGAAGGAACTCTTCGAGGGCTTCCTGGCGTCCCGTCCGGATGTGCCCGGCTACCGCGAGGACGATTACTTCGATCACATCGACGGCAAGCCCAGGTTCGACGGCGTCCGGGACTTCCTGGCGTCCCGCGGCATCGTGCTGCCCGAAGGCGAGCCCAGTGACGGCACCACCGGTCAAGATTCCGCCGAGATCCCCGGGCAGGACACCACCGTCCAGGGACTGGGCAACCGGAAGAACAAGGTTTTCAACGACATCGTCAGCGCCGGCGTCGAGCCGTTTGAAGGCTCGGTGCGCTTCCTGGAAGCCGCCGTGGACCGCGGACTCAAGGTCTCCGTCGTCTCCTCATCCCGGAACGCCCCGGCTGTGCTTAAAGCCGCCGGCCTGAACGGGTACTTCGAAATAGTGGTTGACGGTGTGGTGGCTGCGGCCCAGGGCCTGCCCGGCAAACCGAGCCCCGCCACGTACCAGTACGCCGCGGAACTGCTGGGCCTGCCCAGCGAAGAATGCGTGGTGGTTGAGGACGCCGTCTCGGGTGTCCAGGCCGGACACGCGGGGCAGTTCCACTCGGTGATCGGCGTGGACCGCGGCGCCGGCCGGCAGACCCTGCTCGACGCCGGAGCCACAAGCGTGGTCAACGACCTCGACGAACTGCTCTAACAGCCATCGCCGCCTGACGCTCCCCCGGCCTCAGGCACGAAGCACTTCCCCGCAACGCACAACGCCAAAGGACCCCAACACCATGGCTCTTATCACCGCGGACCGTGAACGGTTCCCCAACACCTCCTGGCAGCTTGTGGAAACACAGCACCAGCCGGGCAGCGCGGGCACCCTTGAGACGCTCTTTGCCCTGGGCAACGGCCATCTGGGTATCCGCGGTGCGCACTGGGCGGCCTCGGACGCAGACCTTCCGGGCAGCTTCATCAACGGCCTCCATGAGATCTGGGACATCAAGCATGCGGAGAACGCGTTCGGCTTCGCCCGGACCGGACAGCGGATCATCTACATCCCTGACGCGAACAACTTCACGGTGATCATCGACGGCGAGAGCCTGACCCTCGCCGAATCAGCCGTGCTGGACTACCGCCGCTCCGTCGACTTCGCCACCGGCATCTACGAATGCCGGATCACGTGGCTGTGCCGGTCCGGCGCCACGGTGACCACCACAGAACGCCGCGCCGTGGGCTTCGCCTCACGCGGCAGCCTGGGCATCTCGCTCGAAGTCGCCGCGGACCGCGAGGTTTCCGCCGACGTGACGTCCTCCGTCATCAACCGCCAGGACCAGCCTGTGGAGGACCACTCGGCGCATGACCCGCGCCGGGCAGGCCGGCACGCAGGCCGGGTTCTCCTGCCGGTAAGGACCGACGGCGGCGACGGCTCGCTCCGTCTCTCCTGGGAAGCGGCGGAATCCGGGCAGCGCGTGGGAATCGCCGTGGACCACTGGACTTCCGCCGGCCACCAGCCCTTTGAGACCGTTGCAGGCGAAGACGACAGCAGCGTCCGGTACGTCCTTGCCGTCCGCGCCGACGAGCCTTTCCGGCTCGAAAAGAGCGTCAGCTATGCCGCCGGCCGCGGCGTCCAGGACTCGGACCGGGACGCGGCGGAGGCCGCCGAAGCCGGGCTCCGGTCTGTGGAGGACATCTTCACCGAGAGCCGCGAGCATTACCGCGCGTACTGGGACACCTCGGACATCGTGGTGGGTGGCCAGCCCGAGCTCCAGCAGGCCATCCGGTGGAACCTGTTCCAGCTGGCCCAGGCCACCGCGCGGGCGGACATCGCCGGCATCCCCGCAAAGGGGGTCACCGGATCGGGTTACGAGGGGCACTACTTCTGGGACCAGGAGGTCTACCTCCTGCCCTACCTCACCTACACGAACCCCGACGGCGCCCGTCAGGTCCTGGAGTTCCGGCACGACATGCTGCCAGCCGCCAAAATCCGGGCCAAGGAGCTCAGCGTGGAGGGCGCACTGTTCCCGTGGCGCACCATCAACGGCCTGGAAGCCAGCGCCTATTACGCCGCCGGCACGGCGCAGTTCCACATCGCAGCGGCCATCGCCTTCGCCACCAACCGCTACCTGTGGGCCAGCGGCGACGAAACCTTCCGCGAGGGTATGGGTGCCGAACTCCTGATCGAAACCGCCCGCATGTGGGCCGCCTTGGGCTTCTTCGGCAAGGACGGGGCCTTCCACATCCACGGCGTTACCGGCCCTGATGAGTACACGGCGGTTGTCAACGACAACCTCTACACCAACGTGATGGCCCGCTTTAACCTGCGCGCTGCTGCGGCGCTGGACCACCCGGAGATCGACGACGCCGAACGCGAGCTGTGGGAGCAGGCCGCGGCCCGCATCCACCTGCCCTTCGACGAAGACCTGCAGGTCTACTCGCAGGACAACGACTTCATGACCCTGGAGCCGTGGGACTGGACCACCCCCCGGTCCAAGTACCCGCTGCTGCTGAACTTCCACCCGCTGGTGATCTACCGGCACCAGGTGCTGAAGCAGGCAGACACAGTGCTGGCCATGTTCCTGCAGTGGCAGGACTTCTCCGCCGAGGAGAAGCGCCGCGCGTTCGATTTTTACGATCCCATCACCACCGGCGATTCCACCCTGTCCGCCTGCGTGCAGGGGATCATGGCTGCCGAGGTGGGGCACCCTGAGGCCGCCCTGGAGCACTTCACGAACGCCGTTTTCATCGACCTGGACGACACCCACGGCAACACGATCGACGGCGTGCATATCGCCTCCGCCGGGGGTGTCTGGAGCTCGCTGGTCTCCGGCTTCGCCGGGCTCCGGGACCAGGGCCACCTGCCGTTCTTCGATCCGCGGCTCCCGGCCGGGTGGGAGGCATTGTCCTTCCACCTGAAGATCCAGGGCCGGTTGCTGCTGGTGGAGCTCGACGCCGGTGCACTGACACTGAGCGTCCGCAGCGGCGGACCGCTCGACGTGGATGTCCGCGGCCAGGTGCTCAGCATCGGCGCGGAACCGGTCCGGATTGCCCTGGAGCCTGTTGAGGTTCCGGAGCGCACTGTCTTCCCCAGCGGACCCCCGACGGCGAGCCTCCCCATTGTGGGGTTCCGCGCCTGACGTGATTGCGCGCCTGACGTGATTGCGCGCCTCAGGTGACGGGGTGCGTCAGTCTCCTGCCGCCGTCGTGCGTTCCACTTCAACCTGCCTGTCCAGCGGGTGGGCCAGTTCGTCGGCGGGCATCCGGGCGGCGATCATGGCGATCACCGCCAGGGCGGGGCAGACGACGCCGGCGGCCAGGAAAATTGCCCAGATGGGGAAGACCTCGGCTGCCGGTCCGGCCAGTGCCATGGAGATGGGCATCAGCGCGAGGGACACAAAGAAGTCCAGGCTGGAGACCCGTCCCAGCAGGTGGCTGGGCACGCGTCGCTGCAGCAGCGTGCCCCAGATGACCATGCCCACGCTGCCGGTGGCGCCCCAGACGAACATTGCGGCGGCCACGGTCCAGAAGCTGTCCAGAAAGCCGACGGCGGCGAGCGGCAGGCTGCCCGCACCCCAGGACACCATCATCACCGTGAGATAGCGGCGCGGCAGTTTCAGGGATGCGGTGACCAGCGAGCCGACGGCCCCGCCCACGCCCATCACGGCCAGCAGGAAGCCGAACATTCTCGAGTCGCCGCCGAGCTGGTCGCGGACCACAAACGGCATCAGCACTTCGATGGGACCGATCAGGAAGAGCACGGAAACGCAGGCCCACAGCAAGGTCCACAGCAGCCACGGTGTGCGGATGGTGTAGTTGATGCCCTCGCGGAGGTCGTGGAAGAAGGACGTTTTCGCGTGGCCCGTTGCCCCGGCGTCTTCCCCGGCCCCGGTGCTCCCGCCGTGAGCCCCGCCGTCGGCCCCGTTGTCGGGTGCGTCCAGGGCATGGCGCCCCAGGAAGTTCAGGACGATGAACGCCAGCAGATGGCAGGTGGCCACTCCGGTCACGGCGTGCGACGGCGAGAGCGCCGCCACCACCACGCCCGCGACGGCGGGTCCGGCCGCCTGCTGGAGGATGGGCCGCATGGTCCCCTCCATGCCGTTCGCGGCCAGCAGGTCCTCGGGCGGCAGGATGCGCGGCAGGATCGCGGAGTAGGCAGGGAAGAAGAACGCGGCGCCCACGCCCAGCACAAAGCTGCCCACGGCGAGATGCCACAGCTGCAGCCACCCTGCCATGGCCAGCCCGCTGATCGCCGCGATAACGGCGAGGTTGGCGCCTTCAACGGCAATGATCAGGAGCCGCTGCGGCACGCGGTCAGCGGCGATCCCGCCCGCGAGCACGAAGGCCACCAGGCCGATGCTGCCGGCAGTGGCCACCAGGGACAGCTCCAGCGGGCCGCCGCCGAGGTGGATCACCTGGTAGACCATGGCGACAGCCCACATTCCCGATCCGAAAATGGAGATGGCCAGCGCCGCGATGAGGACCCGGTACTCGCGGTGCGCAAAGGGCCGCAGCGCTTGGAGTGTGGGCATAGGGCAAGTCTAGGCTGGGCTGGATTTTGGCGGAACTCAACGCCGGGGCCCGGCGCCGGGACCGCTTACTCTTAAGCACCCTTAGTGTTAAGGCAGGGCCGCAGCCAAAAACTGCCGGCGGACACAAGCAATACCGAAGCAGAGGTGACCATGGCCAAGCGCAGCAATCCCGCAGTACGTATCGCACAGGAGACCGCCCACAACGCGGTGTTCGACGCCGACGGCAAGCCGAAACCCGGAGTCCACAACATGCTCCTCCGGGCAGTCGAAATCCAGCGGCCGCTGGTGCTCGCCTACGTCCGGCGGCTGCAACGCAAACACCCGCGCGCCAGCGCCGCCAGGCTCGCGGAGATCCTCGAACGCGACTACCTGCGGGCGGTGACCGGCGGCGGTGCGATCGTCGGGGCAACCGCCGTTGTGCCCGGCGTCGGAACCGTGGCCTCCCTGGGCCTCTCCGCCGTGGCTACCGTTGGCTTCCTCGAAGCCACGGCACTTTATGCCACCTCGCTGGCGGAACTTCATGGCATCCGGCTGACCAACCCGGAAAAGGCCAGCACCATGGTCATGGCCATCATGCTGGGCGAGGAGGGGGCTTCACTGCTGGGAACGCTGAGCGGCCAGGCCATGGGCAAGGGAGCCAGCGCCACCCAGGCATGGGGCAACGTGCTGACCAAGTCCATGCCATCGGGCTTCGGTGCCATTCGGAACAAGATCCAGAAGGCCTTCCTCAAGAACCTGCTCAAACGCCAGGGCACGGCGCTGCTTGGCCGGGCGCTTCCGTTCGGCATCGGCGCGGTGGTGGGCGGTGCCGGTAACCTCATAATGGGCCGTGCCGTGGTGGCCAACGCCAAGGAAGCCTTTGGTCCGATGCCGGACACCATCCCGGGGGAGCTCAAGGCCGTGGCGGCGGAACCGGAAAAACTTACTTTGGAAGGCAACAACCTTGGATCTTAACGCTGACCTCGGCGAATCGTTCGGCTCGTGGAACATGGGGGACGACGCCGCCATGTTCCGGCTGGTGACCAGCGCGAACGTGGCCTGCGGCTTCCACGCGGGGGATCCCGTCACCATGCTGGACAGCTGCCGCGCCGCCTTCGAGCTCGACGTCACCGTTGGTGCGCACGTGGGGTACCGGGACCTGGCCGGCTTCGGCCGCCGGTCGCTGGACATGTCCTTCGACGAACTGTTCGGTGACGTCCTCTACCAGCTGGGCGCGCTCGACGGCGTGGCGCACGCCGTCGGGGCCTCCGTTGACTACGTCAAGCCGCATGGCGCCCTGTACAACCGCCTAGTCCACGACGCCGAGCAGGCCTCCGCCGTGGTTGCCGCCATCCAGGCCTACGACCCCGGCCTGCCGATCCTCGGCCTGCCGGGCTCGCAGCTGCTGATCCAGGCCAAGGAAGCCGGCCACCCGGTTTTTATTGAGGCTTTTGTGGACCGCGCCTACCAGGCGGACGGGACCTTGGTGCCGCGCTCCCAGGCTGGTGCTGTCCTCCACGACGTCGACTCGATCGTTGAGCGCGCAGTGCGCCTCGCGACGAAGGGCGAAGTTGTGGCCGTGGACGGAACGGTGGTTCAGGTCCGGCCCGACTCCCTGTGCATCCATGGCGACACCCCCGGGGCCGTGGAAATGGCCGCCGGTGTTCGTACCGGGCTCGAAGCGGCCGGCGTGCAGCTGGAGTCCTTCGCGTAACCGCCCCGCGTTGCCTTAGAAGGGCCAGGTCAGCCGAACACCAGGTGCGCCGCGCTGAAGATGACCAGCCCGGCCAGTGAGCCCACCACGGTGCCGTTGATCCGGATGAACTGCAGGTCCTTGCCCACCTGGAGTTCGATCTTCTGCGACGTTTCCTCGGCATCCCAGCGGGCCACGGTATCGGTGATCACGCCGGCGATGTCGGAGCGGTAGGTCCGCACCAGGTAACCGGCGGCGTCGCCGATCCAGGCATTGACCTTGCCGGCCAGTTCGGCGTCGTTCACCAGGCGTGAGCCGAAATCGCGCACCGCCGTCTTGAACCGAACCGTCAGTTCACTGTCCGGATCGTCCACCGCAGACAGCAGGGCGCTCTTCACGGTTCCCCAGGTGCGGGAGGCCAGTTCGCGGACCTCGGGATCTCCCAGAACCTGTGCCTTGATGTCTTCGGCCCGGGCGATCATCGCGGGATCGTGCTGAAGGTCCTGCGCGAGGTCGTTCAGGTATTTGTCGATCTGCTGCCGGACCTGGTGGTTCGGATCGGACTGGACGGCGCGCGTGAACTTGAGGATCTCCACGTACACCTTGTCGCCCACGAGCCCGTCCACGAACTGCGGGACCCAGGTGGGGGACCGGTCGGAGACCAGCCGGCTGACGGTTTCGTGATTGTCGTCCACCCAGTCCGCGGCGCGGTCCACCAGCAGGTCCACGAGCTTGTGGTGGTGCCCGTCGGCAAAAATCCGTTCCGCCATCCTGCCCACCGGCGGTCCCCACGGCGGAGCCAGCAGGTGCTTACGCACCATTCCCTCGATGACCGCCTGGACGTCGTCGTCGTTCAATACCTTGAACACGCCGCGGATGACGGCGGCACCCTCCTTCGCCACGCGCTCGGCGCCGCCCGGACCGGCGAGCCATTGGCCGGCCTTCCGCGCCACGTCCACCGAAGCGAGCTTCTCCTGGACCACCTGCTCGGACAGGAAGTTGGTCTCCACAAACTCGCCCAGCGACGCCCCGATCTGGTCCTTGCGGCGCGGGATAATGGCGGTGTGCGGGATCTTGATGCCCATGGGGTACTTGAACAGCGCGGTCACGGCGAACCAGTCGGCCAGCGCGCCCACCATGCCGCCTTCGGCCGCGGCGCGGACGTACTGCAGCCACGGATACTCCTTCTGCAGCGCGAACGCGAACACAAAAATGACGGCCATGGCAATGAGGAGTCCCAGCGCCACAAGCTTCATTTTCCGCAGCGCTGCCGCCTTTTCGACGTCCCCGGCACTGAGTTGATGACCGACGACGGCGGCGCCCCCCTTGGGGGGCCGCGGCGCCGGACCTGTGGGCCGGGACGGGTCCTGGCGGGTAGTTGGCTCAGAGTTCACCTGCATGTGCCCAGCCTAGCGCCGAGCCACCGGGCGGCGTCCGCTAGCGTGTCCTCATGACATTCGAGGAGCCTGAGCCGGAACGGCCGCTGGTGTTTGCCCACAGGGGCGCCAGCGCTGCATTTGCCGAACACACGCGCGCCGCCTACCTCCAGGCCATTGCCGACGGCGCGGACGGGGTGGAGTGCGACGTCCACTTGACGCGGGACCAGCACGCCGTGCTGCTCCATGACGCCAACCTGGACCGGACCTCGGACGGAACCGGACCTGTTGCTGACCGAACACTGGCGGAGTTGCGGCTGCTGGACTTCTCGTCCTGGAAAGGCGCCCGGATCCCGGAGGAATACGGCGCAAAGTCAGAGCAGCTCCTCACGCTCCCTCAACTCCTGGACATCCTGCGCGGCGCTGGCCGGCCGATCGGCCTGGCAATCGAGCTCAAGCACCCCAGTCCTTACCAGCTGAAACTGGAAGACCGTGTGCTGGACGTGCTCCGGGGCGAAGGCTGGGACGACGGAACTTCCTCGGTGGACAACATCCAGGTGACGTTCATGAGCTTCAGCCCGGATTCCGTAAAGCACCTGCTCCGGAGTGTGCCGGCCGAATTCATCTGCCAACTGGTGGACGACATCGACGTCGACGAACTCCGCGACGAACTCAGCCTCGGCCCCCTGGCTGGCGGCGCCATCGCCAACCTGATGAAGGCGGCGCAGCTGGAAGGCGAACGCATCCTGGACGAGTGCGACGTGGGACTCGCGGGGCCCGGAATCATGTACGTCCGCGAGCACGCCCGGACCGTGCAGCGCTGGCTGGAGTCCGGTCGCCGCTTCCGCGTGTGGACCGTTGATTCGGAACGGGATGTGGCGCTCTGCCAAGGGCTGGGAATCCACGAGATCACCACGAACAAACCAGCCAGGGTATTGGCGCAGCTGCAATCGAGCGGGCAACAGGTCCAGCTGCCGTCCTGAGTCGTTGCTGTTCAGTCGTTGCCGTTCAGCCGCTGCTGTTTAGCCCCCGGGGCGGCGCTGTGATTGAGTGGACCCATGCCTTTTCGCTGGTCCGCCCGGGCCACCCAAACAGTGTCCGCGGCGGCCATGAGCGCGCTGCTGATGACCAGCGCCATGAAGCACTTCCGCGAGCCACGGTTCTTCGAACAGGTGGTCCCGGATTATCTGTGCCGCGAGACTCCAGGTGCCGGCGGCGAGTCGCCGGAGGGGCACGAAGTGCCAGCGCCCGACGGCGGCAGGCGGCCCCTGGCGGTGATGTCACGGGAGGAATGGATTGCGGTGAGCGGACTGCTGGAAGCGGGTGCCGCCGTCGGCCTCCTGATCCCGGTGTCACGGCGGGCAACAGCCACCGCCGTGACTGCAATGTTCACGGTATTCCTGGCCGGCCACGTGGACGCACTTCGCCGCGCCTATGGCTCCGCCGGATCCCCGACGCAGCGCAAGGTACAAACCGTCCGGTTTCCGCTTCAGCTGCCGCTCATCCTGTGGGCTTGGAGCTTGCGGAACCCGGGACGACGGCGGTGAAGTTGCTCGCCTCGCCCGCCGTGCGGGTGGGAATCTCGATCAGCATCGCCACCGGCCTCTACGGAGTGTCCTTCGGCGCCCTGTCCGTCACCTCAGGTCTTGATTTCTGGCAGACCATGGCGCTCAGCCTGCTGCTTTTCAGCGGCGGTTCCCAGTTCGCGTTCATCGGTGTGGTGGCGGGTGGAGGCTCCGGAATTGCCGCCATGAGCGCAGCCACGTTGCTGGGCATGCGGAACGGCATCTACGGCATGCAGCTCAACGCCCTCCTGCATCCGACGGGCTGGCGGAAGTATGTTGCCGCACAAGTCACCATTGACGAGTCGACCGCCACCAGCAGCGGGCAGACCGACCCCGACGAGCAACGCCGCGGTTTCTGGACGGCCGGCATCGGCATCTACGTACTCTGGAACCTTTTCACCGCCGTGGGGGCCCTCGCAGGAAGCGGATTGGGTGATCCCAAACAGTGGGGCCTGGACGGTGCGGCAGTGGCCGCATTCCTGGCCCTGCTGTGGCCGCGGCTCAAGGGGCGGGAACCGGCGGCGATTGCCGTGGTGTGCGCACTCGCCACGGTTGTAGCCGTGCCGTTCGTTCCCGCAGGCGTGCCCATCCTGATCGCCGCCGTGGTGGCTGCACTGATCGGCTGGTTCAGCCACGGACGCAGTGATGAAGGCCTGGAGCCGGACGTGGATCCCTACGACGAGCACCATGGGCGTCGGGACAAAAACCGGGACGCGCACCTGGACAATCAGAGGGACAGCCACGGGGACAGCCACGGGCAGACGGGGCAGGCGGGCGCATGAATCTCTGGATCTGGTTGTTGCTGGCGTGCTTCCTTGCCTACGCGTGGAAGCTGGTGGGCTATTTCGTCCCGGCGAAGCTGCTGAAGGACCCCCGGATGTCGCGTATCGCCGGCACCATGACCATCGGACTTCTGGCATCCCTGACCATTGTCAACACTGTGGCGTCCGGCCAGACGTTGGCCGCCGACGCGCGGCTGGGAGCCCTCGCCGCCGCAGCCGTCGTGTTGGCTTTCCGGGCGCCCTTCCTGCTGGTGGTGGTGGTGGGAGCCGGTGCCGCAGCCCTGCTGCGGCTCATCGGATGGAACTGACCGCCAGGTGAAACCGACTCCGAAGCACTGGTGGTGCGGCTCATATGCGTTATAGCATGGGCCTGGCTATGCAGTTGGCCGTGGACTCTCGTGAGAGCGCTGACCATGGAAATAAGGCTGCACCCAGCCGGTGCGAGACCCGGCAAAACCCGCCGTCCAGCACGTGATGGATGGCGCGCCGGGCTTCCGGTCAAGCGCTTCTTTACCCGGTTCCGGTCTCTGGCAGACCTGCCGCCGGAGGACCTGGTTGTACTCTCCGAGCGGATGAGACTGGCTCTGGACGTCAGTCAGGGAGCAAACATCACCGCCCTGCACGCGGCCGTACGGGCCGAACTCCGAAACCGGGAAACGGAACCTGACGATTGATGGCCGGCCGGTGTATCGGCGTGAGGCTGTCGCTACGGCCTAAAGGAGTCAGTCAAGATGAACGAACAGCCAGAGCCCAACACCCCGGATCCGGATAGCGGAACCGACAACCCCCAGGCTGCAGACCCGAAGCCGCGGCCGGTCTATGACACCACTGTCTCCGAATCGACGCGGGAACTGCGGGATACTTCCCGGCGCCGCCGCGATGCGGAGGAGAAGCTGCAGCAGCACCTGTTGGAGGCCAAGGAGCACGTGCCCCATCACTACGATCATGAGCCTCACAAGCACGGCCAGGAGCCTCCCCCGGCGGAGGGGAAAGGCAGCGCCGGGCCGCAGGAGAACACGCCCGAAGAAACCAAACATCAACAAAAGAACCCCGGGGGCGACGCCAGCTGATTGGGCTCATCGTCAGCACGGCACCGCCACCCTCGTGGTCCGGGCCGTAGGCCGGTCAGGCGGTTTGCTCATCCTCTGGCGACCCGGTCCGGCGGGCGCTTTCCTCGACGGCCAGCTCATACCACGCCTGCGCACCGAATACCGGGGTGGGAGTGTCGAGGTTTTGGTAGAGGGCGTCCAGCAGATTGGCCAGGTCCTCCGCCGCCAGCGACGGCAGGATCTCCTCGGGGCCGCGGGGGTCGTGGATAATCTGGGACAAGTGTGTCTGGTTCATCGGCGGACGATGGCGTTGGACTGGCTGCGCTGGAGGTGTTTCACTCATGCTCCCTCAGAAGATTCAGAGGCTGGCTGCGTAACCTTACCTGAGTCTAATCCAACGTTTGGACACCAACAATGGGGCGCCCGTGGTGGTGGTCCGGCGGGAGGGCGCGGGTGTCAGGTGAACTGTGGACCCTGTAGCTGTGGGGCGGGCAGCGGCACATGCGCGGGCAACGGGCGGTGGGGCCGTTCAGTGCGGATGGCGTCCTCGATCAGTGCCAGCGGGCGGCGCCAGGCGTCGGAACCGGGCTCCATGGTGTCCACGACGCCGATCAGCATGGCGAGCAGGCGGAACATGTCGGTCATGGAAATATCGGAACGCAGGGTGCCTTGACCCTGGCCGCGGCCAAGCAGGACGCTCATGGAATCCATCAGCGAGCCGGTGATGCCGGTGAGGAGTTCGCGGCGGCCCGCAACGGCGCCCAGCAGGTTGGCATCAGCGCTGGCCGCGGCCATGATGGCTTCGAGGACGCGCAGCAGTCCCGCAGTTGCGTCGATGTCCGCCAGCGCGTCCGCCATAACGGGGTCCACGGTCTCGCGGAGCTGCCGGTTGAGGGCGGCCAGGACCAGCTCCTCCTTGTCGGCGAAGTTCCGGAACAGGGTGGCCGGGCCAACACCTGCCGTCAGTGCGATGGTCTGGAGGGGAACCTCGGGACCATGCTCGCGGAAGCACAGGCGCGCGGCCAGGATGATCTTGTCCACGTTCCGGGCAGCGTCTGCGCGTAGTGGCTTGCGGACGACAGCAATGCTCATTCGTTCAGGTTAGCAATGCCGCAGGCAGCCTTCACGGTTACCGGAGGGTAGCAACGTATGTGACGCTTCGCCGGCCTCACCAGACCCGTTTCGGGTTGGGCCACATGGCAGACTTGCCCTATGTTGCTTGCATTTTCAGTCGCCCCGTCCGGTACGCCTGCAGGGGGATCGCGTCCCACCGACGCATCAGTGCACGACGCCGTTGCGGCCGCCGTGCGGATCGTCCGGGAGTCGGGCCTGCCCAACCAGACGGACTCAATGTTCACCACCATCGAGGGCGAATGGGACGAGGTGTTCGACGTCGTAAAGCGCGCCACCGAAGCCGTGGGAAAGTTTGGCAGCCGTGTCTCACTGGTCATCAAGGCAGACATCCGGCCCGGTTATAAGGGCGAGCTCAGCGCCAAGGTGGACCGCCTTGAAGGGGCACTCTCGGACGGCTCCTAGACTGGTGCCTACGCCGAGTCCTAGACCGTCGCGTGCCTGCGTGCCAGACTGTGGCCATGTTTGAGCACAAGACCCAGCCTGGGTGGGTGGCAGTGGAAGACTTCCTCACAACCACGGTGGTGCACCCAGACTCTGCACTTAAGCAGGCGGTGCGCTCCGCCGTCGACGCAGGGATGCCGCCCATTGAAGTTACGCCCAACGCCGGCAAGCTGCTCAAGCTCCTGGTCCAGCTGTCCGGCGCCCGCCGGGTGCTGGAGATCGGCACGCTCGCAGGGTTCAGCACCATCTGGATGGCGCAGGGACTGCCCGACGGCGGCCGGCTGGTGACGTGCGAATACCTCGCCAAACATGCGGACATCGCCAGGGCGAATGTGGAGGCTGCCGGCTTGGGGGACAAAGTTGAGATCCGGGTGGGCGCCGCCCTGGACACCTTGGCCGCGCTGCAGTCGGAGGGCCAGGAGCCGTTCGATTTTGTGTTCATCGATGCGGACAAGGAAAACGACGCCGCGTACCTTGAGTGGGCCGTGCGCATGGGCAGGCCGGGAACCGTGGTGGTCCTGGACAACGCCGTCTGGGAGGGCGCGGTGCTGGATCCTTCCATGGACCAGATCAATGCCCCCGGGATCATCAGCGCCCTGGAACTGCTGGGCCGGCATCCGCAGCTCGATGCCACCGTGATCCAGACGGTCGGGTCCAAAGGCTGGGACGGGTTCGCTCTGGCACGCGTCCGCTAAGTGCTGACCGCAAGCATTTAACCGCAAGCCAGTGACCCCGAGCGGCTGACTTCTGGGCGCAGACTGCATCCGTTCATCCAGAATATTGCTAAGTATGCTTAGAATGACTGTCCGGCCGATGCCTGTCCGGAACCGCCTGCAGTGGAGGAACACGATGAAAGCGTCACCCACCCTTGCCAGCAATCTTCAGATGGTCCTTACGGACCTGATTGAGCTGCATCTCCAGTCCAAGCAGGCCCACTGGAACATAGTGGGCACCAACTTCCGCGACCTTCACCTGCAGCTCGACGAGATCATCGCCAGTGTCCGGCTGTTTGCGGACCAGACGGCGGAGCGGATGCGGGCCCTGCACGCCCTGCCCGACGGACGGAGCCACACCGTAGCCGCAGACACGCGTCTTGCTGAGCTCACCGGCGGCCTGATTTCCACGAAGGACGCCGTCAAACTGGTCACTGCCAGGCTCGAACGGACAGTGCAGACAATGCGGGATGTCCACGATGACGTGGATGAAGAGGATCCCACCAGCGCGGACCTGCTGCATGCCGCCATCGAACGCCTGGAACGGCTCGCGTGGATGGTCAACGCGGAAACCATGACTCCGTCCGCGGCCGTCACCGAACCGGCGGCTAAGTAGGCAGTGCAGAGAGGCGTCAGCGTGACTGCATCATCCCACCAGCCCGTCCGGCTGGTTTCAACTCAAACGGAACTGGCCTGGACGGTTCCCCTGCTCGAGTCCGTGGCGGCCGCATCTGGCGATGTTCCCGCACTTCTGGCCCTGGCCCGGGACTCGGGAAGCCATTGGCCTCAGCCAGGGGACGGACAAACTGCCCGCCTCTGGGAACTGCTCGCTTCCGTCGCGGCGGTGGATATTGCCGCAGGCCGCGTTTTTGAACCGCATATGGATGCCCAAGCGATTCTTGCCCAGACGGGGAACCATCGGGCGGGCGCTGTTCCGGCCGACTGCGCGGGCGCTTGGGGAGTGTTTGCCGCGGAGGGCCCGGGACTCCGCCTCGAGGCCAAGACCGGCGACGCCGGAATTCTGCTGAGCGGGTCCAAGCCGTGGTGTTCACTGGCGCCGCTCCTGGACCGGGCCGTCATCACTGCCTACACCGAAACCGGCGGAAGAGCCGCCTTTGCGGTGGACCTCCGGCATCCGGGAGTGACGTGTGAGGAGTCGGCGTGGGTGGCGCGCGGGTTGCGCGAGATTCCCAGCGGGACTGTCCATTTCAGCCAGGTGCCCGCACAGCAGTTGGGCATCGATAGCTGGTATTTCAGCCGGCCCGGTTTCGCCTGGGGTGGCATGGGGGTAGCAGCCTGCTGGCTCGGGGGCGCCGTGGGCGTGGCGCGGGACTACAAGAACTCCTTGGTCGCCGCAGCTCAGTCCGGCCGCGAACCTGACCAGATCGCGCTGGCTGCCCTGGGCGAGACAGACAGGATCCTCACCGCCGCACTCCAGTACCTGGCGCGAACGGCGGCCCTCATCGACGACGGCCAGCTGTCCAACGACGGCAGCCTGTCCGCCGGGGAAGATACACGGGAGACCGGAGGCGGAAGCCCGGAAGTCAGGGAAGACAGACAGGAGCCAGGGGCACACCCGGCGGCGGACCGGAGCGCGTGGAGCGAAGCGTTACGCGTGCGCGGAACCGTAGCTGCCGCCGTCGAGCGTGTCCTGTCCCTTGTCAGCCGGAACCGGGGACCGGCGCCACTGGCGTTCGACGAACCGTATGCCAAGCGCATGGCGGACCTGGCGCTGTACGTGCGCCAGCACCATGCCATGCGGGACGATGCACAGCTGGGAAAGCTGACGTTGAAGGGGGAGCATCTGTGGTGACCTTCTCGCACACGGACCAGGGGACTGATGAGGCCCGTTGGGCGGCGAGCGGGCTCGCGGCTATGGCGGAGTTGCCCTTGGGGCAGCAGGAATTGGCTGCCATGCGGTTCGTCGTGCTGGCGGCACACCCCGACGACGAGACCCTGGGCGCCGGGGGCCTGCTGGCGCTGCTGCACTCGCTGGGCGCCGACGTCGAGGTGCTGCTGTGCACGGCGGGGGAGGGCTCGCACCCGGACTCGGCGACAACCACGCCTGAACAGCTCGCCGCCGTCCGGCTTGAGGAGTTTGCGGCAGCGATGGGAGTCCTGGGGTTGGCCGGACGCTGGCGTTTCCTCGGGCTGCCGGACCGGGGCCTGCAAGAACTCACGCCGGAAATCGCCGCCCGGCTGCGGGAGGCCGTCGGCCGGCTCCCCGGTCCACCGCAGCACCTGGCAATTGTGGCCCCGTACCGAGACGACGGCCATGCGGACCACAACGCCCTTGGTGCGGTGGCCGCCGACGTCGCCGGCGAAGGTGGGCACGCCCTGCTGGAGTATCCCATCTGGTACTGGCTGTGGGCCTCCCCGGAGGACCCTGCCTGGCGGTCCTGGGCGCGCGTTCCGCTGGGTGCTGATCAGCGGGCGGCGAAGAGGTCCGCCATGGACTCACACGCGAGCCAGATACGTCCGCTGTCCGGGCTGGACGGGGACGAGGTGCTCCTCGGCGAGGGGCTGCTGCAGCATTTCAGGCGCGCTTTTGAGACATTCGCCTGGACGCCGCCCGGGGCCCGCCCGGTCCAATCCCTTCCCCACACCAGCGCGGACGCGCAGCGGATCTTCGACGCCGTGCACGCGAAGTCCGAAGACCCCTGGGAGTACACCACCAGCTGGTACGAGCGGCGCAAGCGCGCGCTCACCCTCGCCGCGCTGCCCCAGGAGAACTACCTGTCGGGCCTGGAAATCGGCTGCTCCATCGGAACATTGACCGCCGAATTGGCCACCAGATGCACCAGGCTGCTTGCCGTGGATGCCAGCAACACCGCGCTTGAGCTTGCGGCCCGGCGGCTCGCGCCGTTCCCCGGGGTTTCCACACGGCAGTTGACGCTCCCCGGTGACTGGCCCGGGGGCAGCTTCGACCTTGTAGTGGTCTCCGAAGTGGGCTACTACCTGTCCGCTGCAGAGTTTGATCTGCTGTTGCAGCGGATCAAGGAATCGATGGCGCCGGACGGCACGCTGCTGCTGTGCCACTGGCGGCACCCGGTTTCCGGATGGGAGCTCGACGGCGACTCGGTCCACGCGCTGGCCCGGAACCGGCTGCGGTGGCCCACCGGCGGTCTGTACCAGGAACGCGATTTTGTGCTGGAAACGCTCGTGGCTCCCGGCGATGCCGGCGATGCCGGCGATCCCGGACCTCCGGTGTCCTGACATGGACAGGATCGCGCAGGTTGCCGTGGTTATTCCGGTCCATAACGAGGAACCCCACCTGGCACGTGCCCTGGCAGCGGTCAGTGCCGCAGCTGATGCCCTGCAGCACAGTCAGCCGGATACAGACGTCGCCATCGTGGTGGTCTTGGACGCCTGCACGGACAGCTCGGGCGCCGTGGCGGCGCATATTGCGGCGGCGGATCGCCGCATCACCCTGCTGCCGGTCGCGTTCCGCAGCGTGGGGAGGAGCCGGCGGGCAGGGATCAACCTGCTCCTCACAGGGCGCCTGCCGGACAGTGCGGGGGCGGACCGACCGCAGACCGCCGGACGGGTATGGCTGGCAAATACCGACGCCGATTCCTGCGTTCCGGAAAACTGGCTCCTGCGCCAGGTGGAACTGGCTGACGGCGGCGCCGATGCAGTCTTGGGAACGGTGGAACCGGATCCGGAGGGCATGGACGGCGAACTCCTGAGGCGCTGGCACGCCCGGCATCCGTTGAGGGAGGAACACCCCCATGTGCATGGTGCGAACTTCGGTGTGCGGGCCTCGGCCTACATTCGCGCTGGTGGCTTTCCCCGTCAGCGCTCGCACGAGGACCGGGCGCTGGCCGCACGGCTGCGCCGCCACGGGTTCCGTATAACGTCCACGGATACGGTGCGGGTCCTGACCTCAGGGCGGACCGAGGCCCGGGCGCCGCAGGGCTTCGGCGCATATCTGCTGGCCCTTGGTATGGAGTCCGCCGTGGCGTTCGAACGCTGAGAAACGGACAAAATGAGGGGGCCGACGACGACTGGGGGGACTGGCCTCGGTCTCAGAAGAGGCCACCTCGCCGCCGACCCCGCCAGACACCCGGGACGTCAAAGGCCCGGGAAAACTGAAGGAATCTGCTGATATTGATCTTCCTCCAAGTGGCGGGCCCTGCCTAGACCCGCTTGACGCCGTTTCGTCCCGTACTGGCGTCCGATCCAGCCTGATCCGGGCCGTTCCCGTGGCGCTCACGCAGCTCGCGGCCGCGCCGGATGTCGTCCTCTTCCTGCTCCTGCATCTTCTCGCTCTTCTTGGTGTCCCGCGGCGGGAGCTGAATGGTTTCTTCGGCCTCGATTCCCGCCTGGAGTTGCCGTCCCCGCTCCATCTCGGCGTCAAATTCTGCCCCGAACAAAAGAGACATGTTCAGGATCCACAACCAGAGCAGCATAACGATCACACCGCCAAGTGCGCCGTAGGTCTTGTTGTAATTGCCAAAGGTGGCCACATAGAAGGCGAAGCCGAGCGAGGCCAGCAGGAAAATAAACAGGGCTATGCCGGAGCCAAGGCTCATCCATCTGAACTTGGGTTGCTTGACGTTGGGAGTGGCGTAGTAGAGCACCGCGATGATGACAATGATGAGTGCCACCATTACCGGCCATTTCGCGATGTTCCAGACAGTGAGGAACGCGCCACCGAGCCCGATCAGGTCGCCGACTGCCTCTGCCACAGGTCCGCTGAGCACCAGCATGCCTGCCAGGAGTGCCACGATGACTACGGCGAGGAGCGTAACAGCCAGCATGGTTCCGCGCAGCTTGACGAATGGACGGCCCTCGTCCACTTCATAGATCCGGTTCATCGCCCTACCGAAGGCGCCAACGTAGCCCGAAGCGGACCACAGCGCTGTTCCCAGGCCAATGACCAGAGTCAATCCTGCCGCCGGCGCGTTCGCCAATTCCTCAACCGGGCCGCTAACGGTATTCACCGTCTCAGCAGGGGCGAAGCCCCGCACGATTTCGAGCAGGGCCGTGGTTGTTTTTTCGGGGTCCCCAAAGAGGCCGATCAGGGAAACGAGCGCGAGCATTGCAGGAAACAAGGACAGCACGGCGTAGTAGGTCAGGGATGCCGCGAGGTCCGGGCACTGGTCCTTGTTAAACTCCCGAAGCGTCTTTTTGGCGATGTACTTCCACGACGGTTTGGTGACGTCGGTGGGGCTGTCCGGTTTCCGGGAGTCGTCGGGTGCGGGAGCGCTGCCCGCCTTGGCGGTGCTGGTTTCGGGTGCATCGTGAGCGGCCATGGTGTGTCCTCTCGGGGTTGGAAAGGGAAAGGCCGGTTCCGCCGGGGGAGGCGGAACCGGCCTGTCTGTGCTGCTGGCGGTGCTGGTGCCGTTACGTGTTCTGGACGTGATCCCTGGCGTCGACAGTGCGGTCCTTGACGTCCGCTGCCGCAACCTGACCTTCGGCCTTAACATGCTCGGCGGCGTCGGCTGCCGTTGCTTTGACGTTTTCCATCGCTTCCCGTGCCGGTTCCTTCAGGCCTTCGGCCATGTCCTTCGCGGCCTCGGTCAGCTGGGTGGTCAACGGTTCGGCGGCAAACTTGAGGGCATCCGCTGCTTCGCGTTCCTTCTCGCTGGCAGGGATCAGTGAGGACAGGAGCAGGCCGGCCCCGAACGCGATCAGGCCTGCAGCCATCGGATTGCCCTGTGTTTTGGCCTTCACCTGGTGCGGAGCGTCACCAATGGCGGCGCCTGCATCGCTGAGTGCATTGCCTGCACTGTCAGTCCGGGCGTGGACTCCGCTGTGCACGCGGTTGGTGACGTCGTCGGCTGTTCCCATGACTCTCTCCTTCACTCCGAAGACGGCGTCTTTCACCTTGTCTGTCTGGCGGTGGACGATGTTAGACGGCGTCACTTTGTCCGCCACCGCGTCCACGTTCGTGCCCAGGCGGGCGCGCGTTGCCTCAATATCTGAACGGATATCGTCCGGGTTGTCGCTCATCGTCTTACCTCACCGGGTTTTAGGGTTGGGGGAATTTCCTGGAGTGTTTCAGCGGTTTGGGGCATGCCCCTCACAGTCTTGAGTTCCTTCCGGCCGATGGAGGCCAGGACGGCGGCGATGACGCCCCAGATGACTGCGACGACGACGGCGGACCAGCCGAGTCCCATCAGCTCGCCTAACGCGATCCAGAGGGCGATCGACAGGAACAGCAGCACGAAGTGGCCAGCTACGCCGGCGCCGGCCAGCATGCCACCTCCCCTGCCTGCCTTGCTGGCGGATTCCTTGAGTTCGGCCTTGGCAAGCTCCACTTCCTGGCGCATCAACGTGGACAGGTCGCGGGTCACCTCACCGAGCAGGTCACCCAACGAGGTGTTGTCCGCCTTCGCGTGCGCCGCCGACGGAGGAGGTTCAGGTATCTGGCTGCTCATCACAGCCTGCCAGCCTGGCCGTCCGCTGAGCGGTCGCGGGTCAGGGGGTCGTTGGCCATAGGATCGTCGGCGAGCTCCCGGTCGGCCAACGGGTCGTCGGCAATGCGGTTGGTCGAGAAGGGCTGTGCCGCGAGTTGGGGGCTGTCGAGAGGACTGGCGGGACGCGAAGGGTCGCCGTAACTGCTCCCCGGCGTGCCGCCGTCGTATCCTGCCGTGGTGGTGGCCGGGCCGGGCAGCTGTACCGGCGGGGGCGGGACAGTCCCACCGGCCGACGGCGTGTAGCCGCTGTCGTATTGACCGCCGGCGCCGTACTGGCCACCGCCGTACTGGCCGCGGGCGCCAGCGTAGTGCGTTGCGGACTCCGGTGCGCCGGCGCTCAGGCTGCGGCTGAGCCGGCCAGCGAGGACGCCAGCCCCGGCCGCGAGAAGCAGGAACGTCCCGGGGCGCTGCCGGGCGAAGCTCTTGACTTCATCCAAGAGCGAGCCCGGGTCCCGCCCGTCCAGCCAGGAGGCTACCGACGAGGAACGCTCCGCGGCCTGGCGGACCAGGTCCGTGGCCACTCCGGGCTGGTCCGATGCACGCGCCATGGCGTGCAGTTCGTCCGAGACTGACCGGAGGCCATTGGCTACCTTCTGCTGCTGGGCGCCTGCCTGCTCCGTGAGATCGGAGCGGGCCTGGTGGAGGAGATCCTTGGCATTCGCCTTCGCCTCTGACGCGACGTTGCCCGCTTCCGTCTTGGCGGTTTCAGCGACGCTTTGCGCGGAATCCGCCGCTGTCCGCGCGACGTCCCCGGCCTCTTCCTTGACAGCATCCTTGCGGGACGTCCCGACGGTGTCGCGCGTCTGTGGCGCTGCTGCGGGGAACGTACTGGGGGCGCGTTCTCCTGTGGTTCCGGGGGTGGCCTGTGGAGCCGGGTAAGCCGAGTCCTCGGGCCTTTGGTTCTCTGTCATCTTCGCTCTCTCTTTCCAAAGAAGGCCGGTTGTTGATTAAGAACCAGCGATACTGGCCGTAAAATAGTAAGCATGGTTACTAACGGAAGGTAAGTACCCTTCCTACCTGAATTTCAAAAGGGGTCCGTATCGCCTGCCGACCCGGCATCGCAGGGACCCCGTCACAACGAAGTGGAAAGGGTGCGTAGTCGTGGATACAACATCGTGGGTTTGGGTGATTGTTGCCGTCGTCGTGCTGGTCCTGATCGTGCTGTGGCTGGTGACCGGGCGTCGCCGTCGGGCCATGGAGCTGAAACGGGACGAATCGCACCGCGAAAAGGCTGCCGAAATGCGCCGGAAAGCCGAGGACATCGAGCTCGATGCGCGTGAGAACGAAGCCCGGGCCACCCGCGCCCGCGCCGACGCAGAGCAAGCGCAGGTGGACGCGGCCAGGCTGAAGCAGGAGGCTGAGCAGAAGACCGACAGCGCCAGGTCGCTCCGGGAGGACGTGGCCGAGCGCACGCAGAAGGCGGACGCGTTGGACCCCGACATAAATCAGGACGGGGACGCGCGTACCGACACGATGCGCACCGACTCCACCCGCACCGACGCCACCCGCACGGAGACGCTTGGGCCGGACCCCGACGCGCATCCGGACGACGCCACGGGCACCGACGCCACGCGGGCGGAGGAACTGCGGCGTGTCCGGGACCGGGCAGACCGGGCTGAGAGGACCGACCGGGACCGGCCGCTCTCAACCTAGCCCTGTTCCCGCAAACCGGCCGTGTTCCCGCCGCCGGGACCGCGACCGTTCCGGACGGCCGGCGCAGGGCAGTCAATTAGGGTTGATCCATGACTGAAGCGGCACACGGGTAATGGCAAAGCGCGGCAAGTCAGCCGGCCGGAACAGCCAGCGTCCGACGACGGGTGTCATCGAGGTGCCCAAGGGCACCCGTCCTGATGGCCCCGTTGAGGGCGTCTACTACATCGATACCGGCGACTGCGAGCTCGTTGCGGACCAGGACAACTCCAACGGGTGGCTCCTGAAGATCAACGGTGTTATGAGCTCCCACATCGACCTCGCCGATCCGCTCTTCCTCGATTTTGAGTACATGCGCTGGATGGCGGCGCTGATTGAGTCACGCTGGCCGCCGAGGTCCGGAAAGGGCGGCGCCAAGTCCGGCGCGCCCGCCGCGGGCGGGACCGAGCGGCTGCGCGGGCTGCACCTGGGCGGCGGGGCCTGTTCCCTGGCCCGGTACTTCCACACCGCCTATCCGGACGCCCGGCAGGTGGTGGTGGAGCTCGACGGCAAGCTGGCCGAGTACGTCCGCGGCTGGTTCGACCTGCCCAAGGCGCCGCTCCTGCGGCTGCGCGTGGGGGAGGCCCGCGAGGTCACCGAGACGCTCACGCCGGACAGTCGCGACTTCATCATCCGTGACGTGTTTGCCGGTTCACTCACGCCGCGGCCGCTCACCACCGCCGAGTTCAATGACCACATCAAGCGGGTCCTGTCGCCGGGCGGCATCTATGTGGTGAACTCAGGCGACGCCCCGGATCTAAGGAATGCGAGGGAAGACGCCGCCGCCATCGCGGCCGCGTTCGCACACACCGTCATCATCGCCGACCCCTCCATGCTGAAGGGCCGCCGCTACGGCAACATGGTGATGGCCGGCAGCGACACCCCGCTGGACGGAGATCCGCAGCTGGCCCGCCGGCTCCTGGGCGGAGCCGTCCCGGCCCACATCTGGAACGACGCCCAAGTGCGGGCCTTCGCCGCGAACTCCCCGGTGCGTCACGACCCGGCAGTGAACGCCTCCGGTGGTTGAGCTTGTCGAAATCCGGGGTTTCGACAAGCGCAACCACCGGAGTTCCTGCCTCGGCCCAGCAGGGCATCCCGGTGCGCCGCCGTCTGGTCGCGCAATGCCTGCACCACAGCGGCCACGGCAGGGCGGCGCATCGAATCGGGTCGCAGCACCATCCAGTAAGGGAGCAATTCGGCGAAGTCGTCGGGGAGCAGCCGGACCAGGTCGCTGTGCAGATTGCCCATGAAGCACGGCAGGAATCCGATGCCGGCGCCCGCGCGGGTGGCCTCCACATGGACAAACACGTTCGTGGACGTCAGCCCTTCGCGCATGGCCGGCACCAGCCGCCGGGGGGCGTCCAGGTCGTCCACCTGCAGCATCGAATCCACAAAGTACACCAGCGGGTGCTCCGTCAGCTCAGCAACGCTCGCCGGCGTCCCGTTCTCGGCGAGGTAGGCACGCGAGGCGTACATCCCCAGCATGTACTCGCCCAGTTGGACGGCTTCGGCCCGGTGGACCTGTGGTTCGCCCACCACCACTTCGATGTCCAGCCCGGAGCGTTGCTGCAGCGCTCGCCGGGTCATCGTCACCACTTCCACGCTCAGTCCCGGGTGTTTCCGGCGCAGCCGTGCCACGGCGGGCGCGGCGATGTAGGCGCTGAAGCCGTCTGTCGCCGTCATGCGCACGACGCCGGTAATCGGGTCCGGTGCCTGGCCTGCCGGTCCCAGCGCACTCACGGCTGCCTCCACCTGTTCGGCGACGCGGACGGCCTCCGTGCCTAGCTCGGTCAGTTCCCAGCCGCCGGCCGCCCGGGCCAGGACGCGGCCGCCGAGCGCCTTCTCCAGGGCGGCTATCCGGCGTGAGACGGTGGTGTGGTTCAGCCCCAACACTTGCGCCGCCGTCGTAAATTTTGCTGAGCGGGACACCGCAAGCAAGACCAAGAGGTCATCGGGATTCGCCTTCATATGTGCAATTGTGCACACAGCAGGTGCTGGATTGGGCATTGAAGGCACAAGTTTGTGCAGTAATACTCAGTGGAGCCATTAGTGCTGTGGATCACAGCGCGTGTCAAAGTGGACACTAAGGAGAAACTCATGAGCGTAGAGCAGCGCTCGGCAGACAATGCCGCCGGATCCGCACCCAAGGGATCCGGGCTTAAGAAGATTGTGGCCGCCTCGATGGTGGGCACGGTAGTGGAATGGTACGAGTTCTTCCTCTACGCCACAGCAGCCACCCTGGTCTTTGGGAAGTACTTCTTCCCCGCCAGCGGCAATGAGCTGGACGGCATTATCCAGGCGTTCATCACCTACGCGGTGGGCTTTGTGGCCCGCCCCCTCGGCGGCATCGTCTTCGGCCAGATCGGCGACAAGCTGGGCCGCAAGCCCACCCTGCAGCTGACCATCGTGATCGTCGGCGTGGCCACGTTCCTGATGGGCTGCCTCCCGGGCTTCGCCGAAATCGGCTACCTGGCACCGACACTTCTGGTGGCCCTGCGCTTCATCCAGGGCTTCGCGCTCGGCGGCGAATGGGGCGGCGCCGTGCTGCTGGTTGCCGAGCACAGCCCCAACAACGCCCGCGGCTTCTGGTCCAGCTGGCCGCAGGCAGCCGTGCCGGTGGGCAACCTCCTCGCCACGCTGGTGCTGTTCGTCATGTCCACCACCCTGAGCCCCGAGGCCTTCCTGAGCTGGGGCTGGCGCGTGGCCTTCTGGCTCTCCGCCGTGATCGTCTTCGTTGGCTACTACATCCGCACCCACGTCACCGAGGCGCCCATCTTCCTGGAGGCCAAGGCCCTCGTGGAGAAGGAACAGGCAGTCAGCTACGGCGTCTTCGAGGTAGTGCGCAAGTACCCCAAGGGCATCCTGCAGGCAATGGGACTGCGCTTCGCGGAGAACATCATGTACTACCTGGTGGTCAGCTTCGCCATTGTCTACCTCAAGAGCGTGCACAAGTACGACACGTCCTCGCTCCTGCTCGCACTCCTGATCGCCCACGTCATCCACTTCCTGGTCATCCCGCAGGTGGGACGGCTCGTGGACAAGCTGGGACGCAAGCCCGTCTACCTGATCGGGTCCATCTCCGGTGCGGCCTGGCCGTTCTTCGCCTTCCCCATGTTCGATACCCGCAACGCCGTGGTGATTGTCCTGGCCGTGACCATCGGCCTCTGCCTGCACGCGTTTATGTATGCCGGCCAGCCCGCCATCATGGCCGAGCTCTTCCCCACCCGGATGCGCTACTCGGGCGTTTCGCTGGGCTCGCAGGTCACCTCGATCTTCGCCGGTTCGCTGGCCCCGCTGCTGGCCACCCAGTGGCTCAAGGACACCGGTTCCTGGCTGCCCACGGCCATCTACCTCGTGGTTGCCTGCGCGATCACTACCGTGGCGGTGCTGAGCCTGAAGGAAACCAAGGGTATCGCGCTGGAGGACGTGGACAAGGCCGACGCCGCCCGCGAGGGACTGCTCCCGGCGGACGCACGCTGAACTGCCTGAGCAGTTCACCGCAGGGAAATTGAGCGCACACGATGGGAAACAGATCTGCAATGGAAAACACACTGAACGGCAGCAAGGCCGTGGTGACCGGCGGCGCCAGCGGGATCGGGGCTGCCTGTGTCCGGGAACTGGCCGCCCGCGGGGCGAAAGTGGTGGTGGCCGACGTCGACTCCGCCGGCGCTGCCGCCCTCGCCGACGAAGTGGGCGGCACCGCCTGGGCCGTTGACCTGCTGGACGTTGACGCGCTCGCCACCCTGAGCCTGGACTGCGACATCCTGGTGAACAACGCCGGGATCCAGAGCATCAGCCCCATCGAAGCGTTCGATCCGGCGGACTTCCGCCGGATCATCGCGCTGATGCTCGAGGCCCCGTTCCTGCTGATCCGGGCCGCGCTGCCGCACATGTATGCCAACGGCTTCGGCCGCATCATCAACGTGTCATCCGTGCACGGAATCCGGGCCTCCCCGTTCAAAAGCGCGTACGTTTCCGCCAAGCACGGCCTGGAAGGGCTGAGCAAGGTGACGGCACTTGAGGGCGGGGGGCACGGAGTCACGTCCAACTGCATCAACCCTGGCTACGTCCGGACCCCGCTGGTCGAGAAGCAGATCGCGGACCAGGCCAAGGTGCACGGTATCCCCGCGTCCGAGGTCCTGGCCAAGGTGATGCTCACCGAGTCCGCCGTGAAACGCCTGGTGGAACCGGAGGAAGTTGCCTCCCTGGTGGCCTGGCTGGCGTCCGATCACGCCGGCATGGTCACCGGGGCCAGCTACGCAATGGACGGCGGCTGGTCGGCGCGGTAGCCGGGGCCGGTTGCCTACTCCTGCCGTCTGACCTGGCGGGGATCGTAGTAGACAACGCCCTCTGCGGCTCCGATGCCGACAGAGCCGGTGTTCCGTGAGACCACCACACCCTCGTGCCGGCCGTTGAAGGGATCGTCACCCACCACGGCGTCCCCGACTTTGTAGGGGCTTGCTGGGCCTGGCACCGCGCGGACGCGGTTCCAGGCCCTTGCCATGAGGCGCGGTTGTCTCGCGTCGGCTTCGTCTCTGCGGAGGCGGTCATGGCGGTCATGTTGAGGTTCGTGTTGGGACGGATTGCGGGCAGCGTTGACCATCGGAAAAACTCCTTCAGCGCGGCGCTCGTCCGCCGCTCACTGTCGGCGCGGTTGCCGGAACGCTCCCAGCAGAGGATGGTCCTCCAATTCCTGGCTGGCACCTTACATTTACGCTATGCGCTATTCACACCAGTCACACCAGTAACATGTACTCGACTTCGCGGACGAGTACTACTTAGGGGATTCAGGGGTCGGCGCTGGCCGGAATCAGCGCTGGCCGTTGAGGATGTCGTCAGCGTTGTTGTAGGCCCAGGTGACGAGCGGGACGAGCAGGCCGGACAGCTCATAGCCGCGTTCGGTCAGGCTGTAGTCCACGCGGGGCGGGATGACCGGCTGCGCCTTCCGCAGGACCAGGCCGTCGCGCTCCAGGGTCTTGAGGGTCTGCGCCAGCATTTTTTCGCTGATTCCCTCGGCCCGGCGCCGGAGTTCGCTCCAGCGCTGCTCACCTTCGGAGAGCGCCAGGAGGATCAGCACTCCCCATTTGCTGGTGATGTGGTCCAGGACGGTGCGGCTGGGGCACCCAGCCGGGAACACGCCGTCGGCCAATCCTTCCGGCAGGTGTGCCCGGAGATCTTCCGGCAGGTTGGTGGGCCATGCAGTCGCTTCCATACCCATAACTTACCAAAAGGTGAGTACCTTACCTAAAAGTGCGTACTGTATTTCAGGAAGTAATTGGCGGTGCGGCTGGTTGTGGAAGGTGACCCCCCCAAGAAATGGTGAAAGGAACCAACCCATGAGCATCGTCATCACCGGAGCAACCGGACAGCTTGGCCGCCACGTCGTCGAGGCCCTCCTGGAGCGCAACGTTCCGGCGGCAGAGATTGTGGCCGCCGGCCGGTCCATTGAAAAGCTTGCCGACTTCGCAGCGCGCGGCGTCCAGGTCAGGGCAATGGACTACACAGACGCCACGTCCGTGGCGCTGGCCCTGCAGGGCGCCAGCAAGGTTCTCCTGATTTCCGGCAGCGAGGTTGGCCAGCGCGTGGACCAGCACCGCACGGTGATTGAGGCAGCCAGGTCTGAAGGCGTGGAGCTGCTGGCCTACACAAGTGTGGCCAACGCTGACACCACTGGCATGAAGCTGGCCGCTGAGCACCAGGCAACCGAGACCATCCTGAAGGACTCAGGGGCTCCATTCGCCATTCTCCGCAACGGCTGGTACCTCGAGAACTACACCGACCAGCTGCAGGGCACCCTTGCCCAGGGCGCGCTAGCCGGCAGCGCCGGTGAAGGCAAGGTCAGTGCCGCGGCCCGGGTGGACTACGCCGAGGCAGCGGCAGCCGTGCTGGTTGCCGAAAACCAGGCCGGCAAGATCTACGAGCTCGGCGGAGATCACGCGTTCACGCTCACCGAACTGGCCCAGGAAATCAGCGCCGCGGCCAACAAGCCCGTGGTGTACCAGGACCTTCCAGCCAGCGACTACGCAGGACTCCTCGCCGGATTCGGCGTGCCGGAGCTCTTCGCCGACATCCTGGCGGACTCGGACCTCGGCATTGCCCGTGGCGACCTCCTGGTCAGCGGCTCGGACCTCCGCACCCTGATCGGCCGGCCCACAACGCCGATGCCGGTTGCAGTCCGCTCGGCGCTCGGCGCTCGCCGCCGTCTGAGCACGAGCGCAACTCCCGGACGCTCTCTCACTTAATGCACGTTTTGGGCAAACGCTCTCTCACCTCATACGAGAGAGCGTTGCGCCAAATCGCCCAAAAGTGAGAGAGCGTGGGGGGTCCCTAGGACTTGCTGCCTGTTAGGGCCAACGTCCCACCGAGACCGATCATCAAAGCCCCGCCTGTTGCCTCCACCGTTGAAACCCGGCCGGGCGAACGGGCAAACCATTGGCGGGCTGAACCTGCGGCGACGGCCCAGAGGCTATCTGAAACTACGGCGATCAGCAGGAACACCGCCCCCAGCAGCGCCAGCTGGAACGGAATGACCCCGGAAGGATAGTCAACAAACTGCGGCAGCACTGCTACGAGAACACCACTGATTTCGGGTTGGTGACACCCACCACGAGGCCTTCCGCCACCAGCCGCCGTGGCGAGGAGGCCGCTGGCTGACGATCGCTGAAGGAGTTGTGCCGACGGTTCCGGATGGCCTTGATGCCCAGATAGACCAGGTAGGCGGCGCCGGCCAGCTTCACCACGCTGAAGAGGACCACGGACTGCGCCACAATAATGCCCAGGCCGAGCGCGACGGCAGCCACCTGCACCAGTTGCCCGGTCGCGTTGCCCAGTACCGTCAGGACACCGCCCTTCCGGCCGACCGCCAGGGAACGGCCGATCACAAACAGCACGCTGGGTCCGGGGACGGCGATCAGCACCACGGACGCCAGCGCAAACGCCAGCAGGTTTGAGAGCGGAACCATGCCTGATCTTAGCTCCGGCGGGCTGAGGCGACCACCGGGAGCGGTGAGGTTTCGTCCACAAGCTCGGCCCGGCGTCGTCCGTTACCTCTGACCCACAGGCGGTAGGCGAGGACCAGCAACCCCAGCCACGCCGCGCCCACGTACAGCGCCACGCGGGTGTCCTCGAAGGCGCCCAGGACGGCGATGACCAGCGCCATAAACGCGATGGTCAGGATGGAGGCCGCGGGCCACCACGGGGAGGGGAATTCCGACGCCGGCAGACCCTTCCGCGCGATCTCCCGCTTCATCGCGACATGGGAAGCCAGGATCATGACCCACACCCAGACGGTGGCGAACGTGGCAATCGAGGCGATCAGGATAAAGACGTCCTCGGGAATGACCGCGTTCAGAACCACGCCCACCAGGAGGATGCCGGCCATCATCACTACCGTCATCCACGGCACGCCATGGCGCGAGACCTTACCGAAAACTGCCGGCGCGTGGCCTTGCCCGGACAGCCCGAACAGGATGCGGCCGGCGCCGAAGATGTCGCTGTTGATGGCGGAGAGTGCGGCGGTGATCACCACGGCGTTGAGGATGTGCGGTGCGGCCGGGACGCCCAGGCCGCTGAAGATCTGGACGAACGGGCTGCCGTTGCTGCCGATTTCGTTCCACGGGAAGAGGCTCATCAGCACGCCGAGGGTCAGGACGTAAAACAGCAGGACGCGGACCGGCACCGTGTTTACCGCCTTGGGAATGACCTTCTTGGGGTCCGCGGCCTCGCCGGCGGTGATGCCAAGCGTCTCGATCCCGCCGAACGCGAACATCACGACGGCGAACGAGGCCAGGAGCCCCTCGAAGCCGTTCGGGAACAGCCCGCCGTGCTCCACGAGGTTCCCGAGTCCCGGCGCCACGGTGGACCCGCCGGCCTGGAAGCCGAACGCGATAATGGCGGCGCCGCCGACGATCATGGCGATGATCGCCACCACCTTGATCAGCGAGAACCAGAACTCGAGCTCGCCAAAGACCTTTACGCTGAGCAGGTTCAGTGCGGCCAGGAAGCAGATGATGGCCAGGATCCAGATCCAGCGGTCCACCTGCGGAAACCAGAAGCCCATGTAAATGCTGAATGCGGTGACGTCCGCGATGGCCACAATCGCCATCTCAAAGACATACGTCCAGCCGGTCACAAACCCTGCCAGCGGCCCGAGGTAGCGGCTGGCGTACTGGCCGAACGAGCCTGAGACAGGGTGGCGGACGGCCATCTCGCCGAGGGCCCGCATGACCATAAACACCGCCGCGCCGCCGATGATGTAGGCGAGCAGGACGGCCGGGCCCGCCTTCTGGATGGCGGAGGCCGAGCCGTAGAACAGGCCGGTTCCGATCGCCGAACCGAGGGCCATGAAGCGGATGTGCCGGACGTTCAGTCCCCGGTTCAGGACCTGCGCGACGCCGGATCCCGGACTGGGCTTTTCGGCCGGGCTTGCGTCTTGGGCGGCTGTGTCTTGCCTGGTGGCGGCGTGCTGCATACAAATACCTTCTCGTCATTGGGAGGGGGATCGCCAACCAGCAGATCACTTTGGCGCCTTACGTGATGAGACTCACGGGCGGTTCGTGTCTTCCATCTCAGACTTGGGGCCGGCATTTGAACTTCCTATGGCGTCTAGTCCAAAACTATTGACATAATGTCTGGTTTTCTTTACTTTTGAGATGTCAGCTTTGTTTTACATCCGATGGGAATGGCGGGAGCGGAAATGTCCTTCGAAGAGAAGAGCGCCTGGATCATGGGGGTGGTGGCCACGGGCTCTTATGGCGTGTATCTGGCCATCGTCCTGGGCATGGCCGGCACAATGCCCGTTGCCGAGGTTCCGTACGTGGCTCCACTGCTGTGGACCATCGGGGCATCCATTGCTGCGTCCATCGCCCTGCACATACTCTTGGGCATTTTTTCGCCGAAGGAGGCCGGGAAGAAGGACCAGCGCGACAGGGAGATCTACCGTTTCGGCGAGTACATCGGGCAGTCGTTTGTGGTCATCGGCGGCGTCGCGGCACTGCTCCTGGCGATGGCCGCGGTGGGCCACTTCTGGATCGCAAACGTCATCTACCTGACGTTTGTGTTGTCCGCGATCCTGGGCTCCGTAGCCAAGATCGTCGCCTACCGCCGGGGGTTCCAGCCGTGGTGAAGCCAACGCGGGTGACCAATTCAATCCGCCGCCTGCGGTTCGAACGGGGCGAGATGACGCAGGCCGAACTCGCCGAACGTGTGGGCGTCACCCGCCAGACCGTCATCGCCATAGAACAGGGCCGGTACTCGCCGTCCCTGGAGATGGCGTTCCAGATCGCCCATGTGCTCAGCGTGCCGCTCGAGGACGTGTTCCAGTACCCGAATCATCAAGGAGACGCATCATGAAAGCTATCGTGCAGGACGTTTACGGGAATGCCGACGTGCTCCAACTAAGGGATATCCCGCTGCCTCTGCCGGGTGATGGGGAAGTACTGATCAGGGTCCGCGCGGCCGGCGTCGACCAGGGTGTGTGGCACCTTATGACCGGGCGGCCGTACCTGCTCCGCCTCTTCGGCTTCGGGCTGAAGAAGCCCAAGATTCCGGTCCGCGGCCGTGAGGTTGCCGGCGTCGTGGAGGCCGTGGGGGCTGGCGTCACACGCTTCCAGCTTGGCGACGAAGTGTTCGGTACGTGTGAGGGGTCCTTCGCGGAATTTGTCTGCGCCAGGGAGGATTGTGTGGCCACGAAGCCCGCGAACCTAACGTTCGAGGAAGCTGCGGTGGCACCCATTTCGGGTGTAACCGCGTTGCAGGCTGTCCGCGATGCCGGACAGGTGACGACTGGCCGGAAGGTGCTGATCATCGGTGCTGGTGGGGGAGTAGGGTCCTTTGCGGTGCAGGTGGCGAAAGCGTTCGGGGCAGAGGTCACAGGAGTCTGCAGCACCGGAAAAGTGGAGCTGGTCCGGTCCCTCGGCGCTGATCACGTCATCGACTACACCCGGGACGATTTTTCCCGCACCGGAATGCGTTACGACGTCATCCTGGATACCGCCGGCAACCGGCCGCTCGCAGTCCTGCGGCGCGTGCTGACCCCGCGGGGCACGCTGGTGATCGTCGGCGGCGAGGGCGGTGGGAACCTGACCGGCGGGTTTGAGCGTTCGATGGGTGCGCCGCTGGTGTCACTGTTCTCCGGGCAGAAATTCAAGGGGCTTGTTTCGACGGAAAACTATCGCGATCTCGAGGCGCTGACCATGCTCATTGAAGCCGGCAGTGTGAAGCCTGCCGTGGACAAGGTCTACGCGCTCGTTGAGGCGCCGGCCGCCGTCGAATACATGCACGAAGGGCGCGTCCGCGGCAAGGTTGTTGTCAGCATCTGACGCTCCTCACCGTCCCCAATTACCAGGCGCGAGGGGACAGTTGAGGCCCCCGTGCGAGGGGCACTTGAGCCCCCCGCGCGAAGGGACACTGGAGCTCCCCGGCGCGAGGGGACAGTTGAGGCCCCCGTGCGAGGGGCACTTGAGCCCCCCGCGCGAAGGGACACTGGAGCTCCCCGGCGCGAGGGGACACATAAGCGCCCAGCGCGAAGGGACACTTAAGCCCCGCCCAGCTCCGCCGACACTTCGACAATGACGTCAGCAGGGTTATGCACATAGCCGTTCAGCCTGGCCGTTATTGTCAGACCCTCGCGGGATGATTTGGGTATGGATAGCAGAGCAGCTGTGGCGACGGCGGAGTCCCTTGCGGTGTCCTTCGCTGAGCTGGCTGTGGTGCTCCGGGACGGGACTGATTCCGGCTGTTCCGGGGAGGCTGATCCTATGCGTCGGCGGGCAGATGAATTCCTGGACGGGCTGGCCGAGATCTCACGGCTGGACGCGAAAAGTGCCGCACTGAAGGCCTGGCTGGCTGCCAGTTACACCGCCGCCGCCGAGGCTTTGGCGGGCCCTGCAACGTCGCCCGAGGACCATACCGGGCAGGAGATGGCCGTGGTCGCGGAGGTCGCGTGTGCCCTGACGGTCAGTGAACGCGCTGCCGGGGCCCTCCTCGCCGAGGCCTACGCGCTGACCACGGCCCTGCCTTTGACGTTCTCCGCGCTGCAGGCCGGGGCGATTTCGTGGCAGCACGCCCGGATCATGGTCGACGAAACCACCAACCTCGACAGGCCGGGCGCGGCGGCGTTGGAGGCACATTTCCTGGACCCTCACGTGGTGAATCCGGCACGTGGCCCGGCCGGTGAGCTCATCCCCGGAAGGTTCCGGCACAAGGCCCGCACCTGGCGGGAACGCCACCACCCGGTCAGCATCGAAAAACGCCATATCAAGAGCGCAGCCGACCGAGGCCTGGAATATGCCCCGGACCGCGACGGGATGGCCTGGCTCTCTGCCTACCTCCCTGCGGACACCGCCGCGGGGATCTGGAACCGGACCACCACAGTGGCCAGGGCGTTGCAGGGGCCTCATGAGGACCGGAACCTCAGCCAGCTCCGAGCAGACATCGCCGCCACCTGGCTTCTGACCAACAACAGTGCAGGCAGCGGAACCGGTTATGAGGGTAGGGAAAAGAGCGGCGGCGCGACCGGCGAAACGAGCCACGAAGAGACCGGGGGCATCGCCGTGAGCGGCGGTGTTCCATCCCCGCGGGCGCAGGTGTTGATCACGGTCCCGGTCATGGCGCTGTTGGGCCTCACCGATGAATCGGCCATGCTCGACGGATACGGGCCGATCCCGCCATCCATGGCCCGCCACCTGATCGCCGACGGTGCCGAATCCTTCCACCGCGTCCTGATCGATCCCCGCGATGGCGCACCGCTCGAGATCGGCCGGACCAGCTACCGGCTCACCAAAGCCCAACGCCAAGGGCTACGACTACGCGACGGAAAATGCCCCTTCCCAGGCTGCAGCAACCACTCCCTCGACAACGAAGCGGACCACCTTCTCGCCTGGGCCCACGGCGGCACCACCGGCATCCCAAATCTCGGCCAACCCTGCCACAAACACCACAGACTCCGCCACACCACAGCCTGGAAACCCACCACCGCCACAAAGAACGAACCACCCGGCTGGACCTCACCCACCGGACGCCACTACCAAAGCGAACACCCCGACTGGGAACCATCGACCTGGCCGCCGGAGCTTCTCGAAGAGCTCAGACTTCAACACGTTGGCGCGGTTTCTCGGGACCTGCCCGACCACTCATCCCTGCCCAATGGCCAGCTGCAGGACCATCACTGAAAGAAGCTTCGTTCCCAGATTGGGCGCTGGTTTGAGTCACGGGAGCGCAGTTGGTGGTGCAGCATCACATTTCGTCCTCGCGGGGGCGGGCTCTATCCAGCTGCTCCAGTGCTATCGCCCCTCGCAGGAGGAGCCCACACAAACGGCGTGGTGGTGGTGATTGCCCTGAACCCCGACCTTCTCAGGATCGGCTCACTGTCAGCGGACGCGTCCACCTGCAGGTACTTCACTCCCCGGGCGGCCGCCACCTGGGCGCGTGCGAAAACCAGAGCCTTGTGGATCCCCGCCCGCGCCATGCAGGCAACGTTGAGCCGCCCCATAAGCCAGCGAAGTCCGTCCCCGGATTGATCTCGAGCCAGGCCGCCGAAACCACTTCCCCCGAGGCCTCGGCCAGGAAGACCACCAGGTTTTCCGGGTCCGAGGCCAGCCGCTCAGACAGGTCCGCGGCCACCCAGCTGTAATCGGCGGCCCACACTTCAGACTTCATCGCCGCGATGCGCTCCAGGTCAGGGAGTTCGCGGGCAAGCCTCACCTGGATACCCTCCGGGACCACAGGTTCACCGGCCATCGCGGCCGTCTCACCCACCAGGACGGTCTCGCGGTCTTCCGGCACGAAGCCTGCTGCGCGGAGGCGGGACTCAAGATCAGCTGGGAAGTCATGCGCCCGGGTCTTCCATTCGACGGCCTCCCCCCCCGGCCGGCAAAGTACTCACGCTGTTCGACGATCCTGTCGAGCATCCCTCCCTCCACACCGAGGTCACGAGCCGATTCGATGAAGCCCCGCCGCTGTCCGGTCACGCGTAGCAGGGGTCCCAGCAGCTGATATTCGTGGCCTGCCGGAACGGCTGGGGGAACCAGCCGGCGGAGCTGGGAATCGTACGCGGCGAGGACATCGGTGGTTGAGGCCATACGCTTCAGCCTACGACCAGCGCCGCCGGACCCGATCCGACCCCGCCGGACGCCGCCGGACCCGATCGGACCCGAGCGGACCCGAGCGGGGCCGGGAGGACAACTCAGGCCCAGTAGGCGGGAAGGGGGCGCACGACTGGCTATGTCTGGCATCCCGGACACCGGCCGTGTTTTGATGGCCATGAGGGGACCGGTCGTGGGCGCAAGGTTAAGTACGGGATCCCGGACATGGCCGGAAGCCCCGCGAGAAATGACGGAGGGCACAGTGGAGTCGAGTGCAGTGGTGTCGAGCACGGAAGCCAGGCCAGAGGCGGGCAGTGAACCAAGGGCGACGTCCAAAGTCCCCGCCGCCGAGAACACCCTGCGTATCCTCAAGCTGCTGGCCTCCAAGCGGGGGCCGGTGGCGGCGTCGAGCATTGCCACGTCCTTGGGATTGCCGCGCTCCAGCGTCTATCACCTCCTGGGCGTGATGGAGGCGAACGGCTTTGTCCTCCATCTGCACGAGGAGCAGCGCTACGGGCTGGGCATCAGTGCCTTTGAGCTGAGTTCGGCGTATTCGCGGCAGGAACCGCTGTCCCGCCTGGGCCGGCCGCTGCTGGCGTCGCTGGTGGACGTCATCGGTGAGAGCGCGCACCTGGCGGTGCTCCACGGCCGCGACGTGCTGTACATCGTGGAGGAACGGGCCAAGAACCGCCCGTCCTTGGTGACCGACGTCGGCGTCCGGCTTCCCAGCCACCTCACCGCCAGCGGCCGCGCCATTCTCGCCGCACTGCCCAAGTCGCAGGTCCGGGCGCTTTACCCGAATGCCGAGGCCTTCACCGCCCGGCATGAGGTGGAGGGCGCCATCATGAAGTACTCCGCGCTGTCCTCGCACCTGGACCAAGTGAGGCAGCGCGGCTACGCCACCGAACATGGCGAGGTGACGCCCGGCTTCGGCTCGATCGCCGCCGCTGTCACGGACCACGTGGGATGGCCGACGGCGGCAGTCGCCGTCACGTTCCTCGAGGACAAATTGCCGGCGGACCAATGGCCGGCGCTCGCCGCGCGGGTCCAGAAAGTAGCGGACGAACTCTCCGTCCGCATCCACGGCCGCCCTGCCAAGTAGTGCTGCCCCCCGTCGGCTGGCTCTGCCTCGCCGACGGTCCGACAGAACCCCGCAGCGGTCTGGAATCCCGGACACCACCCCTCCGAAAGCCCTGTCCGGCCCGGCCCGGAACGGCTTTAGTTGATACAGAACCTCTTCCCAACACCGCGAACCTCGTACTCGCCCAGAACACAAAGGAGTCCCTCATGGCACCCGCCGATTTCACTACCGGTGCCCGCCCGGTCAAAGCTGCCCGCGGCACCGAGCTCACCGCCAAGAGCTGGCAGACCGAAGCCCCGCTGCGGATGCTGATGAACAACCTGGACCCCGAGGTCGCCGAACGCCCGGATGACCTGGTGGTCTACGGCGGGACCGGCCGTGCCGTCCGGTCCTGGGCGGCGTTTGATGCGATCACCCGCACCCTCGAAACCATGGAGAACGACGAGACGCTGCTGGTCCAGTCCGGCAAGCCGGTCGGTGTGTTCCGGACCAACGAATGGGCGCCGCGGGTGCTGCTGGCGAACTCCAACCTCGTGGGCGACTGGGCCACCTGGCCCGAGTTCCGCCGGCTCGAGGCCGAGGGCCTGATGATGTACGGCCAGATGACCGCCGGGTCCTGGATCTACATCGGCACCCAGGGCATCCTGCAGGGCACCTTCGAGACCTTCGCCGCGATCGCCCGCAAACTCACCGGAGACGAGGACGGCACCCTCGCCGGCACCCTGACCCTCACCGGCGGCTGCGGCGGCATGGGCGGCGCGCAGCCGCTCGCCGTCACCCTGAACGAGGGCGCCTGCCTGATCGTCGACGTCGACGAAAGCCACCTCCGCCGCCGCGCCGGCAAACGCTACCTCGACGAGGTCGAAACCGACCTCGACACCGCCATCGCCAAGGTCCTGGCGGCCAAGGAGGAGCGCCGCGGCTGGTCCGTGGGCTATGTCGGGAACGCCGCCGAGGTCTTCCCCGAGATCCTGCGCCGCCACCGTGCGGGCGAACTCACGGTCGACATCGTCACGGACCAGACCTCCGCCCACGACCCGCTGTCCTACCTGCCCGAAGGCATCACGGTCCTGGAATGGCATACCGAGGCCACCGCCGACCCGGAGGGCTTCACCAAGAAGGCCCAGGCCTCGATGGCCCGGCACGTCCAGGCCATGGTGGAGTTCCAGGACGCCGGTGCCGAGGTCTTCGACTACGGCAACTCCATCCGCGACGAGGCCCGCAAGGGCGGCTACACCCGTGCCTTCGAATTCCCCGGCTTCGTCCCGGCCTACATCCGCCCGCTGTTCTGCGAGGGTCTGGGCCCGTTCCGCTGGGTGGCGCTCTCCGGTGACCCCGAGGACATCGCGGTCACGGATGCGGCCATCAAGGAACTCTTCCCCGAGAACAAGCACCTGCACCGCTGGATCGATGCGGCCCAGGAACGGGTCGAGTTCGAGGGCCTGCCGGCCCGGATCTGCTGGCTGGGCTACGGCGACCGCGCCAAGGCCGGCCTGCTGTTCAACCAGCTCGTCAAGGAAGGCAAGGTCAAGGCGCCCATCGTGATCGGCCGCGACCACCTGGACTCCGGCTCCGTCGCCTCCCCGTACCGGGAGACCGAGGCCATGGCCGACGGCTCCGACGCGATCGCGGACTGGCCGCTGCTCAACGCCCTGCTTAACACCGCCTCCGGCGCCACCTGGGTCTCGATCCACCACGGCGGCGGCGTCGGTATCGGCCGCTCCATCCACGCCGGCCAGGTCTCCGTCGCCGACGGCACCGACCTCGCCGCGCAGAAACTCGAACGCCTCCTCACCAACGACCCCGGCATGGGCGTCATCCGCCACGCCGACGCCGGCTACGACCGCGCACTCGACGTCGCCAAAGAGCGCGGCGTCCGCATCCCGATGCAAGAAGGAATCACAAAGTGACCGTCACCACCCACTCACCGCTCACCGTCACCCTCGGCTCCAGCGGCGTCACGCCCGAGGACCTTGTCGCCGTCGCCCGTCACAACGCCCAGGTGACCATCGCCCAGGAGGCGCTGGACACGGTGGCGAAGGTCCGCGCGCACATCGACGAACTCGCGCACAGCGAGACCCCCGCCTATGGCATTTCCACCGGCTTCGGCGCGCTGGCCAACCGGCACATCCCCAGCGAGCTGCGCACCCAGCTGCAGAAATCGCTGATCCGCAGCCACGCCGCCGGCATGGGCCCGGCCGTGGAACGCGAGGTGGTCCGCGGCATTATGTTCCTGCGCGCCAAAACCCTCGCATCCGGCCGCACCGGCGTCCGCCCCGTCGTCCTGCAGACCATGGTGGACGTGCTCAACGCCGGCATCACACCGGTGGTCCGCGAATTCGGCTCGCTTGGCTGCTCCGGCGACCTCGCCCCGCTGTCCCACTGCGCCCTGGTGCTGATGGGAGAGGGTGAAGCGGAAGGGCCCGACGGCGTGACGTACGGCGGGCGGGGTGAGGCGCCTGTCGCCGAGCTGCTCGCCGGGCACGGTATCGAACCGGTCACCCTCGCCGAGAAGGAAGGCCTGGCGCTGGTAAACGGCACCGAGGGAATGCTGGGCATGCTCCTGATGGCCATCGCGGACCTTCGCCAACTGCTGACGACGGCGGACATCACCGCCGCGCTCAGTGTCGAGGCGCTGCTGGGTACGGACCAGGTCTTTGTGCCGGAGCTGCATGCGGCCTTGCGTCCGCACCCCGGCCAGGCCGCCAGCGCGGACAACATGCTGCGTGTGTTGTCGAACTCGCCGATCGTGGCCTCGCACCGGGTGGGGGATTCCAAAGTCCAGGACGCCTACTCGCTGCGCTGCGCGCCCCAGGTGGCCGGGGCCGCGCGGGACACGGTGGACTACGCCGCCATGGTGGCATCCCGCGAGCTCGCCGCGGCCATCGACAACCCGGTGGTCCTGCCGGACGGGCGCGTCAGCTCCAACGGCAACTTCCACGGCGCACCAGTGGCCTACGTCCTGGACTTCCTGGCCATTGCCGTTGCGGACCTCAGCTCCATCGCTGAGCGCCGGACGGACCGGATGCTGGACCCGGCGCGTTCGCACGGGCTGCCGGCGTTCCTGGCCGCGGATCCGGGTGTCGACTCGGGCCTGATGATCGCCCAGTACACGCAGGCCGGGCTGGTCTCGGAGAACAAGCGCCTGGCCGTCCCGGCGTCGGTGGATTCCATTCCCAGCTCCGCCATGCAGGAGGACCACGTGTCCATGGGCTGGCACGCGGCCCGAAAGCTCCGCAAGGCCGTGGAGAACCTTCGCCGCGTCCTGGCCATCGAACTGGTGACGAGTGCCCGCGCCATCGACATGCGGACGCAGCTGTCCGACGGCGAGCTCCTCCCCGGCCCGGCAGGCGCTGCAGTGATCGGGGTGCTGCGGTCCGTCGTCGAAGGCCCGGGAACCGACCGGTTCCTGTCACCGGAGCTGGAGGCAGCTGACCGTCTGGTTGCCTCAGGAAGAGTCCGGGCAGCCGCCGAATCCGCCGTCGGAATTCTTGCCTGAGCGGGAATATCCTTCGGTCCTGCCGAGAAATTCGTCCAATGTCGAAATATGGTGCAACACGAACAATTCGACGCCGGGAAGTGTAGTAGAACTGAAGGTGTAGTAAAAGTCACATCAAAGAGGCTGTGGCGCAGGACGTATACAAAGGGGTAGTAGTTCAAATGAAAGCACGTGGGGCTGTCCTGTCGAGGCGCAATGTCCACTCGGCCACCATCTCGGAGTGGGGAACGCTCAAAGCCGGGGACCGGGTGGAAATCATCAAACACGCGCACGTCATTGCGGCGGGCGAAGTGGAAGAAGTATCGCAGAGCGGGAACGTGCTGTGGCTCGTGCCGGCCACTCCGTCAGAAAAAGAACTTTTCCTTAAATCCGACGGTGTAGAGGTCCGCAGGAGTTAGGAACACAAGACCAAATAGCAAAGAGTCCCCGACTTCCGGTAACGGAAGTCGGGGACTCTTTGCGTGGATCGCGGGCGGGATCGAAGCATCGATCGAAGCCCGGATCCAGGGCCGAATCAGCTCAGGCTGCAATGCTTTCGTACGTTTCACCAAAGGGGACCGACTCGTCCAGGGCCACGGTGAAGCGTCCCGGGCGCAGGCGCGTCACAAGGATGCCGCAGGCCGCGTCTTTTGCCGGCTCGATCAGCGTGGCAACGGCGTTGTCCAGGCCTTCATGCATCTCGTCGGCAGTGGAAAACTGCAGGTCGATGGACCGGGCATCTGAGGCCTCGTCGGCCGTAACGGCGGCCAGGGGGCGTTCCAATGTAGCTATAGTCATAGCTTCAAGTATACCGGTGATGAACCTAGATGTCAGATGACTGCTATCTCGAACGCCCAGACGCCGAAAATCCGAAGCTTGTTCGCTGAACCGCACCGTTAAGGTGTGGTCTCACGAACAAGCTTCGGATCGAAGGTAACGCCCGCTCAGCCCGCCATGCCCGCTTTGACGGCCAGAACTGGACAATCAGCCTCGAGCAGGATCCGCTGCGAGGTGCTGCCCATGATCAGTTTGCCCACCGGGGTGCGGCGGCGAATCCCGATCACGATGAGGTCGGCGTTGTGCTCCTCCGCGGCATCGAGGACCTCCGCTGCCGCGTCATGGCCACGGACCGGCTGCTTGATCACGTGGTCGATCCCGTGGGTGGCCAGGCGCGCCTCGATGCTCTGCACTTCGGGCTCCTGGGCGTACCGGTTGTCCACCAGGGCATCGCCCTTGGAGGAGTTGATCACCAACAGGGTGGTGTTGTTCTTCCGGGCTTCGGCGATGGCCTGAGTCAGCGCCGCTTCGCCCTCTGGTGTGGGGACGTATCCCACCACGATCGTCATGGTTGCTCCTTGTGGTCTGCGGTCTGGTCTGTACTTTGTGGTTTTCTGCCGCCGGCGGTGGAGGGGAAGGCGTGGACTTACTAGCCGTCGCCGTCGGAATTTCCGTCGGCCCGGTGGCTGCCATGGCTGACGGAGCCGCGGGCCACGTCTGTCGGTTCGGATCCGCGAGTGGCGTTTGGGGACGGGAGGCTGGTGGCCGGACGGTTGCGGCGCCACAGCTTGAACAGCAGCGGCCATATGAGGATGATCGCAATGATGACATAAACGCCGATGGCAATCGGTTCACCAAAGAGTCCGGCGGGGTCGCCCGCGCTGAGCTGCAGCGTCCTGCGAAGCTGCCCTTCGATCCGCGGCCCCAGGATCACGCCGAGGATGAGCGGCAGTACAGGGAGTCCGAAGCGGCGCATCATGAATCCGAGCGCACCGAGGGCCAGCAGGAGCACCAGATCGAACACCTGCAGGTTCACCGAATAGGCGCCCAGCGTGGCGAAGAACAGGATCCCCGCATACAGATATGGCCGCGGTAACTGTAGGATTTTTGCCCACATGGGAGCCAGGGGCAGGTTGATGACCAGGAGCAGGAAGTTGCCAATGAAGAGGCTCGCGATCAGCGCCCAGACCAGCGGTCCTTCGTTGGCGAACAGCAGGGGTCCCGGCTGGATGCCGTATGAAGCAAAGGCTGCCAGCATCACGGCTGCGGTCGCGTTGGTGGGCAGGCCCAGGGCCAGCAGGGGGGTCATGGTGCCGGCGGCGGCCGCATTGTTGGCTGCTTCCGGCCCGGCAACCCCCTCGATGGCGCCCTTGCCGAACTCCTCGGGGTGCTTGCTGAGGCGTTTCTCGGTGACATAGGACAGGAACGTGGGGATCTCGGCCCCGCCGGCCGGAAGTGCACCAAACGGGAAACCGTACGCCGTTCCACGGAGCCAGGGCTTCCAGGAGCGCTTCCAGTCCTCCTTGCCCATCCACGGACGTCCTACGGGGATGATTTGCAGCGGGTTGCGCCGCAAGTGTGCGGCAACCCACAGTGCCTCGCCCACGGCGAAGATGGCCACTGCCACCACCACGATGTCCAGGCCGTCAGCCAGCAAGGGCTGGCCGAAGGTGAGACGGCGCTGGCCGGTGACTGAATCCATGCCAATCAGACCGATCGCCAGGCCGAGGCCCAGAGAGGCAAAGCCCCGCAGGCGGGATGAGCCAAGGACGGCGGTTACTGCCAGGAGCGCCAGGACCATGATGGCAAAGTAGCTTGGGGCTCCAAGGCTGACGGCGAACTCCACCACAATCGGTGCGCAGACAGCCAGCAAAGCGGTGCCTATAGTGCCCGCCACAAACGAGCCGATAGCCGCCGTCGCCAGGGCTTGGGCGGCCCTGCCGGCTTTGGCCATCTTGTTGCCTTCAATGGCCGTCACCACAGACGACGATTCACCCGGGGTGTTGAGCAGGATGGAGGTAGTGGATCCGCCGTACATGCCGCCGTAGTAGATGCCAGCGAACATAATGAAGGCGCTGGTGGGTTCCAGGACATACGTAACCGGGAGCAGCAAAGCAACGGTCATAGCCGGGCCCAGGCCTGGGAGCACTCCGACGGCAGTGCCCAGGAGCACACCGATGACAGCGTAAAGGAAATTCATGGGGGTCAGTGCTGTGGCAAAGCCGTCCATGAGGGAGGAGAAGACATCCATCAGAGAATCCCTTCCAGGAGGCCGGCGGGCAGCGGTATGCCGAGGCCCAAGTAGAAACCGTAAAAGGTGAGCACGGACAGGAGTACCGCGATGATGCCGTCACGTGCGTAGTGCCGGCTGCCCAAGGCCCACGCACTGCCCCAGAACAGCACGGTCCCGGAGATGACCCAGCCTGCCCAGTCGATCAACAGGATGTTGGCGACAAAGGCTCCCACCAGCGGCAGGACGGTCTTCCAGTCCGCGGGGTGTGAGAGATCCACATCCTCACCGCCTTCGGCTTCGCCCTGTCCGCCGCGCAGCACGTTGACTGCCAGCATGATCGCGCAGACGAAGAGCAGGCCGGCCACTATGTACGGCAGCGTCTTTGGTCCCACGGGATCCGATTGAGAATACGGAGTTACCAGGGCTAATGCATCCACCAGGACGAGGACGCCCGCCACTCCGAGCAGGAGGGCAACCCCCAGCTCGGAGCGGCCTTTGAGCCTGGAAGTCAAAGTTTGTGACGAACTCACGCCAGGCCAAGCTTCGTGAGGACGTCCGCCACCCGCTTGTCCTGCTCGGTCAGGAAGGTTTTGAATTCGTCCCCGGTGATGAAGGCGTCCGTCCAGCTGTGCTTCACAAGGGTTTCCTTCCAGGCAGCGGTGCCGTGCATCTTTTCGAGGGCGGCAATCAGCTTGGCTTTGTCATCCTCGGAGATTCCCGGAGGGGCCACGATGCCGCGCCAGTTGGTGAATACCAGGTCGATGCCAGATTCCTTTAGGGTGGGAGCGTCGACGGCTTTGAGCCGTTCGGCACCGCTAGTCGCCAGGACGCGGACCTCGCCGGACTGGATCTGCTGGAGGTACTCGCCGGCGCCCGAAGCTGCGAAGCCCACCTTGTTGCCCAGGATGGCTGGGAGGAGGTCCCCGCCGCCGTCGTAGGACACGAAGTTGACCTTGGTGGCGTCGATGCCAACCGCACCCGCGAGCTGCATGGGCAGCAGGTGGTCCGGGCCGCCGGGGGAGGAACCGCCGCCTACGGCGATAGAGCCCGGGTCAGCCTTCCAGGCCTTCACCAGATCGTCGATGGTCTTGTAGGGTGAATCCTTGCTGACCATGATGGCACCAGGCTCTTCAATGAGCTTAGCCAGCGGGGTTGTGGCTGTCAGTTTGGACTCGGACTTGTTGGTGTAGCTGGCGCCCACCACCCCGAGTCCCATGAGCATGGTCAGGTCCCCATTGCCCTTTTCGTTGACAATGCGGGCCAGGCCCACGGTTCCGCCGGCTCCGGCAAGGTTAAAGACCTCGGTATTGGTGGCGACCTTCTCGTCGTCGAGGACTTTCGCTGCGGCACGGGCAGTTGTGTCGTAGCCGCCGCCCGGGGTGTTGGGTACCATGATCTGGAGTCCCGTCACCGGGCCGGCAGCAGCGCCGGAGGTGGCAGTGCTGGTGGAGCTGGTTCCGGTGGCACCGCAGCCGGTGGCCATCAGGGCGATGCCGGCGGCGACGGCGGCGATTCGCATTGCGCGGATTTGGCGCATGGTGTTCCTCTTTCAATCAAAATTGATCAGCAGGGCTGACTTGTAGTTCCGATGCTAGGCCGGTAAGTGATGGGCATCACTCTTGAGTACGCAGAGAACGTTAAGTTCATTGCGTTCACGTTTCCGGCAGCCCACCGGCCCCGTTGATCCGCGTACGGTGGGGGTATAGTTCCGGGACCCCGCGGGTCCCCCCGCCGCCCAGAGGAAAGAACCACAGTGTCTCGACGTAGAGGAATGTCCCTCGCTGGGCAGTACCTGGTGCTGCAGTTGCTGATCGTCCTCGCCGTGCTGGTGGCCGTGGCTGCGATCTCGCTGACGCAGTCGGCCGCGACCTTTGAACGGATTGAGGGCCGCCGGGCACTCTCCGCCGCCGAAGCGCTGGGCGCCAACCCTACAGTGCGGGCGCTCCTTCCGGCCGCCGAACCCAGGGCCGGGTCAGCCCTCCCCACGGTGGCCGAGTCAGTGCGGACGGTCTCTGGGTCCTCGCACGTGGCTATTGCCAAGATTGACCGCACGGTGGTGGCCTCCTCAGATCCAAGTCTGTTGGGCCAACCGTTGGAACTGGGTGACAGCCGGGTCATGGAAGGCCGCTCGTGGACCGGCGCGGTGGGCGGATCCGGTTCGCAGTCGCTCTCAGCGCACGTTCCGGTCCTTGATGACAGCGGCACGATGATCGGGATCGCCTCCATCAGCCGGCACTATCCGTCCGTTTTGGAGAGGCTCGGCGACGCTGCCCCCAACCTGCTGACCTACCTGGGTATCGCCAGCGTGCTGGGAGTAGCCGGCTCGCTGCTGCTGGCCCGCCGGGTCAAGCGGCAGACGCTCGGCATGGAGCCCAGCGAAATCACCGGGCTGGTGGAAAACCGGGAGGCCATGCTTCGTGGGTTAAAGGAAGGCGTGGTTGCCCTCGATCCGTACCAACGCGTAACTGTGGCTAATGACAGCGCCCGCGAACTGCTCGGGCTGCCCGCTGACTGTGTGGGCAAGGACCTGGCGGCGCTCGCGGTGGACCCGGCGCTGAAGGACGTTCTCACCCAGGAGCAGGTGGACCCGGACCGGCTGGTGCTGGTGGGGGAGCGGCTTGTGGTGCTTAACCGTGTGCCGATCCAGTCCCGGGGCCGGGATATTGGCGCGGTCACCACCTTGCGCGACCGAACTGAGATGTCTTCCTTGGAACGTGAACTGGGCGCCACCCGGACGGCCACTGACACGTTGCGCGCGCAGGCCCACGAATTCGCCAACCAGCTGCACGTGATTTCCGGCCTCATCCAGATCGGGGAATACGATTCCGTGGTCCAGTTCGTCAACGGTGCCACGCTGGACAGGACCCGGCTCAACGACGAGGTCACCAGCCGCATCCAGGACCCGGCGCTCGCCGCGCTCCTGATCGCCAAGTCGAGCCTCGCCACCGAACGCGGGGTTAGCTTGCAGCTAGACCCGGAATCCGGGCTGAAGCGCGTTGATGATGAGCTGTCCCGCGACCTGACCACGGTCGTCGGGAACCTGGTGGACAACGCGTTCGACGCCGTCACCGGGCTTCCGGAGGCAGAGGTCAGGGTGCTCGTGGAGGACACAGCCGACGGCGTGACGGTCACCGTCCGCGATTCCGGCCCCGGCGTCGCCGGGGATCCGGGGGAGATCTTCCAGCAGGGTTTCACCACCAAGGACCCGGGCCCCGGCGGCAGCAGGGGCTTCGGCCTGGCGCTGTCCCGGGTGGTCTGCCGGCGCAGCGGCGGCGACCTCACGGTAACCAACAACAACGGGGCGGTCTTCACCGCCCGGCTGGAACGAACACGGAGAATGCAGCAATGATCAAAGTCCTGATCGTCGATGACGACTTTATGGTGGCCAAGGTCCACGCAGGGTTCATTCAGCGCACTCCCGGGTTCGCCGTCGTCGGGGTGGCCCATACCGGCGCCCAGGCGGTCATCGAAACGGGGCGGCTGCAACCGGACCTGGTGCTGCTCGATATCCACCTGCCGGACATCAACGGCCTGGACCTGATGCACAAACTGCGCGAAGTGGCCCCGGAACTGGATGTCCTGGTGATCAGCGCCGCCCGTGAAGTGGACACGGTGCGCAAGGCCCTCCGCGGCGGGATTGTGCACTACCTCATCAAGCCCTTCTCGCAGACTGACCTGCAGGAACGGCTGGAGCACTACCGCAGCGCCTACCAGGGCCTCGACTCGGCCAAGGATGTGGCGGAGCAGTCGGACGTGAACCGGGTGTTCGGGCTGGACCGGACCGATCGGCCGCTGCCGAAGGGCTGCAGCATCGAAACGCTGAAGCTCGTGGAAGCTGCCCTGAAGGAGGCCGACGGCGACCTCTCCGCCGCCGAAGTGGCGGTCCAGTTGGGCACGTCCAGGGTCAGTGCGCGCCGGTATCTGGAGTACCTCCACGACGAAGGCGTGCTGGAGGTCCGGCTTAAGTACGGCGTGGGCAGGCCCGAGCGGCGGTATGTGCTGAAGGGCTAGGGCATGCCCAGTGCGGCCTCGATGGGACCGACGGCGAAGAACAGCAGGAACGCGCCGGCCACCGCCCACATCAGCGGGTGGACGTCCTTGATGCGGCCCTGGAACGACCGGATCAGGACATAGGCGATGAAGCCTGCGCCGAGACCGTTGGCGATGGAGTACGTGAACGGCATCAGGGTCATGGTCAGGAAAGCCGGGATGGCGATTCCCCAGTCCTGCCAGTCGATCTTGCCCACCTGGGAGACCATCATGAAGCCCACCACCACCAGGGCCGGGGCCACCGCCTCGAACGGAACGAGGTTGATCAGCGGGGTGAAGAACATAGCCACCAGGAACAGCAGGCCGGTGACGATGGACGCCACGCCCGTCCGAGCACCCTCGCCGATCCCGGCGCCGGCCTCAACATAGATCTGGTTCGAGGAGACGGAGGCGCCGCCACCCACGATCGCGCCGAGCGCGTCCACCTGGAGCACACGGTCCACGTCCGGGATGTTGCCGTCCTTGTCCACCGTGCCGGCCTCGTTGGCCAGGCCCACCATGGTGCCCATGGCATCGAAGAAGATGCTGAGCAGGATCACGAATGCCAGCAGGGTGGCGGCCACGAAGCCCAGGTGTTCAAAAGCGCCGAACGGGTTGGCCTTGCCGATCAGCGACAGGTCCGGGGCGCTCCACCCCGTAAAGGACGGTGCCACGAGGGACCAGCCCTGCGGGTTGGCGGTAGTGCCGTCAAAGCTGGGGCCGATGTGGAGGGTCATTTCCAGGATCACGGAAATGATGGTGGAGGCGATGATGCCGATCAGGATGGCGCCCTTGACCTTGCGGACCACCAGGGCGATGGTGAGGATCAGGCCGAACACAAAGACGGCCGTGGGCCAGCCCAGCAGCTTGCCGTCGAAGCCTAGGCCCACCGGAACAGTGGTACCGGCAGCGTCGGGGATGCGGCGGACAAAGCCGGCGTTCACCAGCCCGATCAGGGCGATGAACAGTCCGATGCCCACCACAATGGCGGTCTTGAGCCCGTCCGGGACGGCCTTGAAGACGGCGGTCCGGAAGCCGGTGAGGACCAGGATCATCATGGTCACGCCGGACAGGACCACCAGGCCCATCATGTCCGGCCACGTCAGGCCCGGGTTAGTGGCCACGGTGACGGCCACAAAGGCGTTCACGCCCAGCCCCGCGGCCAGCGCGAAGGGGTGCCTGCCCCAGGCGCCCATCAGGATGGTGAGGATGCCCGCCACAAACGCCGTCACAGCAGCCACGGCGGCAAAACCAAGTGTGTTGCCGCTGGAATCCGGGCCGGAGAGGATCAGGGGGTTAAGCACCACGATGTAGCTCATGGCGAAGAACGTGGCAAAGCCGCCGCGGATCTCGCGGGAGAGGTTGGACCCCCGCTCGGATATCTTGAAGTACCGGTCCAAGGCAGAGCCCTGCTTAAGCATTAGTCCTCCGGGATGTGTTGTTGGGGTTACTCGATCCTAGAGGGCGGGGACCGCGCCTAGTGTGCGTGCCTAGAATGTCTGTCAGGAACCTCACAATGCCGAGCAATGTTGGAGACGCCATGACTACTGACACATCGACAGTCCAGCAGCTCCCCGCGGACCACATTGCCGACAGCCACGATCTGATCAGTGTGCAGGGCGCCCGGGAGAACAATCTCAAGGACATCAGCATCGAGATCCCCAAGCGGCGCCTGACGGTGTTCACCGGGGTGTCCGGATCGGGCAAGAGCTCACTGGTGTTCGCGACGATCGCCGCGGAGTCCCAGCGCATGATCAACGAGACCTACAGCGCCTTTGTGCAGGGGTTCATGCCTAACTTGGCGCGGCCCGACGTGGACCACCTCGACGGGCTGACCACGGCGATCATCGTTGACCAGGAGCGGATGGGCGCGAACCCCCGCTCCACGGTGGGCACTGCCACGGACGCCAACGCCATGCTCCGGATTCTCTTCAGTCGGCTGGGCACGCCGTACGTCGGGCCGCCCACGGCATTCTCCTTCAACGTCCCGACGCGGAAGGCCAGCGGTGTGATGAGCACCGAGAAGGCCGGAGGCCGGGTGGAGAAGGCCGTGGTGCAGAACGTTGTCTATCTGGGCGGCATGTGTGCGCGGTGCGAGGGCATGGGCTCGGTCTCCGACTTCGACCTCACGGCCTTGTACGACGACAGCAAGTCGCTCGGCGACGGTGCACTGACCGTCCCCGGCTACAGCATGGACGGCTGGTACGGCCGGCTGTTCGAGGGCATGGGACTCCCGATGGACAAACCGATTGCCACGTTCACGAAGAAGCAGCTTGAGACGATGCTGTACTCCGAGCCCACCAAGATCAAGGTTGAGGGCATCAACCTCACGTTCGAGGGCATCATCCCGAAGATCCAGAAGTCCATGCTGTCCAAGGACGTCGAGGCGATGCAGCCGCACGTGCGGCGCTTCGTGGAGAGCGCCATCACTTTCCAGGCCTGCCCCGAGTGCGAGGGCACGCGGCTCAGCCCCGAGGCCAGGTCCTCAAGGATCCAGGGCAAGAACATCGCCGACCTCTGCGAGATGCAGATCAGCGACCTGGCCGAGTGGGTCCGCGAATTCGACGAGCCGTCGGTTGCGCCGCTCCTCAAAGGCCTGCGGCACCTCCTTGACTCGTTCGCCGAGATCGGGCTGGGTTACCTCTCCCTCGACCGCCCGGCCGGCACCCTCTCCGGAGGAGAGGCCCAGCGCACCAAGATGATCCGGCACCTGGGGTCGTCCCTCACGGACGTCACCTACGTCTTCGACGAACCCACCATCGGCCTGCACCCGCACGACATCGAGCGGATGAACCAGTTGCTGCTTCAGCTGCGGGACAAGGGCAACACCGTGCTCGTCGTCGAGCACAAGCCCGAGACCATCGCCATCGCCGACCACGTGGTCGATCTCGGTCCCGGCGCCGGCACCGCGGGTGGCAACGTTTGCTTCGAGGGCAGCGTGGAGGGGCTGCGGGGGAGCGACACCATCACCGGCCGCCATCTCGATGACCGGGCCAAGGTCAGGGAATCAGTCCGCAAACCGTCCGGGGTCCTCGAGGTGCGTGGCGCCTCCACGCACAACCTCCAGGACGTGGACGTGGACGTTCCGCTCGGCGTGCTCTGCGTGGTAACGGGTGTGGCCGGTTCCGGCAAAAGCTCGCTGATCCACGGTTCCGTTGCAGGACGTGACGGCGTTGTGATGATCGACCAGGGCGCCATCAAGGGCTCCCGCCGCAGCAACCCCGCCACCTACACGGGCCTGCTCGAGCCGATCCGCAAGGCGTTCGCGAAGGCCAACGGCGTGAAGCCGGCGCTGTTCAGCTCCAACTCCGAAGGTGCCTGCCCCACCTGCAACGGCGCGGGCGTCATCTTCACCGAGCTCGGCGTGATGGCCACCGTCGAGTCCACGTGCGAGGACTGCGAGGGCCGGCGGTTCCAGGCGTCAGTGCTGGAATACACGCTGGGCGGCCGCAACATCTCCGAAGTGCTGGCCATGTCCATGACAGAGGCCGAAGTGTTCTTCAGCGAAGGGGAGGCCCGCACGCCCGCCGCCCACAAGATCCTGGACCGGCTCGTCGACGTCGGGCTTGGTTACCTGACGCTCGGCCAGCCGCTCACCACCCTGTCCGGCGGCGAGCGGCAGCGCGTCAAGCTGGCCACGCAGATGGCAGAGAAGGGCGACGTCTACGTCCTCGATGAGCCGACCACCGGCCTCCACCTCGCCGACGTCGAGAACCTGCTGGGCCTCCTTGACCGGCTTGTCGAGTCCGGCAAATCGGTCATCGTCATCGAGCACCACCAGGCGGTCATGGCGCACGCCGACTGGATCATCGACCTCGGTCCCGGCGCAGGGCACGACGGCGGCAAGGTCGTTTTCGAGGGCACGCCTGCAGAGCTTGTGGCCGCCAAGCCCACGCTCACCGGCAAGCACCTCGCGGCTTACGTCGCCGGCTGAATGCCGGTGCCCGGGAAGAGTGCCCGGGAAACGTACCCGGGAAGCGTGTGCTGCCGCTGCCAAGGGAAGTTCGCCTAGGCTTGAAGGACGCCAACCCTAGGGAGCAGTACACCCATGCGATCCATCCGCCGCCAGTTGCTGAGCGTTGTGCTCGGGACCTTCGTTCTTGCCGCCGCGCTGCTGGGGTTTTCCGCCCCGGCGACGGCACATGATGCGGCCGAGTCAAGCAGCCCCGCACAGGGCGCCACGGTGGCCACAACGCCGGAACACGTCTCCGTCACCTTCAACAAGAACCCGCTGGGCATCGGCGCACAGTTCTCCGTCAAGGATTCCGCCGGGGCTGAGTGGGCGGACGGCGCTGTTGAGATCGTGGACAGCACTGCCACCCAAAAGCTCAAGGCCGGCGCTCCGGCGGGGGCGTACACGGTGGCCTGGCGGGTGGTCAGCTCGGATTCCCACCCGATTGAGGGGACATTCGGCTTCACGGCGACCGCCGCGGCGGCGGGAGCCGCGCCCTCGGGAACATCGTCGGCGGGAGCCGCGCCGTCGGCCGCTGTTCCCACGATGGGAACCGCGCAGCCGGGAACCGTGGCAGCTCCGGCCCCGGCCGAGGACGCGTCCGAACCGTTCCCCTGGAGCCTGGTGCTCTTTGCCGCAGTGGCCGTCGGGCTGCTGGTGGCCATCGGTATCCTCGCGAAGCGCCGCCTCGACGCAGGCAGCGACGACGAAACCGAACAGGCTTAGACGGCGGCGGCGCTTTCCGGGTGGACCGTGGCCTGGACCGTTGCTGAAATGGCCTGGCCCACGGTCTTCGCCTGACGCAGGACTTCCTTTGGTGAGGGCGTGATGAGCTCGCCCACTCCCACGAGGTAGATGCCGATCTGCCGCATGGCTGCCACCAGGTTGCGGCCAACCGTGATGCCGAAGTCGCTGAGCATGCGCCGCAGCTGGCTGTGCGCGCACCGGGTCAGCACAATGTTGTCAGCCAGCAGGATTCCGTTGGGCGTATGGACTTCCCACTTGCCGGACGGGGAGCCCGCGGCTGTTCCCGCAGTATTTCCGCCTGGTGCGCCGCCCACCATGGTCAGCTGAACCGCCCGGGTGGTGTTGCGGACATCCATGTGGTGGCTGGCGGCGTAGTTGCGCAGGTGGCGGAGGATCTCGTTGCGCTCCCGGAGGGAGTCGGAGTCGGCTGCGTCGCAGCGTTGCAGTGAAGCGGTGTTGGCCGGTTGTCCGGCGCCGAGGATGTCGAGCCCGTCCACCACAATCGCGTCCACACCGCGGCGGCGCAATTCTGCGCCGACAGCCAGGCCTGAGAGCCCCGTGCCGATGATCACCGTGGTGGTCCGTTCGGTCCCGCCATTCAGAGGCATGCTTGACACTACAGTTTTCCTCCTTCAAAGGCTTTCGGATGCAGGCAGCGTTGCCCCGCATGCGTTCCGTTACCCCCAAAGTTCGGCCGCAGCACCGGCCCGGGACGCACCTGAATTGGGCGTCGGCGGACCGGCAGTGCCTCGAAGACTACAGAACATTCAGGGCCGTGGATAGCCCAAACACAAACATTCTTCTTATCGTTGAATACGGTTGCCACTCCGTTTGCCATGGGCTGTGAATAACCCGCCATCCAGCGGTCCGCAGCCGCTTGCTAAGTGTCTGCGGACCGAGAATAGTGAGAAGCGGAAGCAGGGTTCTCCAGCCCGTCGGGGCCCACATCGCGGCCGGTGCGGGCGGAGGGCGCCGCTTCTGGCAGAATAGCCGCAACATAAGGCAGTATCGCGAGGAGGCGGCCCGATGGGCGCACAAGAGATGCATCCGGATCCGGAACAGGACCGGGCCGGAAATTCGGCTGCTCCGGTGGGAATTGTTGTGGGGGTGGATGGATCCGACCACGGCCAGTGCGCTTTGGTGTGGGCTGCCCGGGAAGCCGAGCGCCGCCGTCGGCCGTTGCATATTGTCACCGCGTATTCAGTGCCGATCTTTGCGGCGTCCGGGCTGGACGGCGGGTACGCCACCGTGGATGATTCCGTGATCCGCGAGGGCGCTGAAGCGATCGTCAAACAGGCGCTGGACAAGGTTTCCGGCTACAACATCGAAGTTGACGGCTCCGTGGAGAACGGCGACGCCTCGGGTGTGCTCCTGGAAATGTCCGAGACAGCCGATCTGCTGGTGTTCGGCACCCGCGGCCGTGGCGGATTTGTGGGACGCCTGCTGGGCTCGGTGAGCAGCGCCCTGCCGGCTCACGCCAAGTGCCCCACGGTCACGGTGCCGCTGGTGTGTTCGGACCGGCTGGGCGAAACCACCGAAGACAAGCGCATCAGGGCCGAGCAGGCCAAGCCAGGACACAAGCAGGTCGAGAACGTTGTGGTGGTGGGCGTGGACGGGTCCGAACAGGCACGCATCGCCGTGCTGGAGGCTGCGGACCAGGCTGAACGGCTCGGGGCAACCCTGCGCGTGATCTGTGCGGTGCCGCAGTTCAGCGGCTCCCTGGCCTGGGTTCCGGCCCCCATGGACCGCAAAGCCCTCTTCGATGACATCCGGGTCCAACTTAACGCCGGGATGGCCTGGCTAAAAAGCCACTACCCCAACCTTTCCGTGGAGTCGGAACTGCTGGACGGTTCGGCCGTGGATGTTCTCGTTGAGGCCAGCCGGCACGTAGAACTGGTGGTTGTGGGCACCCGGGGCCGTGGCGGGTTCACCGGCATGCTCCTGGGCTCCACGTCCGGCGGTGTGCTCCACCACGCCAAGAGCCCGGTCCTGGTGGTTCCGGACCGCGACGATCCGCGGCTGGCGGACCGGGCGCAGTTCGGACCGATCCCCGGCGCAGCCTGACCCATCACCTTCGCAGCAGGAGGCATGAAAATGCCTGACACCGGCAGTTCGTCTCCCATCCTCGGATTGGAGGCGGTCACCGCAGCAATGATTCCCCTGGTGGGTGGCAAAGCGGCCAACCTGGGGGAGCTGCTCGCCGCCGGGCTGCCCGTGCCTGACGGATTCTGCCTCACCACGGAGGCCTACCGCGAGGCGGCCGCGGGCCACGCGCATCGAACGGACGGCCTGCTCGCCGCCGTCCACACTGCTCTTCAGGCAACGCCCGACGGCGACCTCCCCGCCCTGGCTGTGCTGGCGTCCCGGGCCCGGGGTATTATCCAAAACGCCCCGGTCCCCACCGAGGTGGCCGCCGCCGTCGAACAGGCCTATGCAGCCCTGGGGGACAACGTTCCGGTGGCCGTCCGGTCCTCAGCCACTGCGGAGGACCTTCCGTCGGCGAGTTTCGCCGGCCAGCAGGACACTTATCTGAACGTGGTGGGCGCTGCCGCCGTCGTGGAAGCCGTGCGCAACTGTTGGGCCTCGCTCTGGACGGACCGGGCGGTCAGCTACCGGGCAAGCAGGGGGATAGACCCGGCCGCGGTGGCGCTGGCCGTGGTGGTCCAGCGGATGGTGGACGCCACCGCCGCCGGTGTGCTTTTCACCGCGAACCCGCTGACGGGCCGCCGGAGGCAGGCCGTGATCGATGCCAGCCCGGGCTTGGGGGAAGCGGTGGTGTCCGGGGCCGTGAACCCGGACCATTTCGTCGTTGACCCGCTCACCGGGCGGGTCCTGGAACGCCGGCTTGGGGACAAACGCATCGCGGTCCGGCCCATCCCCGGCGGCGGCACACGGACCCTGGCTATCAGCAACGGCGGGGCGGCGGCGTGCCTGACGGACAAGCAGGCCGCCGAACTTGCAGCCTTAGGCCACCGGGTGGAGGGCCACTTTGGCTCGCCGCAGGACATTGAATGGGCCATTGCCGGCGATGGTCATTTCTGGCTGACCCAGTCGCGGCCCATCACCACGCTGTTCCCCGTCCCGCAGCGGGCCGCCGGCGGGGAGGGCACGCGCGTTTACCTTTGCTTCAGCCTGGCGCAGGGCCTGACCCGCCCCATCACGCCCATGGGTCTGGCAGCCTTCCGGCTTATTGCCTCCTCGGTGGCCCGCGCGGCGCAGTTCGATGTGCCCGAGCCGCGCAGGGGTCCGTCCCCTTACGCAGTGGCGGCCCAACGGATCTACTTTGATCTGACCGCCGTAGCCCGCAGCACCACCGGCCGACGGATCGTTCCCCGCGTCTTTGACGTGATGGAAGCTCGCTCGGCCACGGTGCTGCGCAGGGTTTTCGAGGACCCACGGTTTTCCGTGACTCGCAGGACGCCGCTGGGCTTGCTGCGGCACGTGGTCCCGGCGGCGGTGCATGCCAGGGTGCCGGAGACGCTGCTCCGGGCCGTTTTCCGCCCGGACGCGGCCCTCCGCAGGACCAACCGGCGGGCGCGCGAGTTCGCCGACTCCCTCGAACCGCCCGCCGGCCTCACCCCGCTGCAGCGCCTGGACCACGCCGAACACGTACTCGGCACGCGCATCTTCTCGGTAGTGCCGTCCATCCTGCCGCTTCCGGCTCTCGGGTTCGCTGCCCTCGCGCTCGCCGGAAAACTGCTGGGCGGCGGCCGGTGGGATGACCTGCAGGTTGTGCTCCGCGGGCTGCCCAACAACGTCACCACGGAAATGGACCTGGAGCTGTGGCGCCTCGCCCAGGTGATTAAGAACGACGGCGGTTCCCGCGCCGCCGTGACGGACCGAAAACCCGCCGATCTGGCCGAAGACTTCCGCGCGGGCCGGCTGCCCGCGGTGCTGCAGTCCGGGCTGGCGCGGTTTATGGGCCAGTACGGTCACCGGGCGGTGGCCGAGATCGATGTCGGGATGCCGCGCTGGTCTGATGACCCCACCCACATCCTGGGTGTCCTGGCCAACTATCTCCGGCTCGAGGATTCAGGGCTGGCGCCGGATGTCCAGTTCAGCAACGCTGCTGAGGAAGCGGACGCCTGCGTTGACCGCCTCGTCGCGGAGGCGCGGAGCCGCGGCCGGCTGCGCGGGACGGTGGTCCGGGCGGCACTGCGTCGGGTTAGGTTTTTCGCCGGACTGCGCGAGCTGCCCAAGTACCAGCTGGTGGTGGGCCTCGCCGAAGTTCGGAAGCAACTGGCCTTGGCCGGCGCGGCGCTGGCTGCGGCAGGGGTGGTAGCCGACGCGGATGACGTCTTCTTCCTGGACCTGGATGAAGCCCGGACCGGCCTCGATTCGGGAGCGGCTGACCTCCGGGACCTGGTGGCGCAGCGGCGCGCGGACTACGCCGTGGAACTTGAACGGCGCCACATACCCCGGGTCCTGCTGTCGGACGGCACGGAGCCGGAAGCCATTCCATCCGGCGACGCTGTGACGGCATCCAAGGTGCCGGGGGCACTGAGCGGGAGCCCGGCGTCGGCCGGTGTTGTCACAGCGGCCGCCCGCGTGATCCTCGACCCGGTGGGTGCGCATCTGGAACCGGGAGAAATCCTGGTGGCGCCGTCCACGGACCCCGGCTGGACGCCGTTGTTCCTCACCGCGGGCGGACTGGTGATGGAGATGGGCGGACCAAATTCGCACGGGGCCGTGGTGGCGCGGGAGTACGGCATCCCGGCGGTGGTGGGCGTCCCGGACGCCACGCTCCGGCTCTTCACCGGGCAGGAAATAACGGTCGACGGCGGCGCCGGAACCGTGGTGCCGTCGTAGCCGGAGTGCCCTTCGGCATGACTTCCAGAAGGGGACGTGTGCGGTGGTGGTCCCCAGGCGTAACCTGAAGTATGGGCTCCAAGGATGAAGCGGGGCTGGCATGAACCGCGCATGGCTGCGCTGGGTGCCTGCCGCAGCTGTACCTGCAGTGATCGCCGCCGGTGTGCTGGTGGGATCCATTCCGGCGCGGGCCGGCGATCCGCTGCCACAAAAGACTCCGGCTGAGGTCCTGACCCTCCTGGGCCAGCACAACACCAGGTCATTCTCCGGAACAGTCCAGCAGTCCGCCGAGCTGGGCCTGCCCGAACTGCCGGCCGCCGGTCCGAGCTCCGGACCGGTGTCGGCCGGCGGGGCCGCGTCGGTCCTGGAGTTCCTGACCGGCGAACACACCGCCCGGATCTTTATGGACGGGCCAACCAAGATGCGGGTCCAAGTGATGGACCGGCTCGCTGAACGCGACGTCATCCGGCGCGACAACGACGTGTGGTTCTACAACTCCAAGGACAACAGCGCCGCCCACCTGGCCCTGCCGGCGTTCGCCAGCGACCTGCCGCTGCCTGCGCCCGGAGTTCCCGCCCTGCCTGGACCTCCCGCACCGCCCGGCGACCTGCCGGGTCCGGACCTTCCGAAGCCCGACCTGCCCTTGCCCATCCTGCCCGGCGAGTTCGTGCCCGGCCCGCCCGTAATGCCGACGCCCGAGGATCTGGCCCGGAAGTTCCTCGCCGTCGTGGACAGTTCCACCGAGGTGACGGTGGGTCCGGACGTCGAAGTCGCCGGCCGGTCCGCCTACAGCCTGGCACTGGCGCCAAGGACGCAGGGAACACTGCTTGAGAAAGTTGCCATCGCCGTCGACGGCGAGACAGGAATGCCGCTGCGCGTAACTGTGATGGCACGCGGCCAGGCGGAACCGGCTTTTGAGGCCGGCTTCACCAGCCTGTCCCTGGCGGCCCCGGACGACTCCGTGTTTACGTTTGTTGCCCCGCCGGGCGCGACGGTCAAAGAGCTGCCAGTGCCGCCGGTCCCGTATATGCCCGGCCGGCCAGCCCTCCCGCCCAGTCCCGGTGGGATTCCGCCCGGCGTGGTTCCGGACAGCGGCCCGGACCAGCCCACCGCGCCGGACCAGCCCACTGCGCCGGACCAGCCCACTGCGCCGGACCAGGTTCCTCCGGACGCGGTTCCGCTGGACCAGCCCACCGCCGTGCCGGAACAGCTCCCCGTCCCGGACAAGGTTCCCGGCAGCGACGACAGCGTGCGGCACCGTGACGCACCCCGGCCAACAGTGACCGGCAAGGGCTGGGAAACCGTGATCGGGTTCCCCGCGGCACCCGGCGGGCAAGGGGCTGCCTGGACTGAATCCTTGCTGAACGATCCGCTCCTGTCCCAGGCCGCCGTCGTCGTTCCTGGCGGACGGCTCCTGTCCACGGCACTGGTCAACGTCCTCCTGACGGACGACGGCAGGATCTTTGTGGGGATGGTCCCGGCGGAGCGGCTGCAGGCCGCCGCCGGCGCGGCGTGACTGCGGCCGGGGGGACAGCGGGCCCCGGGATAGCCGCAGCTAGGACTACTTCCGCAGGCAATGGGACGGCCGGGCTGACCATCGAGACCCAAGGCCTGACCAAGCGTTTCGGCCACCAACTGGCGGTCGACAACGTGGACCTCGCCGTTCCCCACGGCGCCGTGTTCGGGTTCCTGGGCCCCAACGGTTCCGGCAAAACCACCACCATCAGGATGCTGTTGGGCCTTGCCGCGGCGTCGGCCGGAACCGTCAGCGTCCTGGGCCTGCAGATGCCGCAGCGCCTGCACGACGTCCTGCCGCGCGTCGGTGCGCTGGTGGAGGGGCCGGCGTTTTATCCGTTCCTTTCCGGCACCGCCAACCTGCACCGCCTGGATGCTGCCAGCCGGCATGCGGCGCCCGCAACCCGGACCGCCCGCGTTGCTGCCGCGCTTGAGCGGGTGGGCCTCTCGCACGCCGCCGGCAAGCGGGTCCACGCCTACTCCCTGGGTATGAAGCAGCGGCTGGGGATCGCCAACGCGCTGCTGTCGCCGCGGGAACTGCTGGTGCTCGATGAGCCCACCAACGGGCTGGACCCGCAGGGAACGCGGGAAGTGCGGAGCCTGGTCCGGTCGCTGGCCGCCGACGGCGCCACCGTCTTCGTCTCCAGCCACCTCCTGGCAGAAGTGGAACAGATCTGCACGCACGCGGCCATCATGAGCGCCGGGCGGCTGGTGGCCCAGGGCCCGCTGACGGAGCTCCGCCAGGCCGGTGAGACCCGGATCCGCCTGTTAACGCCCGACGCCGGGACGGCCAGTGAGGTCCTGCTGCGGTTGGGCATGTCCCCGGAGAGAAGCCTTGAGGCCGGAACACCTGAACCGGACGGGGACGTGCTGACCGCCGCCGCGGCTGCGTCCCGGCTGGCGGCCCCGGAGGACATTGTGGCGGAGCTCGTGGCGGCCGGGGTGCGCGTGCGGGGCTTTTCCGTTGAGCGGGAAAGCCTGGAGGAGCGCTTTGTGGCGCTGACGGGGGAGGGGTTCGACATTGCCCAATAGTGCTTCCGACGCCGGTAGTTTCCCTTCAGCCAGCAGCGTTCCTGATGCCAGTACTGGTTCCGAAACCAGCAGTGGTTCTGGGCTCAGGAGCGCTCCAGGTGCGCCGTCGAGCCTGTCCCTGCTGGCGTCTGAGCTGAAGACGCTGTTCCGGCGTCGCCGGACCGCGGCCATGCTGCTGGCGCTTGCCGCGATACCGGTGCTGATCGCCGTCGCCGTCCGGCTCTCGTCATCCGTTCCTCCCGGAAGGGGACCTGCCTTCTTGGACCGGATCAGCCAGAACGGGCTTTTTGTCGCGGTCGCGGCGATGCTGGTCTCGGTGCCGCTGTTCCTGCCCTTGACCATTGGCGTCGTGGCGGGCGATACCATCGCCGGCGAGGCCAGCCTGGGCACGCTGCGGTACCTGTTGGTGGCGCCCGCCGGGCGCGTGCGCCTGCTGCTGGTGAAGTACGCGGGAGCGCTGGCGTTCTGCCTGGCCGCTCCCGTCACCGTTGCGCTGGCCGGGGCAGCGATCGGAGCTTCGCTGTTCCCTGTTGGGCCGGTGACGCTCCTGTCCGGCGACGTCGTCCAGCCCCATGAGGCCGCGCTGCGGCTGGTCCTGATTGCTGCCTACCTTGCGGTGTCCCTGGCAGGACTCTCGGCGATCGGCCTGTTCCTGTCCACCTTGACGGTGGTCCCGGTGGGCGCCATGGCCGCCACTGTGGTGCTGTCAGTGGTCTCGCAGGTCCTGGACCAATTGCCGCAGTTGGAATGGCTGCACCCTTGGCTGTTTACGCATTACTGGTTCGGCTTCGCGGACGTCCTGCGCCAACCGGTGCTGTGGGACTCTTTTACCAGCAACGCGCTGCTGCAGGCGGGCTACATCGCCGTGTTCGGGGCGCTCGCCTATGGCCGGTTCGTCACCAAGGACGTTCTGTCCTGAGCCTGAACCCGTGGACCCGTGGACCCGTGGGCCGGGTGCCTAGGGCCGGTCAGTAGCGGGCAGCGTAAGGGTGGAGCTGCATCCCGGCCATCCGGCTCAACTGGGTCAAGCCGATGCCCTCGTCCGGGTTCAGCGCCTGCACTACCTGGCCGTTGCCCAGGTAGATGGCCACGTGATAGAGGCCCGGGGCCGAGCCCCAGACCAGCAGGTCGCCGCGCCGGGCCTGCCAGATAGGCACGTGAACGGGAGCTTACTTACCGGCCAGCTCGCGCACCGTGGAGGCGGTGGGGCTCTGCTTGGCACTGATCTGGTCTGCGGCTGCGCAGACGCGGCCTTTCGCGCTGAGGTCAGCCATGGTAAACGCTACCGAGTAGTAGCGGTCGATGGAAGGTTCAAGCCAACGCTCATGCCTGACGTTGGTTCGGCATTAACGGGCTCTCCTGACTCTTCCGTGGGTTAATTTCGGCCCGGGAGCATTGGTTTGGGACCGCCGAGGCTGAGCATGGCCAACGCGATGAGTGCGTCTGGGGATTTGA
>NZ_JAMXBG010000009.1:0-173526 GCF_023913835.1 Pseudarthrobacter raffinosi | reverse complement strand
CCTCGCGGCCGGAATCTGGCACAACTGGCTGATCGACGCACCCCGCAAGCGCTCCCTGATCGCCTACGACCACTGAACCCAAAAGGAATTAATCATCTAGAGGTCTTTGCGTCCAGCGCATCTCGGCAGCGATGCGCTGGAGGACCATACCCCTTGGTGAAACTCTCCTAACAGTTTTTGGCAATCGCTTGCCAAAAGTTGGCGTTGATGAATACGCTAGCCGCAGAGAATGAAAATCGTAGACTGAGTCTTAGTCTCGGGTCTCTGCCGCAATGTATGTCTTCAAAGGAGAAGTCTCATGGGTATGTCCAAACCGCGTCGCCTCGGCACTATCGCCGCAGCGGCCATTTCCGTCCTGATGCTTGCCGCCTGCGGCGGATCGGGCGGCACAGGCGGTACCACCTCCGGCGCCTCGGGCGGCAAGGTGGACGGCACCGGAAAAAAACTCAACGTCCTGATGAGCGTCACCGCTCAGTACCCCCAGGAACAGCAGGCCTGGTTCAAGGAAATGAGCGCCAAGTTCAAGGCGGAAACCGGAGCCGACATCCAGTGGGAGACGTTCGCCAGCGCCAATGACGAGATGACCCGGATCCAGACGTCAGTTGTCTCGGGCCAGGGACCTGACGTTTACGGACTCGGCACCACGTTCACCCCCACGGCTTACTCCACCGGGGCGTTTGTGAAACTCGGTGACAACGAATGGAACCAGCTCGGCGGCAAGGACAAGTTCGTTCCCGCGGCGCTCGGCATTTCCGGGCCGGACGAGGGCAACCAAATCGGCATTCCGTTCGTGAGCCGGCCGTTCGTGATGGCCTACAACACTGAACTGCTGGCAGCTGCAGGCATCGACAAGCCCGCCACCACCTGGGATGAATTCACCGAGCAGGCAAAGAAGCTCACCAAGGGTGACCAGTACGGTGTTGCCGTGGCCTACAAGGACAACTTCGACCCCTGGAAGTACATCTGGGGCATGTCCATCCAGGCCGGCAACCCCATCATTGACGGCAGCGAGGTCCGTCTCGATGACCCCATCACCAAGAAGGCCTACGAGACCTACTTCGGCTGGGTGACCAAGGACAAGGTGGTTGACCCCTCCTCTGTTGGGTGGGCCAATCCGCAGGCCCTGGCCGCCTTCGCAGCCGGCAAGGCAGCGTACTTCCCCATGACGTCGCCGCTGTCCATCCCTGCACTGGACGCCTCGGCCGTCAAGGGCAAGTACAAGTACGCCCTGATGCCCACTGTTCCCCCCGGCGAGACCTCCAACCCTTCGGGCGGTAAGCCTGCCGCCAGCATCCTCTCCGGTGACAACCTCGTGGTCGCCGACTACTCGAAGCAGAAGGACCTCGCCTTCGCGTTCATCAAGATGATCACCGACAAGGACGTCCAGCTCAACTACTTCAAGGTATTCGGCCAACTGCCCGCCAACCAGGAAGCCGCGAAGGAGCTCGCAACCAACGAAGTGATTGCACCTGCCCTCGAATCGGGTGCCAAGTCCGTGGCGACGCCGTTCAGCGGTGCATGGGGCGATGTCCAGCTGTCACTGACCAACGTGGTTGTCCAGTCCATTCCTGATCTTTCCTCCGGCGCAGTCAGCGAATCCAACCTGTCCCAGCGGCTCAAGGACGAACAGGCCAAATCGCAGACTGCACTGGACCGGGCCAAGAAATAAGACGGACCCACCAACTGCGGAAGGTTACGGCAAATGGCTAGCAGCGTTACCGAGCCCCGGCCGTCGGACAGCAGTCCCGCGGCCGGGGCGGCCGCCGGACCCGGCGAAACCACACCCCCTGGGAAGCGACGAAAGGGGCTCAGCGAGAGAAACAGGCCTCTTTGGCTCCTGATTCCCGGGGGGCTGCTGATGACGATTGTCATCCTCGTCCCCCTGGCCATGGGCATCTGGATGTCGCTGATCGATCTGGATCAGTACACCCTTCGCCAATGGGTCAGTGCCGAATTCATCGGCATCCAGAACTACATTGAAGCGGCGCTCAGCAGTGAGTTGCTCCGCTCCATCTGGCTGTCTGTTTCCTTCGCGGTGATTTCCACGGTGGTGACCATTCCGCTTGGCGTGGCCGCCGCCGTCGTTACGCAGAACGCCTACCGCGGCCGCGCCCTGGTGCGCTCCATCTTCCTGATTCCCTACGTCCTGCCGTCGTTTGTGGTGGCCAGCGTGTGGCGGACCATGCTGCAGCCGGATGGAATCGTGAATGTGACGCTGAACAATATGGGAATGGACGGCGGACTGTGGCTTAACGGCCCAAACGCGTACTGGACCCTGGTGTGGGTGGAAATCTGGGCGGCCTGGCCGTTCATCTACCTGCTGGCGCTGTCCGGTCTTCAAGCTGTGGACCATGAGGTCCACGAGGCATCGGCGCTGGACGGGGCACTCTGGTGGAAAAAGCTGCGGTACGTGATTTTCCCCTACCTCAAGGGCCCGGTCTCGCTTGCCTTCCTGCTTGCCACGTTGAACCACATCAACAACTTCACACTCCCGTATGTCCTGTTTGGGGCGCCTGCACCGTCGGATGTGAACGTGCTGCCGATCCTGGTTTACGTCACCAGTTTCCAGAGCTTCCGGTTTGGCCTCAGCGCCGCCATGGCGGTCGTTTCGCTGATCCTGATCGCCATTCCGCTCTTCATCTACCTGCGCGCAGTCCGGCTTGATGTGCACGAAGGAGGAAAGAAATGACCATCGACGCGGCAAACCCGATCGAGCAGCAGAAGAAGCAGCCCATCCGGCGTGACGCAGCCCTTGAGGTCACACGCCTCATGCCAAGGCCGCTGCTGGCCATCCTCACGGTCCTGCTCTGCGCCCTGGTCCTCATCCCGATCGTGTACATCTTCCTGGCCTCGCTGAACACGGATGTGGGAGTCGCCAGCGGCGAGTTCTGGCCGAGCAGCTTCTCTTTGGACAGCTACGCCAAGATCTGGGATTCCGTGGGGCTGGCGAAAGCCATCGGCAACAGCCTGATCGTTTCCGGGGCCACGGCAGTCGTCTCGGCCATTATGGCCATCGGCACGGCCTACGTCCTGGTCCGGTTTGAATTCCGCGGGCGCCTGACGGTGCTGCGCGGGCTGCTGGGTCTCCAGTCCGTCCCGGGCACCCTCATGCTGCTGCCTGTGTTTGTGCTCTTCTCTTCCGCAGGCACTTATTTGGGTGTGACCGTCATCGGCACGCTCTGGGGCCTGTTTATCGCCTACCTGACGTTCGCACTGCCGTTCTCAACCTGGGTGATGGTCACGTACATCCGGGGGCTGCCGAGGGAACTGGAGGAAGCAGCGCGCATCGATGGCGCTTCCAGCCTCGGGATCCTGTTCCGGATCATCATTCCGCTCAGTTGGCCCGGGATCATCGTTTCGGCGATTTTTGCCTTCCTGCTGGGCTGGAATGACGTGCTGTTCGCGTCGGTGTTCACCCGGCCGGACACGCACACTGCCGCAGTTGCGCTGCAGGTCTTCGCGTCCGCGGTTGAGGGTGGCGCAATCCCCGTGTACTCCCAGCTGATGGCGGCTTCACTGGTCTGTGCCGTCCCTGTGGTGGTGCTGTACTTCATGTTCCAGAAGTACCTCGTGGGCGGCCTGACCGCCGGCGGCGTCAAGTAAGGCAGCTTCGAACAACAAACAACTCCGCCCGGAACAGCAGTTGCTGTTCCGGGCGGAGTTGTTTGTTTATTGCGGCCTTGTTCCTCGGGCCGTGGGACAATCTGGCCTCCGGCGGCGCCGCTTAGGGTGTGGATTCGCCGGAGTCCTTAGAGGAGTCAGGCTGGGAGTGCGCCCGGGACCGATCTGCCGCGGGCTGCTCTGAGCCGGTCTGTCCTGTGTCAGGCTGTTCCGTGCCACGCTGGCCTGCGGTGGCCTGGTCAGAGACACGGACGCCGTACTGCGGCCGGCCGTCAGGGAGGTCTGGGTAGCGGACGGCGGCCGCGGGAGCCTTGGCCGGCTGGGCCGCTGCCTCCGGCTGCGTTCCCTGGTCCGGGCCGGCGGCCTGGCCCACGCCTTGGGCTGTCCCTTGGCCCGAAGTACCGGCACCCTGCTGTCCGTAGGGGTCATTCCAAGTGGCAGGGCGTGCGGGTGCCGGACCAGGCTGGTTGCCCGGCTGGCCCTCCTGGCCGGGCTGCTGACCCTGCTGACCCGTCTGGCCATACTGCTGGTTCTGGTAGCCCTGGGGATTGTACGGGGCGGCGGCTGCTGCGTCCGAGCGGGTCATGGGCAGTTGCTGGAGCAGCCGGCGCGCATCATGGGCAGCTTCCACCGACACCACAACGTCGTAGCTGGTGGCCACCACCTGGCTGGTGGAGGTGAAATCCCGCTTTCCACGCTGCATGGCATACGTGACGATGCCGAACAGCATAAAGAAGGCAGCCCCCATCAGCACAGACGCCAGGATGGAGAAATAGCCGGGCGACGGTGCGAAGAAGGAAAGCATGACGCCAACGAAGAGGCCGAACCACATACCGCTGAGCGCCCCGGAGAGTGCCACCCGAGGGTAGCTGAGGCGGCCGGTCACCCGCTCAACCATCTTAAGTTCGTTGCCCACGATGGAAACCATCTGGACCGGGAACTGCTGGTCGGCGAGGTAGTCCACCGCCTTCTGGGCATCCAAGTAAGAGGTGTACGAGCCTACGGTGTCACCGGTGGGCACCGTGCGGGCGTCGTCGGGCCCACTGGGGCCACCGGCCTTGGGAGCACCAAAAATGTTTGACATACATCCATTCTTGCCCATCAGCATGTATGCCGCCTGTAAATTCAGCTAAAAGAGAGCAGACTCGGTAGCCTGTAGACGTGAGTACAAATCTTTCGCGCGTCTTCGTGGCCCGCCTGCTGGGTCTTGACGTCTTCGACCCCTTGGGCGACCGCTTGGGCAGGTTGCGCGATGTGGTGGTGCTCTCGCGTGGCAGCCGCGGCGCCCCGCACGTGGTGGGCATCGTCGTCGAAGTTCCCGGTAAAAAGCGCGTCTTTGTGCCGATGACACGCATTACCTCCATCGACCAGACACAGATCATCTGCACGGGACTGGTTAACCTCCGGCGCTTTGAACAGCGCGGCGCGGAGACGCTGGTGGTCGCGGAAATGTTCGACCGCCGCGTCACTCTCCGGGACGGCAGCGGCGACGCCACCATCGAGGACATCGCCATGGACCAGCACCGGTCCCGCGACTGGTTCGTGAGCAAGCTGTTCGTCCGCCGGGGCCACTCCCTGTCCCCGCTCAGCCGGCTGCGCCGGAACGAGACCATGATCATCGACTGGGCCGACGCCCTCCAAGGTGCCCGCACCGAACCCCAGGCAGCCACCCAGTTCGTGGCCAACCACGAGGACCTCAAACCCGCAGACTTCGCCGAGGCCCTGCAGGAAATGAGCGACAAACGCCGCTTCGAAGTGGCCAGCGAACTCCAGGACGAACGCCTGGCCGACGTGCTGCAGGAAATGCCCGAAGACGACCAGGTGGAGATCCTCTCCGCCCTCGACGTCGAACGCGCGGCGGACGTCCTGGAGGAAATGGACCCCGACGACGCCGCCGACCTCCTCGCCGAGCTCCCCTCTGCACAGGCGGAGGAGCTTCTCCGCCTCATGGAACCCGAAGGCGCCGAGGACGTCAGGCGGCTCCTCGAATACGACGAGGACACCGCCGGTGGCCTGATGACGCCTGTTCCGGTGATCCTCCCCCCGGAGGCAACTGTCGCCGAGGCACTGGCCCACGTCCGCCGTGAGGAACTCTCCCCCGCCCTCGCCTCGTCCATTTTCATCACCCGGCCGCCGTTGGAAACCCCCACGGGACGGTTCCTGGGCGTTGTGCACATCCAGCAACTGCTCCGCTATCCGCCGCCGGAGCCCCTGGGCAACCTCGTGGACAAGAACCTTGAGCCGGTCTCCGACCAGGCCCACATCAGCGAGGTGGCGCGCACCCTCGCTACCTACAACCTGAACTGTCTTCCCGTGGTCAATGACGCAGGCCGGCTCGTGGGGGCGGTGACTGTTGATGACGTTTTGGATCATCTGTTGCCGGATGACTGGCGCGCCTATGATGGCGAAGCCCCGATAAGAAAACTGGGAGGCCGCATTGGCTGACACTGGCGCCCCCAAGCATCCCAATAAGAAGGCGGCGGCCAAGGGCGGACTCGACACACCCCTGAGTGGCCGCCAGCGCATCCTGCCGAAGTTCTCACCCGACCCGGATGCATTCGGCCATGCGACGGAAGGGTTCGCCCGGTTTATGGGCACGCCGCAGTTCCTGGTCTACATGACGGTCTTCGTCGTCATCTGGCTGGTCTGGAACACGTGGGCACCGGCGGAGTGGCAGTTCGATTCGCGCCTCCTGGGCTACACCCTCCTGACACTAATGCTTTCGCTGCAGGCCTCCTACGCGGCCCCGCTGCTGCTGCTGGCCCAGAACCGGCAGGACGACCGCGACCGGGTCTCCCTCCAGCAGGATCGCCAACAGGCGGCACGCAACCTGGCCGACACCGAGTACCTCACCCGGGAGCTGGCGTCGCTGAGAATTGCGCTGCGCGAGGTTGCCACCCGCGACTACGTCCGGGCGGAGCTGCGAACACTCCTCGAGGACATGCTGGAAGCGCAGGAGGAACTGCGGACCCACGATCCCGCCGGATCCGGCAGCCATGAGTCCCCGCGTGAGAAGGTCAAGGAAAAGCTGAAGGAAAAGCGCGACAAACAGCGGAACCCCCGCACGCAGCAGATTCCCAAAGTCAAACCCAGCCATGTCGCCACGGAAACCGCCGCCAAGGACGCCGTCACCAAGGACACTGCCGCCACCGACCCCGCAATCCAGGATCCGGCCGTCCCCAAGCACAACCCCACCACCGAAAGCTGAGCCCCGCCCGCATGAGCGCCTCCCTGGAGCAGGCAGTCCACGCTGCGCTGGCCACCGTGATCGATCCTGAGCTCCGCCGTCCCATCACGGAACTGGGCATGGTGGAGTCCGTGGATGTCGCTGCGGACGGCCAGGTCAGGCTGGCTGTCCTGCTGACCATCGCGGGCTGCCCCCTGCGCGGGACCATTACCGCAGACTCTGAGAAGGCGCTGTCCGCAGTTCCGGGCGTGACCGGCGTCGAGGTTGAACTGAAAGTGATGAACCAGGCCCAGCGAGACGCCCTGAAGGAACAGCTCCGCGGCGCCTCCGGGCAGCGCGGGATTCCGTTCAACGAGCCGGGGTCCCTGACCAAGGTGTTCGCGGTGGCAAGCGGAAAGGGTGGTGTGGGCAAGTCATCGCTGACCGTCAACCTTGCCTGCGCCCTGGCCGCCCAGGGCCTCCGAGTGGGCATTGTGGACGCCGACGTCCATGGCTTCTCGGTTCCGGCCCTGATGGGCATCACGCAGGCGCCCACCCGGGTGGACGACATGATCCTGCCCCCGGTGGCCTACGGCGTAAAAGTGATTTCCATCGGTATGTTCGTCGCCGGAAACCAGCCGGTTGCCTGGCGTGGGCCGATGCTCCACCGGGCCCTGGAACAGTTCCTGACGGACGTCTACTTCGGCGACCTCGACGCCTTGTTCCTCGACCTGCCGCCCGGCACCGGTGACATCGCGATTTCGGTGGCCCAGTTGCTGCCGAAGGCTGAGATCCTGGTGGTCACCACACCCCAGGCCGCAGCTGCCGACGTCGCCGAGCGCGCCGGTGCCATCGCCACCCAGACAGGTCAGACGGTGGCCGGCGTCATCGAGAACATGTCATACCTGGAAATGCCCGACGGCGGCCGGATGGAGCTGTTCGGAAGCGGCGGGGGGGCGGTCCTCGCCGAACGGCTCACGACGACGGTGGGCACCGATGTGCCGCTCCTGGGACAGATTCCGCTGGACATCCTGCTGCGGGAAGGCGGCGACGCCGGCACGCCCATCGTGCTTGGCCGGCCAGAAACTCCGGCAGCCGTTGCTTTGACCGAAATTGCCGGAAAACTTGCTGCCAGGCCCAGGGGCCTGACGGGGATGAGACTGGGGCTGCAGCCGCGATAACGCAGCGGTTGCCGACCAGAGGCGACGGGGCCTAAGTGTGGCCTAAGTGGCTTCGGTATCGAACGGGGCGGGTTCGCCCTGAGGCAGTGACTGAACCACACGTTCGGGACGGGAGGAAGCCGCCCCGCCTGTGGCAACCGCCCCTGCACCGGCGACGGCAGCCACCGCGGCCGGCGCTCCAGCACTGACGGACTTGGTGTCGTCGTCCAGGAGGGCTTCCTTGATGATGCGCCGCGGATCATACTGGCGGGGATCGTATTTCTTCCAGTCGACATCGTCGATGTCGATGCCCACTTCTTCCTTGATCTGCTCCCGCGCACCGGAGGCCATCCGGCGGACTTCCTTCACGAGATTCGCAAGTTTCTGGGTGTATTCGGGCAGGCGCTGGGGACCGATCACCAGGATGCCGATGATCAGCAGGAGGAAGAACTCCGGGCCGTTGATTCCAAACACTTTAGGAAGATTACCCTCTCCGGAGCCCCGCTGACGATTCCTGCCCGCCAGCGTCGCACAGTGCCTGCATCACGGAGCCAGCATCTCCCCGAGTTTGCGGATTCCCCGCTCCAACCGGGCGGCGGGAGAGTCGTCCGCTGCGGTCACCGGGGAGTCGGCAGGCGCGGTGCTGACACCCGCGTTAATTCCTTCTACGGCGAGGACGCTGAGCCGCTGCAGCACTGGAACGGCGTCATCAGCCTGCTCCGCCGGGAGGTCGGACTCAACAATGAAAGTTCCTGCCGTGGTCTCTACGGTGGCCCTCCAGGGCGCCTGGCTGCTGACCAGCAGCTTCCCCTCGTTCTGACCGGCGATCTGTTCGGAGTTCTGCTGGGTGTCCTCGCCCGACTGCTGCTCGGCGTCCACGGGATGCTGTTCCACGATAGTGGCATAGTGTTGCCCATCGGTCAGGTGCATTTCCACCGCCGGCCGCCCATTCAGCGTTATGGCATTGGCGCTCCGGACGTGGAAGCCGAGTGACGCCAGTTCCGGACAGACCCAGCCTTCAGAGCGCAGGGCCAACAATTGCGGAGCACTGATCTCCCTGCCGTCGGCCGGTAGCCGGGCCGTATGCTGCACCAGACTCCCGTTGATGGCGGATTGGGCGACGGGCAGGCTGTCCCCCGCCAGCGCAAAAGCGCTGACGGCAAGAACTCCAGCGGCTGCTGCTGTCCCGCCGGCGGCAAGTGCCACGGCTCGCGCGGCCCGGTACGGGCTCGGGGCTGGCTCGGCCGCGGCCGCGAGCAGCTGCGTCCTGACCAGCAGCCGGGCCGTCAGGTCCTCGCTGGCAGGCGGCACGGCCGCGTCTCGGAGCCGCTCGATGTACTGGCGTTCACGCTTCAGCGCCGCTGCACATTCTGCGCAGGTTTGCACGTGGTCGGCGCCGCGGTGATGCCGGCGGCCGAAGGGGTTCTGGGGCGTCATGGTGCCGATCAGAGGATGCTGGCGATGCGCGGCAGCGAAAGCTTCGGCGTGCGTCCTTGCTGTGGCCTGGGATCGCGGTGCGCCAGCTTTTCGCGCAGCATGGTCCGGCCCCGGTGGATACGGGAACGGACGGTACCCAGTTTGACGCCGAGTGCAGCGGCCACTTCGTCGTAGGACAGGCCTTCCAGGTCGCAAAGCACGACGGCGGCGCGGAAGTCCGGGGGCAGCTCCTCCAAGGCAGCCTGGACATCGAGGTCCAGGTTGTTCAGTTCGAAGCTCTGTTCCGGTCCGGGTTCACGCCCGGGAATCCGGGATTCGGCGTCATCGGCCAGCGCGTCAAACCGGATGCGGGTTTTCCGGCGGGCCTGGTCCAGGAACAGGTTGGTGGTGATGCGGTGCAGCCAGCCATCCAGTGTCCCTGGCTTGAAATTCTCCAGCGACCGGAAGACGCGGACGAACACCTCCTGGGTGAGGTCCTCGGCGTCGAACTTGTTCCCCGTCAGGCGGTAAGCCAGCCGGTAGACCTTGGCGGAGTGGTTGGCCACCACTTCCTCCCAAGTGGGCCTGACCCATACAGCGGCGGAATCTTGCGTCGCAGGGACAGGCGCCATACCTGATGCTGACATTCGTCCACTCCCATCGTGGATTGCTATCGCCCGGATACTGTTGACATCTCTTGTTCGGCGCCGATCACCTCTCGGATGACCGGATATCCATCATTTCAAAGTTGGCTGGGAATTTCCTGACCGGGGCGGTTCTTCAGCCAGAGGCACAACGATTCCCTTCCGCGGCTGGCACCCCCTCACACAGTAGGCTGTACTAAACACTCCCCTGCCGCCCAGAAAGCGAATCACATGAGCGCCGACAAATCCACGAGCTGGTCCTATGCAGAAGATCTGCCCGCAGAGGATGAGGTTATGCTTCGTGCCAGGGAGCGCTCTTTCGAACTGGGCGTGACGCCCATCGGCGCAGGTGTTGGTGCGGTCCTGACGGTGTTGGCTGCGGGCTCGAAGGCCCAGACCGCCGTCGAAATCGGCACAGGCGCAGGTGTCTCGGGGGTATGCATCCTGCGGGGGCTCGGACCGCAGGCCGTGCTGACCACCATCGACGTGGACGTCGAACATCTGAAGGCGGCACGTGAAGCCTTTTCGGAGGCAGGCAGTCCGGCCAACCGCACCCGTACCATTTCCGGCCGCGCCGGTGATGTCCTCCCGCGCCTGACCGACTCCGCTTATGACCTGGTGTTTGTTGATGCGGACAAGCCCGGTCTGCCCGGCTACGTGGAACAGGCCGTCCGGCTCCTGAAGGCCGGCGGGCTGCTCATCATCAATGACGCACTGGACAAGGACCGCGTGGCCAATCCGGCTGTCCGGGAGTCCAACACGGTGGTGCTCCGCCAGGTGGGCAAGGCAATCCGCGACGACGACCGTCTGGCGTCCGCGATGCTTCCCACGGGCGACGGCCTGCTGGTCGCGGTTAAGAAGTAGATCCACAGCAAATAAGCCAAGGTCCGCAGCGGGTTGGCTGCGGACCTTGGCCTTGCGGGATTATTCGGCAACGCCGAACGGGATTATTCAGTCACGCCGACGAGGCATTCCTTAAGGTTGGCCGCCTCCGCAGCGTTCAGTTCCACCACAAGCCGTCCGCCGCCTTCGAGCGGTACGCGCATGATAAGGCTACGGCCCTCTTTGGTGACTTCCATAGGGCCGTCGCCGGTGCGTGGTTTCATAGCCGCCATGAGGAATTTCCCCTCCATTTAGTCCCAGGACATATCAGCCCGGATGGGCTGTGTCCGCATGGTCAAATCAAGCCGCTATGGCGGCCCGTACTGATGCCGCCATGGCTGAACATTTCTGAATGCTTTTTGTCCCTGCTTACTTACTATTATCCCGTAATGACCCGCACGTAGCTAATCGATGGACATTTACGGCCGCGTCGGATTCCCCAATCTGCCGGCCAGGCGCCGCCCGCGATCACGGCGGATAATCGCCGCCGCCCGGAAGCTGCGCCCATGCCCACAGCCAGACGATCCACACGATCTGGAGCAGGACAAACATTGTCAGGACCGTGCCGCGGTATGCCTTCGACCGGGACAAGAGCGCGGCAGCCAGGGCCAACGGGAACAGCGGGAGCAGCATCCGGAAAGTACTGGTCTGGGGGTGGAGGAACACCAGGAGGTAGCCCATGTAGCAGGCGCACCACAAGCGCAGTTCCACACCAAGCCGGACCACCGGCGGGGAGAACAGCAGGAGCGCAAAGAGGCCGGCAAAGACGAATGGCGCCACGATCCCCAGGACGGGGCCAAAGAGGTCGACGCCGGCGTCGAACCAGGGCTTGAAGGGCACCAGGTCATGGCCGCGCCACACTGTTTCGGTTTTGGTATACGCCTCAATATCTCCGGTGGCGGCCCAGGCCGCTGCCGGCCACAGCAGTGCCGAGGCACCGCACACCACGGTTAGGCCCGCCAGGGACGCCAACTCCCCGAGGCTGTGGGTGCCCGGCCGCTCCCCGCGCCCCGGTTCGAACAGTCGCCAAAGGAAGAGAAGCCCCACCATGGCGGCAAAGGGAACGCCCACGGGTCGGGAGAGGCACAGCAGCAGGACCACCGGCATGGCAACGAAATAATGACGCCTGATGACGAGCAGCAGGGCGGTGGCCAGCAGGAAAACAGTCAGGGGCTCCGCGTACGGGACCTGGAGAATGGCGGACACCGGAAAGGTCGCGAAGAATGCCACGCCCCAAAGCGCCGCAGTGTGCGAAGCCTTGTGCCTGAACAGACAGTACAAAACCAGCGCCGCACCTAACCCCGCCAGCATGGCGACGACCGTAAGCGCCACGGCAGGGCTGATTCCGGTCAGGCCTGCGAGCGCACGGCCCAGGGCCGGGAAGAGCGGATAGAAGGCCCACGCATTTTCCTGCACGTTGCCGGCGGCATCCGTTGGAAGCGGTGAGGGATAACCGTCGGTGATGATCCGGCCGTACCATCGCGCATCCCAGATATTGATGAAGTTCCAGTAGTCAGGGCCGGCCGGAAACCACGGGTTAGGCCCTTGGTGCAGGGCTGCTGCCATAAAGATGCAGGCGCTGACCAGCCGGGCAGTGGCGTAGAGGGAGGCAACCTGCAGCCACCAGGGCCAGCGTTGGACCGCCCACCTGGCGCGGGCGCCGAATGCGGTGATCAACGCCGTCGGGCCCGTCCGGTCCCCCGTGTCAGTGCTCAAGCGCCGGCCTCCGGGCGCGCCGCCCGTTCCGATTCCAGCAGCCGTGCCCGGAGCCTGCCCATTTCTTCGTCTTTGGCCGCGATTTGGTCCCGCAGTTCGTCGAGGACCTGGTCCACCTGATCCATCCGGTATCCACGCAGGCCGAGAGAGAAGCGGACCCGGTCGACGTCGCCAGGTGCAGCGTCCGCGGGCAGCAGCACCGGCGGAAGGTTGGCGGGCGGCTGCCCGAACCCCCGGTAGAGAATCGGATTCTCCGGGACCTCGGAGCCTGTGGCCGGTTCACTGCCCAGGCGGAGGCTGCGCAGAATGCCGCGGCGGCCACCGGCGCCTGCCCACAGGGTGGCGGCGATCAGCACGATGGCGAGGTAGACCAGGAAAAAACTCACAGCACCCATCGTGCCAGATATGGGCCGACGCCCTATTCGGGCCGTTGCTCGCCGTTGGTGGAAACCGGGGGCGTCCAGTGCAGCACCAGCTGCACCGCTTCGGCGGGATCGTCCACCACCTGGATGAGGTCCAGGTCCTTTGCGGAGACCATTCCCTCGGCCACGAGGGTGCCCTTGATCCATTCGATCATCGGCCCCCAGAAGTCGACGCCGAGGAGCACGATCGGGAAGGAGGTCACCTTCCGCGTCTGGACCAGGACCATGGCTTCAAAGAGTTCATCCAGCGTTCCCAACCCGCCGGGAAGAACGATGAAGCCCTGGGCATACTTGACGAACATGGTCTTCCGGGCAAAGAAGTAGCGGAAGTTAATGCCGAGGTCCACCCACTGGTTCAGGCCCTGCTCGAAGGGCAATTCAATGCCCAGGCCGACGGAGACGCCGTTGCCTTCCACGGTGCCGCGGTTGGCGGCCTCCATGGAGCCCGGACCGCCGCCGGTAATGACGGCCACGCCCGCGGCTGCCAGCTTCCGGCCTACTTCCATGCCCATTTCGTAGTACGGGCTGCCGGGCTTGGTGCGCGCCGAGCCGAAGACACTGACGGCGGGCCCCAGATCGGCAAGCGCGCCGAACCCCTCGACGAACTCGCTCTGGATCCGGAGGACGCGCCAGGGGTCCGAATGGACGAACTGTCCTGCGCCTTTGGTATCAAGCAAATGCTGGTCGGACATTTCCACAGCCGCCTGCTTGCGACGGAGTTCAAGGGGCCCCTTACGGCGCGGCTGGGTAGTTTTGGCCGGATCTGCGTTGATGCTCATCCCCCAAGGCTAATGCCAAGGCCAGCGTGCCTGTGGCAGGTATCTCTTGAATCACGATCCGCGCGAACTTGGCGTGATTCACCTCATAACCAGCCAATGTTCGCTAGATTCTTCTTTATGACTACTCATGTGCCCGGCGATGCGCTCGTCTCCCTGAATGGTGTGAATAAGCATTACGGTCAGTTGCACGTTTTGAAGGACATCAATCTCCACGTCCGTAAGGGCGAAGTGGTGGTGGTCATTGGCCCGTCAGGCTCAGGAAAGTCCACGTTGTGCCGTGCCATCAACCGTCTGGAAACCATCGAAGGCGGCACCATCAGCATTGATGGAAAGGTGTTGCCGGAGGAGGGGAAGGAGCTGGCCCAGCTCCGCGCCGACGTCGGGATGGTCTTTCAGTCCTTCAACCTCTTCGCGCACAAGACCATCCTTGAGAACGTGACGCTTGGCCCCATCAAAGTCAAAGGCGTTGCCAAGGCCCAGGCGGACAAGGAAGCCATGGCATTGCTGGAGCGCGTGGGCGTGGGGCACCAGGCCCCCAAACTCCCGGCGCAGCTCTCCGGCGGCCAGCAGCAACGCGTGGCCATCGCCCGCGCCCTGGCGATGAAACCAAAGGTCATGCTCTTTGATGAGCCCACCTCTGCGCTGGACCCCGAGATGATCAACGAGGTCCTTGACGTCATGATCCAGCTGGCCAAGGAAGGCATGACCATGGTTGTGGTCACGCACGAAATGGGTTTCGCCCGGAAAGCCGCCGACCGTGTGGTTTTCATGGCGGATGGCCAGATCGTGGAGGATGCCAAGCCGGAAGAATTCTTCACCAACCCGAAGAGTGACCGAGCGAAGGACTTCCTGTCCAAGCTGCTCACCCACTGATTTTCCATCAACGAACACACACTCCAGTTCGCACCCAGGCCGTGACCCACGGCCGACCAATGAAAGGAATGTCATGAAGGCATTTATGACCCGCCGGAAGTCGTTCTTCGTGGCGGCTACTGCTGCCCTGGCGTTGTCCCTGAGCGCATGCGGCGGCACCACCCCCGGCACCACCAGCGATCCCACTGTTGCCGACAAGCCGACGTTTGCCGCCGGCACCACCATGGCCAAGCTGTCCGCCGCAGGCACCATCAAGATCGGCACAAAGTACGACCAGCCGCTCTTCGGCCAGGTGGGCCTGGACGGCAAGCCGGTAGGCTTCGACGTCGAGATGGGCAAGCTGATCGCAGCCAAGCTGGGCATCGCCGCGGACAAGATCGAATGGTCAGAGACTGTCTCAGCCAACCGCGAACCCTTCATCGAGCAGGGCAAGGTGGATATTGTCATCGCCACCTACACGATCAATGACAAGCGCAAGCAGGTTGTCAGCTTCGCGGGCCCGTACTACGAGGCCGGCCAGGCGCTGATGGTGAACAAGGACAACACGTCCATCACCAAGCCTGAGGACGTCGCAGGCAAGAAGGTGTGCTCCGTCACCGGTTCTACCCCTGCCGCGACAATCGTGGACAAGTACAAGGCCGAGCTCGTGCCGGCAGCCACCTACTCCGCCTGCCTTGAGCCGCTGCGCAACAAGCAGGTCGAAGCGATCACCACGGACAACGTGATCCTGGCCGGCTTTGTGGACAAGGAACCGGATGCCTTCAAGCTGGCGTCGGATCAAACCTTCACCAAAGAGCCGTACGGCATTGGCCTGAAGAAGGACGACACCGAATTCCGCAACTGGATCAACGACCAGCTCGAGGCGTTTGGCAAGGACGGGTCCTACAAGAAGGCCTGGGAAGCAACCGCAGGTTCGGTCATCAAGACCGCCCCTGAACTTCCCGCCATCAAGCGCTACTAGGTAGCCACGGCGGCTTCCGGGGAATTCGTTGACCGCGTTCCCCGGAAGCCGCCGGCCTGCTTTTTGACCCCCTACGCCCAGAGCCGAAGGATCCTATGGAAGTCATCATTGAAAACCTGCCCCTTTATTGGGAAGGCCTTCTTCGCACCCTTTTCCTGTCCGTCGTCTCCGGCATCATCGCCCTTATCCTCGGAACACTCCTGGCAGCAGCCCGAGTTTCCCCCGTTGCGGCCCTCCGGGGATTCAGCACCGTCTACGTGGAAATCCTCCGGAACACCCCACTGACCATTGCCTTCTTCTTCGCAGCGATCGTCCTGCCCCGTCTCGGCGTGACCTTCCAGCAGTTCGAGGTCGCAGCGATCATCGCCCTCAGCGCCTATACAGCGGCCTTCATCGCTGAAGCCGTCCGCTCAGGCGTTAACAGCGTCCCGCTCGGCCAGGCTGAGGCCGCGCGCAGCATCGGCATGAACTTCGGCCAGGTCCTGAATCTCATCATCCTGCCGCAGGCGCTTCGGACCGTGATCCCGCCGCTGATCAACATCCTGATTGCCCTCGTCAAGAACTCCTCCGTCGCCGGCGCGTTCTTTGTCCTGGAACTGTTCGGCTACGGCCGCCAAATGGCCAACGCCAACGGTGACCAGGTCATGGCAGTACTGCTCGGCGTCGCGTTCTTCTATCTGCTCCTCACCATTCCGCTGGGCATCCTTGCCAGCACCGTGGAACGAAAGGTGGCGATTGCCCGATGACTTCAGTCCTCTACGACGTTCCCGGCCCCAAAGCGCGCCGGGTCTCGCTGATCGGTTCCGTGGTTGGAACCGTGCTGATCCTGGGCCTTCTGGCATGGATTGGCATGACTCTCGCCCAGCAGGGCATTTTTGAAGGTCGCCGCTGGGCGATCTTCACCCGGGGCGACGTCTGGACGCTGCTCGCCAATGGCCTCGGCGCAACGCTCACCGCCGCCGCCCTCGCCGCAGTGATCGCGTTTCCCCTCGGCCTGATGTTCTGCCTGCTGCGCATCTCGCTGGTCGCCTGGATCCGGATTCCCGCCCGCGTGGTCCTGGAGTTCCTGCGCGGCATGCCGGTTGTGCTGATGATGCTCTTCGTTCTGCTGGTGTTCGGGACGAGTTCCTTCGTCGCGGTGGTGGCCGGGCTCGTCCTCTACAACACCGCTATCTTCGCGGAGATCATCCGGGCCGGCATCCAATCACTGCCGAAGGGACAGCGGGAGGCGGGCCTGACCATCGGCCTGACCAGCTTCCAGTCCCGGATGCTCATCGAGCTGCCGCAGGCTGTCCGCCGTATGATGCCGTCGCTGGTTGCCCAACTCGTGGTGCTCCTGAAGGACACCTCCCTGGGCTACATCGTGGCGTACGGCGAACTTCTGCGCGCAGTGCAGGTCATGGCGGACTTCCTCGGGAACGCGTTCCTGTTCCCCATCTTCTTTGTGGCTGCCGCCATCTACATTGTGATCAACATCTGCGTTTCCCGGCTCGCAATCTGGATCGAGCGCCGCGGTTCCACGAAGACGGCAGGCGGTGTTGCCAAAGCGCCAACCGCTGTGGTCGCACCGGAACTACCGGATGTACGCGAATCCAAGTAGCCACATCCACACACGCAGAAGGGTCCGCAGCCTGCAGGCTGCGGACCCTTCTGCGTGCAGGCTTACGCCGCAAGCCAACTCCGAAGCGCCCGCAGGCATTCCCGGATGGCGTCGGCGTCGACGTGCTCGTTGTCCTTGTGGGCCAGCAGCGGATCGCCGGGGCCGAAGTTCACTGCCGGGATCCCCAGTTCGCTGAAACGCGCGACGTCGGTCCAGCCGTATTTCGGTTTCGGCTCGGCTCCGACGGCGGCCACGAAGGACGCGACGGCCGGGTGGTTCAGTCCCGGGCGCGCACCGGCGGCGGCGTCGGTGCGGACCACAGCGAAGCCCGCCAACAGTTCGCGCACATGCGCCTCCGCCTGGTCCGGCGTCTTGTCGGGGGCGAAGCGGTAGTTGATTTCGACGACGCAGCGGTCCGGGATGACGTTGCCGGCCGTGCCGCCGTTGATCTTCACGGCGTTGAGGCTCTCGCGGTAGTCGAGGCCGTCCACGTTGATGGTCCGCGGCTCGTAGGCTGCCAGCCGGGCCAGGATGGGTGCCGCCGCGTGGATGGCGTTGCTGCCCATCCACGCACGGGCAGAGTGTGCTGCCTCGCCCACCGTGGTGGCCTCAAAGCGGCTGGTGCCGTTGCAGCCACCCTCGACGGTGCCATGGGTCGGCTCCAGGAGGATGGCAAAATCGCCGCCCAGGAGGCTGCCGTGGTTGCGGACCAGGCGGCCCAGTCCGCTCTTGACCGCTTCCACTTCCTCATGGTCGTAGAACACGAAGGTGACGTCCCGCTGGGGCGCCCCGCCGCCGTCGAACATTGTGGCCGCCAGCGCGAGCTGCACGGCGACACCGCCCTTCATGTCCGTGGCTCCTCGTCCGTAGAGCACGCCCTCCCCGGGGACACCCGAATCCCAGGTGGACGGGACGGTACCGCGCGCGCCTTCAGTAACCGGCAGCGGCACTGTGTCCAGGTGTCCGGCGAGGATGACGCGTTCCGCCCTGCCGAGTTCCGTGCGCGCGATGATGGCGTCACCGTCGCGGACCACCTGGAGTTCCGGGATGGCCCGCAGAGCCACTTCGACAGCGTCCGCCAGTTCCGTCTCATTCCCGGAGACACTGTTGATGTCCATCAGGGCGGCGGTCAGCACGGAGACGTCCTGGCGGAGGTCCAAAGGCACGGTGATCGATTCAGGGGCGGTTTCGGCAGTCACGTTGCCAGTCTAGTTCGAACCCGGTGCCCGCCTCTCGGTAGACTGGGGCCATGACTGAGACCGCTACCTCCGCCGCGCCCAAAGACCAGAACGCAACTTCCGAAGCCCGCTCCGCCTACGGCTTCGGCTTGGCAACCATCGCCACCGCAACGGGCGGGGAAAATGCCGAAGCCACCGTCCTTGACGTCTGGTTCCCCGCGCCCGCGCTGGGCGTTGCGGCCGAAAACCTGCGCGCCGTGGAGAATGCGGACGAAACCCTGGTCCAGCTCGCCGCGAGCGGCACAGACGCTGACCGCGGGACCGAGCAGAAAGTGGTCTTCGTCCAGATCAACCTTGACGAAGCTCCGGCTGACACTGCAGACGCGTACCTCCGGCTGCACCTGCTTTCCCACCGGCTGGTCCGGCCCAACACGATCAACCTGGACGGCATCTTCGGCAAGCTGCCCAACGTGGTGTGGACCAACTTCGGCCCCGCCGCGGTGGAAGGCTTCGAACTGACCCGCGCCAAACTTCGCCGCCGTGGTGCCGTCACCGTCTACGGCGTGGACAAGTTCCCCCGCATGGTGGACTATGTGGTGCCCGCCGGCGTCCGGATCGCCGACGCCGACCGTGTCCGTCTCGGTGCCCACCTCGCCGAAGGCACCACCGTGATGCACGAAGGCTTTGTGAACTTCAACGCCGGCACCCTGGGCGCCTCCATGGTGGAAGGCCGCATCTCCGCCGGCGTCGTCGCCGGCGACGGCAGCGACGTGGGAGGCGGCGCGTCGATCATGGGCACACTCTCCGGGGGCGGCAAGGAAAAGATCGTCATCGGTGAGCGCGTCCTGCTGGGCGCCAACTCCGGCGTCGGCATCAGCGTCGGCGATGACTCCGTGGTGGAGGCAGGCCTCTACGTCACCGCTGGAACCCGTGTGCTCGTTCCCGGGCCCAAGGACGAGAATGGCGAGGACACCGCCAAGATCGTGAAGGCAGCCGAGCTGTCCGGCGTCCCCAACCTCCTGTTCCGGCGCAACTCCACCACCGGCGCCGTCGAGGCGCTGCCGCGCAAGGGCCAGACGGTGGAACTCAACGACGCCCTCCACGCCAACTGACCCGTCGGTGGCACGTGGACGCAGTTTCGTTCGCCCCACCGTGCTGCTGCTTACCCTGGCGCTGGCGGGCGCCGGCATCTACACAGCGGTCTCCTTCCTGCAGCGCTCCGAAACCCTGGTCCCGGAGCGCTGCACGGCCGACGTCGGGACCCAAAGCGCAGAGCTTGCAACGGACCAGGCGGTTAATGCCTCACTGATTACAGCGGTGGCGGTGCAGCGCGGGCTGCCTCCCCGGGCAGCCAGCATCGCCCTTGCCACCGCCATGCAGGAATCCAAGCTGCGCAACATCGCCCATGGCGACCAGGCCGGCCCTGACTCCCGTGGACTCTTCCAGCAACGTCCCTCGCAGGGGTGGGGAACCGAGGCCCAGGTGATGGACCCGTACTACGCTGCCAATGCTTTCTACGATGCCCTGGTCAAGGTTCCCGGCTACGAGTCCCTGGAAATCACCGACGCCGCCCAGCGTGTCCAGCGCTCGGCCTACCCCCTCGCGTACGCCCAACACGAAGATATGGGCCGGTCCTTCGCGTCCGGCCTGACCGGCCAGGCGCCCGCCTCGCTGCTGTGCACTTTGCGTGCCCCGCAGGAACCGGGCATCCCCGCCGCCGTCGAATCCGAGCTAGCCCAGGCGTTCGGGCCGCTCGCCATCACCACGGAGAATGATTCGCTCGTGGTGGCAGCTGACGGCAGCCAGGCCTGGTCCGTGGCGCAGTGGGCAGTTGCCAATGCCAAGGGCCTGGCGGTGACGCGCGTGGACGTTGCAGGCCGGAGCTGGGACCGTGAGGATCAGGGCGGCTGGCAAAAATCCGACGCGCCCGCCGGACAGGTCCGCATTACAGTTGCACCGGCCGGCACCGGCAGCTGACGGCCCGGATGCTGACCGACCCGCCTCAGACCAGGATGTCCACCACGGGCTGGACGTAGCTGCGGAAGAGCTCCGGCGCGGACATGAGGTTATGGCTCATGATGATCTTGTCCGGCTCCAGGTACCACGCCCGCTGTTCGTTCAGCGGCAGTTCGATGATGGTCAGGGTGAAGTCCCGTGACCCCCGGCCCACCTCCAGCAGGCGGTCATCCACCATGTCGCCCAACAGCTGGTCCGAACCGCTGGCCACCCGTTCGGCTTCCAGCCGGACGTACTCGCTGCGGCGCTCCCGTGCCCAGGTCAGCGCGGACCCGAAATGCGCCTGCAGGACACGCTGGAGGGCCGGGGAATTCCCGAATTCCCCAAAATCCGGAGGGGACAGCTCCGGTGACGTCTGGGGGTGTGCCTTCAGCAGCTGCTCCCACCAGGCCTCCCATTCGGTCTTGAGCGCACTCTGCCCGCCGACGTCGGCGGTGAGGTGCGAGTGGTCTGCATGGCGGATCTTCGGCGCGGCATGCGACAACGCGGGGTGGCCGGCGCCGTCGAGTCCTGCCGCATCACGGACGAAGAGCGCGATCATCAGAGGCCCGGACGTATCCGTGGTGATCTGCCAGCCGGAACCACCTGTGTGATGCATCCCTACTCCTCCTGTGGCCTGCCTGTACCGGCCTGACCAGCCGGTTCCGCTCCCCCGGCTCCCAGTCTATTCCCGTTGCCACCGGACGGTAATGTCAGGCGGCCAGGCTCTTCAGGTGCCGGTCCAGGACGTCGTGGCACATCTGTGCCGTCATCCAGGCGGGCTGCAGGAGGGCGTGCATGCACAGCCCGTCCAGCGTAGCCAACAGCCTCTCCGCCTCGACGGCCAGCGACTGCTGCCCGTCGCCGTCGTCCGGTACCAGGCCCGTGATGACCTGCCCGACGACGGCTGCCACCTCCCGGTGGCTCCGATCCGCCTCGGCTGCGAGGAAAGGACGGATCCTGGCCGCGTTTTTGAAGGCCATCCACACGCAGGCGTCCACGGCCCGCTCCTCGTCGAGCGGCAGAAATTCACCCAGCAGGGTTAAAACCGCCTCACGATGCGGGCCGGTCCCGGGTTTGCTGGCGGCCATCGCCGGCAATGCCGCGGTGAGCCGGCCCGTGATCCGGTCCACAACGGCGGCAAAGGAATGGCTGAGCAGTTCTTCACTGCCGGCAAAATAGTGCCGGACGGAGCCAACGGCGAGGCCTGCTTCGTCCGCCACCTCCCGCAGTGAGGCCCGCTCGAGGCCGTCGACGGCGATGATCCTAAAGACCGCTTCAACGATTTCTGCGCGCCGGGTTTCGGCATCAACAATTTTGGGCACTCCTATTATTTAGCACACCCGTGCTTAAATCCACGCATCCGCGGAATTGGGATAGCGTGGAGGCATGAAAATTCTGGTCACAGGTGGCACCGGGTACATCGGTTCGCACACAGTCTTGTCCCTGCAGGAAGCCGGCCACGATGTGGTGGTGATCGATAACCTGGTGAACTCCAGCGAGGAGTCACTGCGCCGGGTTGCCGAACTCAGCGGCAAGACCGCCGAATTCCACAAGGTGGACCTGGTGGACGAAGCCGCAGTGGAAGGCGTCTTTGCCGCCCACACGATCGACGCCGTGATCCACTTTGCCGGGCTCAAGGCGGTTGGTGAGTCGGTCCGCGAACCGCTCAAGTACTACTACAACAACCTTGTGGGCACGCTGAACCTGATCCGGGTGATGGACCGCCACGACGTCCGCTCCATCGTCTTCAGCTCCTCCGCCACAGTGTACGGCGAGCACAATCCCATCCCCTACGTGGAAAAGATGGAGATTGGCGCCAACAACCCCTACGGCCGCACTAAGGAACAGATCGAGGACATCCTCGCCGATCTGGGCGCCGCTGACACGCGTTGGCACATTGCCCTGCTGCGCTACTTCAACCCGGTGGGCGCACACCCGTCCGGCCGCATCGGCGAGGACCCGCAGGGCATCCCCAACAACCTGGTGCCCTTCATCGCCCAGGTGGCCGTGGGACGCCGCGACAAGCTCATGGTGTTCGGCGGGGACTACGACACCCCTGACGGCACCTGCCTGCGGGACTACATCCACGTCGTCGACCTCGCCGAAGGCCACGTGGCAGCCCTCAACCACGTGGCGGACCGCTCAGGCGTCTACCGCTGGAACCTTGGCTCCGGGAAGGGCTCCTCCGTGCTGGAGGTCCTGCGATCCTTCGAGAAGGCCGTGGGCCAGCCCATCCCCTACGAGATCACCGGACGCCGCGCGGGCGACCTCCCGGCCTTCTGGGCCGACGCCACCTCCGCCCTGGCCGACCTGAGCTGGTCCACCACGAAGACCGTGGACCAGATGTGCGAGGACCACTGGCGCTGGCAGAAGAACAACCCCCTGGGTTACACCTCCTAGCATCGGTTGCTCCCCATCGATCGCTCCGTAACGGCCCTTTAGGACGCTCAAAACGGCGTTTACGGAGCAATCGATGAGAGTACGACGGCGGCCGGCCACCTTCGCGAAGAAGGTGACCGACCGCCGTCGTTATTTAGTCAGGGCCGGCTTAGCGGACCGGGTAGTCGCGCTCGGGTTCGCCGATGTACAGCTGGCGCGGGCGGCCGATCTTGGTGTTCGGGTCGCTGATCATTTCACGCCATTGGGCGATCCAGCCCGGCAGGCGGCCGATTGCGAACAGTACGGTGAACATCTTCTCCGGGAAGCCCATGGCCTTGTAGATCAGGCCGGTGTAGAAGTCCACGTTCGGGTAGAGCTTGCGCTGGATGAAGTAGTCGTCGTTCAGCGCCTTCTCTTCGAGGCGCATGGCGATCTCGAGCAGTTCGTCGTTGCCGCCGAGCTTGGTGAGGATTTCGTGGGCCGTGGCCTTGACGATCTTGGCGCGCGGATCGTAGTTCTTGTAGACGCGGTGTCCGAAGCCCATGAGGCGGACGCCGTCTTCCTTGTTCTTGACCTTCTCCATGTAGTCCTCGGGCTTGGTGCCGTCGGCCTGGATCTGGCGGAGCATCTTCAGCACTGCCTCGTTGGCGCCGCCGTGGGCGGGACCGAAGAGGGCGTTGATGCCGGCTGACACCGAGGCGAAGAGGTTGGCGTTGGAGGAGCCCACCAGGCGCACGGTGGAGGTGGAACAGTTCTGCTCGTGGTCAGCGTGCAGGATGAGGAGAAGGTCCAGCGCCTTGGCGATGACCGGGTCCACTTCGTACTGCTCGGCCGGCAGGCCGAAGCTGAGGCGGAGGAAGTTCTCCACGAGGTTGTGGGAGTTGTCGGGGTACAGCATGGGCTGGCCGATGCTCTTCTTCAGGGCGTAGGCGGCGATGACCGGCATCTTGGCCAGCAGCCGGTACGTGGAGACTTCTACCTGCTCAGCGTTGAACGGATCCAGCGAGTCCTGGTAGAACGTGGACAGCGCCGACACGGCCGAAGAGAGCACAGGCATCGGGTGGGCATCACGCGGGAAACCGCTGAAGAAGCCCTTGAGCTCTTCGTGCAGCAGCGTGTGGTGACGGATACGCTGGTCGAAGGCTTCCAGTTCCGTGGGTGTCGGCAGGTTGCCGTAGATCAGCAGGTAGGACACCTCAAGGAAGCTGGAGTGCTGCGCCAGCTGTTCGATGGGGTACCCGCGGTAACGCAGGATGCCGGCATCGCCGTCGATGTAGGTAATTGCGGACGTGGTTGCTGCGGTGTTCATGAAGCCGGGGTCAAAGGTGACTGCGCCCGTCTGCTTGAGCAGCTTGGAAACGTCGTAGCCTTCGTTTCCTTCAACAACCTGGATGCGCGGGAGCTTGAGCTCGCCTCCTGCATGGTGCAGGGTTGCGCTGTTGGTCTCAGTCATGGAGTCCCCTTCATGAGGCGCGTGGGCCTCTGTCGAAAGCTTGATCCAACATCCGGTGAGCCGTGGCAGTGACCCTGTTCATCCAGGAATCCAACACCCGGGCTGCCTTCTTGTAGAAAGCCACCATTGATAGTCACTTAAAAAGTACCGCCCGTTTGCGGGTGTCACTAATCGGAGGCGTGCGAAACCCCCGTAAAATGCCGCCTTTGTGGTGCGAGTCACATGATTGTTACGGCGTCGTGGCCAGTCTGGCCACTGCGGCGTCAATCCGTTCATCAGTGCCCGTCAATGCGACACGCACAAACCCGTTGCCGGCTTCGCCGTAAAAGACGCCTGGCCCCACCACGATGCCTCGCTCAGCAAGCCGGGCCACGGTGTCCCAGGTGCTCTCTCCCGCGGTGGACCAAAGGTACAGTCCGGCGTCGGAATCCTTGATCTCCAGCCCGAAGCCCTGCAAAGCCGGCACCAGGCGCTCCCGGCGTCCGCGGTAGAGGTCCTTCTGGGCCTGGACGTGGGTGTCCTCGCCCAACGCAACCCGCATTGCTTCCTGCACCGGGTAGGGGACGATCATGCCGGCATGCTTGCGGCTGTTGACGAGGTTGGCCATGATGGCCGGGTCACCGGCCACAAACGCTGCGCGGTAACCTGCCACGTTGGACTGCTTGCTCAGCGAGTACACGGCCAGAAGGCCCTCGTGGGACCCGCCGGAAACGCGCGGATCCAGGATGCTGGGCACGGGCTCGCCGCCGCGCTGTGTGTCCCACGCGCCCCACCCGAGTTCGGCGTAGCACTCGTCCGAGGCCACCACGGCGCCCAGTTCGCGGGCCTGCGCCACAAGCGCTTTGAGGGACTCAACATCCCTGACGCTTCCGGTGGGGTTGCCCGGGGAGTTTACCCAGATCAGCCGCACGCGTGCGCGGGTGGCATGGTCCAACTCGTCGAGGTGGTCGGTAGCGACGGAGGTGACGCCAGCGAAAGTAGCCCCGATGTCATAGGTGGGGTAGGCAACCTTGGGGCGGACGACGACGTCGCCCGGCTTCAGCCCGAGCAGGAGCGGCAGCCACGCCACCAGCTCCTTGGAGCCGACGGTGGGCATAATGTTCTTAGGGTCCAGGCTGGGGACGCCGCGGCGCCGCTCGAACCACGCCGCAATGGCTTCCCGCAACGGAACGGTGCCGTGGACCGTGGGGTATCCCGGGGCGTCCGCGGCGGCCCTGAGGGCATCCTGGATCACAGCGGGAGTGGGGTCGACTGGCGTGCCGATCGACAGGTTCACGGCCCCGCCGGGGTGCTCAGAGGCTTTGGCCAGGTACGGTGCCATGGCCTCCCACGGGTAGTCGGGAAGGCTCAGGCCAAAGCTGTTCACGGCAGCGGTCAACGCGATGCCCGGCTCAGTGGTCTTGGTTCTGCAGCGGCAGGGCGGCGATCATCGGGTGATCCTTGCCCGTGTTGCCCACCTTGGCGGCGCCACCGGGCGAGCCAAGGTCATCGAAGAATTCGACGTTGGCCTTGTAGTAGTCAGCCCACTCTTCGGGGGTGTCATCCTCGTAGTAGATGGCTTCCACCGGGCATACCGGCTCGCAGGCACCACAGTCGACACACTCATCGGGGTGGATGTACAAGGAACGCTCACCCTCATAGATGCAGTCAACGGGGCATTCCTCGATACATGCCTTGTCCTTGACATCTACACACGGCTGCGCGATTACGTACGTCACGTCCCTTGCCTCTCCACGATATTTCCCGGCAGTGGCCGGCACTTGAATCCGGCACCGGCCGGACTATTGACTTCTGAGCCTATTATCTCCCAGCCCGTCCACGCGAACCTAGCCGGCCGCCTTAGTATGAACTGGTGAGTCCCGCCCAGCCTACGCCCCGAGAATTTCTGGCCACCGCCCCGCCCGGAACACGGGTTGTAGTCCGCTACCGGATCGACGGCGGCCTGACGGACGCCCTGGGGCATCTGGTGGCCACTGACGACGGCGGCTGCACAGTCCGCACACGGAAGGCCGACGTCGTGATCCCCTTGGACCTGGTGGTGGCTGCCAAGGAAGTGCCGCCGGCGCCGGAGCGGCGCCCCGCTCGCGTCCGCAACTGACGCTTTCCTGACACAAAGGAAGCCGCCGGCACGACGGCGGGATTCCCGCCTGCCGTACCGGCAGCTTCAGTGACGTGCTATTTGGGACTAGGCCTTGGCGCGTGCCCGGGTGGACTTGGCGCGCTGGTTGACGTCCAGGATGAGCTTCCGGATGCGGATGGACTCCGGGGTGACCTCGACGCATTCGTCTTCGCGGGCGAATTCGAGGGACTCTTCGAGGGTCAGGTCGCGCGGGGGCGTCAGGTTCTCGAAGGTGTCCGAGGAAGCGGCACGCATGTTGGTGAGCTTCTTTTCCTTGGTGATGTTGACGTCCATGTCGTCGGCGCGGGAGTTCTCGCCGACGATCTGGCCTTCGTAAACCTCGGAGGTGGGACGAACGAAGAAGGAGCCACGTTCCTGCAGGTTGATCATGGCGAACGGCGTCACAACGCCGGCGCGGTCGGCCACCATCGAACCGTTGGTGCGGTACTCGATCGGGCCGGCCCAGGGCTCGTAGCCCTCGGAGATGGAGGCTGCGATACCGGCGCCGCGGGTGTCCGTGAGGAACTTGGTGCGGAACCCGATCAGGCCACGGGCCGGAACGATGAACTCCATGCGGCACCAGCCGGTGCCGTGGTTGGCCATGTTGGTCATGCGGCCCTTGCGGGCGGCCATCAGCTGGGTGACGGCGCCGAGGTACTCTTCCGGCACGTCGATGGTCATGTGTTCCATCGGCTCGTGGATCTTGCCGTCCACGGTCCGGGTGACAACCTGCGGCTTGCCGACAGTCAGTTCGAAGCCTTCACGGCGCATCTGCTCGACCAGGATGGCCAGCGCGAGCTCGCCACGGCCCTGGACTTCCCAGGCGTCGGGACGCTCGGTGGGGAGAACCTTGATGGAGACGTTACCGATCAGTTCCTTGTCCAGGCGGTCTTTCACCTGGCGGGCCGTGACCTTGGCGCCCTTGACCCTGCCGGCCAGCGGCGAGGTGTTGATACCGATGGTCATGGAGATCGCGGGATCGTCCACGGTGATCAGGGGCAGCGGCTGCGGGTTGTCGACATCGGTCAGGGTCTCACCAATGGTGATTTCCTCGATGCCGGCGACGGCGACGATTTCGCCCGGACCTGCAGACTCGGTGGGAACACGGTCCAGTGCCTTGGTGGCCAGCAGTTCGGTGATCTTGACGTTCTTGAGCTCGCCGTTGGCGCGGGCCCAGGCAACGGTCTGGCCCTTGCGCAGGGTGCCGTTGTAGATGCGCAGCAGGGCAAGACGGCCCAGGAACGGGGAGGCGTCCAGGTTGGTGACGTGTGCCTGGAGCACGCCGTTCGGGTTGTACGTCGGAGCCGGGATGTGCTCGATGATGGTCTTGAACAGCGGCTCAAGGTCCTCATTGTCCGGAGCGGAGCCGTCGGCGGGCTGGTCCAGGGAGGCGCGGCCTACCTTCGCTGCTGCATAGACGACCGGCACTTCAAGGATCTTGTCCAGGTCCAGGTCCGGAACTTCGTCGGCGAGGTCCGAGGCGAGGCCCAGGAGGAGGTCCATCGACTCGTGGACAACTTCCTCGATGCGGGCATCGGGGCGGTCGGTCTTGTTGACGAGGAGGATCACCGGCAGGTGCGCGGCCAGGGCCTTGCGCAGCACAAAGCGGGTCTGGGGCAGCGGGCCCTCGGAAGCGTCCACGAGGAGTACAACGCCGTCCACCATGGACAGGCCGCGCTCTACTTCGCCGCCGAAGTCGGCGTGGCCGGGGGTGTCGATGACGTTGATGGTGATGGTTTCACCGTTGGAGGACGGTCCGTTGTAGGCCACGGTGGTGTTTTTGGCCAGGATGGTGATGCCCTTTTCGCGTTCCAGGTCACCGGAGTCCATGACGCGGTCTTCGAGGTGGTTGTGTTCGGCAAAGGAGTTGGTCTGCTTGAGCATGGCGTCGACCAGAGTGGTCTTGCCGTGGTCAACGTGGGCCACGATCGCGACGTTGCGGAGGTCACTGCGTGATGCAGTGGCTACCGCGGTGTTGGTGGTGGTTTCAGACATGCGTGATTGCTCGATTCAGTCGTGAAGTCAGCTGTTGTTTCGCGACATTTCCAACCGGAACGCACGATGGATTAGCCCAATAACACAGGGCTCCTTCCCTCATTCTAAACGCTGAGCCTATTGTTGGCCTAAAAATCTCGGATCGGCCCAGTCCGGCCGGTGGGAAATTCCGGCGCGCCACGGCCCAAAGAGTGACCAAGCTCACTGGATTTTTGTGACTTGGTGCACCATCATTGCTGTGATAGCCACAGCAAGCCCGGAGAATCCCTGATGCGAAAAGCCTCGGCTCTGACCCGCTTTGTCGCCTCTGGAATCGCGGTAGCCGCGCTCCTGGGCGGCTGCGGACAGACCCCAGCAGCAACACCGGACTCCGGCGTGCCATCCCCGGCGCAGGCGGCCGCGGCCGGCGCATACCAGGCCCGCGGCGGCGATCCGATCAGCCTGCCTGCCGGTTCTATGTACCGCAACCCGGCCAGCGGGCGTGACGAGGTGGTGGTGCCGGACATGCGGCACACTGCCCTCCTCATAGGCGATTCCCAATCCGAACCTACTGACGGGTGGCCACGTCTTGGCCTTGCCGCCGTTGGTTACAAGGTCCACTTCTGCGGGCTCGGCGGCACGGGATTCGTGGCGTCCAACGGCAAGACGGGCAACTACATCGACGCCTTGCAGCGCGGCGACTGGAAACTGCCGTACGGGACGCCCGCGCTGATCGTCATCCAGGGCGGCGGCAACGACGCCGCGCACGGCGCCACCGATGCCCAGATCGTGGCCAATGCCGACCGCCTGATCGGGGCACTCCGGGAACGCTATCCAGGCGCCAGGATGGCCATGATAGGCACCCTGGCCCGCGGCGCCAACTATGGCGGCGGGCGGAGGACCCAGGTGGACGCGCTGCTGGGCACGGTGTCCGCCAGGAACGGCATACCCTTTGTGGGCGTGGGCGACTGGCTGTCGAAGTACAACCTCGCGAAGAACCTGGCAGATGCCGTCCACATGGATGCCGCAGGCCGCAGGTCGCTGGGCGGGCTGCTTGGATCCAGGCTTAGGCAGCTGGGGCTCGAAGGCCCATCGCTGGACGGAACAGCCTCGGTGGCAGCTTCCGAAGCCACCCCAGCGGACTGAAAAAAGGAATGGAGCCGGCGCCCTGAAGGCACCGGCTCCATCCTTAACCCGGGATGCTGCGGCCGGATCAGGCCACTTCGGGCGGAAGCATCAGCTTCGCACCGGGAATGGCGTTGAGCAGCGCCTTCGTGTACTCCTGCTGCGGGGACTCGAAGACGTCGTCCGTGGAACCGGTCTCCACCAGCTTGCCCTTTTCCATCACACAGACGTGGTCGGCAATCTGCCGCACCACAGCCAGGTCATGGGTGATAAAGAGGTAGGTCAGCCCGAGGTTGGCCTGCAGGTCCGCGAGCAGGTTCAGCACCTGCGCCTGGACCAGGACGTCCAACGCGGACACGGCTTCGTCGCAGATGATCACTTCCGGATCCAGTGCCAGCGCACGGGCAATGGCAACGCGCTGGCGCTGGCCGCCGGAGAGCTCGTTCGGGAACCGCTGCATGCTTGACTGCGGCAGCGCCACATGGTCGAGCAGTTGGCGGACCTTCTTCTCCCGGCTCGCTTTGTCGCCGATCCTATGGACGCGCAACGGCTCCTCGATGGTACGGAAGATGTTGTACATCGGGTCCAACGAGCCGTAAGGATCCTGGAAGATGGGCTGCACCCGCCGCCGGAATTTGAACAGTTCCGACGCTTTCAGCAGCGAGGTGTCGACGCCGTCGAAAAGAATCTTTCCATCGGTCGGCTTTTCGAGCTGCAGCACCATTTTTGCCACGGTGGACTTGCCCGAGCCGGACTCCCCCACAATTGCAGTAGTGGTTCCCCTCGCGACGTCGAAGCTGACCCCGTCCACGGCTGCGAAATCCGTCGACTTCCCCAGCCCTTGCCGCAGCTTGTAGACCTTGCGCAAGTCCCTGATCTCCAGGACATGGTCCGCGGCAGCCGCCTCCGCATCAGGGGCGAGAAGATCAGACGCTTCCACGCCCTGTTCCTTGGCGACCTGGATCCGGCGGCTCGCCAGTGAAGGCGCAGACTCAACCAGCCGTTTCGTGTAAGGATGCTGCGGATTCTGGAGCAACTCCAGCGACGGTCCAGCCTCTACAACCTGCCCCCGGTACATGACCACCACCTTGTCCGCACGCTCGGCCGCCAGCCCCAAGTCATGGGTGATCAGCAGCACAGCGGTGCCCAATTCCGTGGTCATGGTGTCCAGGTGATCTAGGATCTGTCGCTGGACCGTGACATCCAGTGCCGACGTCGGCTCATCCGCGATCAGGAGCCGCGGCTGGCAGGAGAGTCCGATGGCAATGAGGGCGCGCTGGCGCATACCGCCGGAGAACTCATGCGGGTACTGTTTGGCGCGCCGGTGGGCATCCGGAAGTCCCGCCTGAGCCAGTACCTTTGCGATGTCGTCCGGACCACTGGGGCGGCCGTTCGCGCGGAGGGTCTCCTTGACCTGATAGCCGATCTTCCAGACCGGATTCAGGTTGGACATCGGGTCCTGCGGAACCATGCCGATGGTATTGCCGCGGAGCTCGATCATCCGTTTCTCGGTGGCATGGGCGATGTCTTCACCGTCGAGCAGGATCTGTCCGCCGGACACCGCACCATTGGTGGGCAGCAGGCCGATGGCGGCCAATGCTGTTGTGGATTTGCCGGAGCCGGACTCCCCCACGATGGCCACTGTCTCCCCGGGCATGATGGTCAGGTGGGCGTTGCGGACTGCCTGAACCTCGCCAGTGCTGGTCTTGAACGTGATGGCAAGGTCGCGGATTTCCAGAAGGGGACTGGTTCCTGAATACCCTGCCTCGTCGACGCGAACGTCGGGAATCGTCATCTTTTCGCCTCTCATCGCTGCCGGCTCTTCGGGTCAAGAGCGTCACGCACAGCGTCACCCAGCATGATGAAGCTGAGCACTGTAATGGACAGGGCAGCTGCCGGGTAAAGCATGATTTCCGGCTTCGTCCGAATGGACGACTGCGCACCCGCAATGTCATTGCCCCAGGACATAATGCTTTGCGGCAACCCAATGCCTAGGAACGACAGTGTGGCCTCCAGAACAATGAATATGCCCAGATCCAAAGTTGCCAAAACGATGATCGGCGCCAGTGCGTTCGGCAGGACATGGCGCAAGAGTGCCCCAACCTTCGACACGCCCAGAGCGCGGGCGGCTGTGACAAAATCAGCATTTCGGACCTCGATGACCGCGCCGCGAGCCATGCGTGCCATTTGCGGCCACGCGAGCAAGGCAATAATCACCACCACGGTCCATACGCTCTTGTTCTCCCGGAAGGCGGGCAACTGGGTAATGACCAGAGCGCCAAGGACCAAAGGCAAGGCGAAGAAGATATCACTGAGCCGGGCCAAGACGGAATCTACCCAGCCGCCGTAGTAACCCGCGATCGCACCAATCGTCACGCCGATGATCACGACGCAGAGCACAGACAGGACGCCCACCGAGAGCGAAGCCTGCGTTCCGTGGACCACCCTCGAATAGATGTCGCACCCCTGGAACGTAAACCCGAATGGGTGCCCGGGCGCTGGACCGGCCTCGGAATTGCCTAGTTGGCAGTCATCGTTCGGCGGCACCGTCGACAGGAGGCTCGGGAACAACGCGATGATGATCAAAGTCAGAATCAACAGCGACGAAATGATGAACAACGGACGACGGCGAAGCTTGCGCCAGGCGTCAGCCCAAAGGCTCAGTGGTGCCTGATCCGTCTTCAGGGCATCTGTTGCCTGCAGCGGCGTCTCATCTATGGGTGCAACAAAATGGGTATCTCTACTGGTCATAACGAATCCTCGGGTCCAGCCAGGCGTACAGGAGATCAACGAGCAGGTTGGCGACCACGAACACCAGCACCAGCACGCTGACTATAGAAACAATGGTGGGCCCTTCAGTCCGCAAAGTGGCTTGGTAGAGCTTGTTGCCTACCCCCGGAACATTGAAGATGGCTTCCGTGACAATCGCACCGCCCATCAGACCGCCGAGGTCTGCGCCTAGGAACGTTACGACGGGGATAAGGGAGTTGCGCAGGATGTGCGCCACCACAACGCGGGGCCGGGAAAGACCCTTGGCGGTAGCTGTCCGCACGTAGTCGGCATTCATGCTCTCGCTGACGGATGCCCGCGTCAGCCGGAGCACGTAGGCAAACGACACCAGGCCCAGAACCGTTGCCGGCAGCAATAAATTGCCCCAATCGGCGTTGGCGCCGACGGTCGGTTTGGCCCAGCCCAATTGGACTCCGAAGACCAACTGGAAAGCAAAGCCGAGAACGAAGGTGGGAACTGCGATGACCACGAGCGAAGCCACCAGCACGGTGGAATCAAACCAGCCACCACGACGCAGTCCCGCAAAGACGCCGAAACCCACGCCGAATACGGTTTGGATAGCCAGCGCCTCTATGGCCAACATCGCCGTCACTGGAAAGACCCTCGCTAACGAGGCTGCAATCGGCTGGCCGGTGAAGTCGTTGCCGAGGTTAAAGGTGAAAATGTTCTGGAGGAAAAGTCCATACTGGACCCAAAACGGTTCATCGAGGTGGTACTGGCTGCGCAGGGTATCGATGACTGCCTGCGGGGGCTGGCGATCTCCGAAGAGCGCGGCAATGGGTTCGCCGGGAAGGGCGAAGACCATGTAATAAACCAAGAGGGTGGTGCCAAGGAAGACGGGGATTGCCTGAAGGAGCCGGCGAAGGATAAAGCGGACCACTGGATCACCGGCCTTCGGGGAGCGAAGAAAGGGGTTTCATTTTTTGCCTTCCTGCCGTGCAGGACAATGGGGGCCCGGCTTTGTGCCGGACCCCCATTCGCCTGGCGGCAAGTTAGATCATGGAGACTACTTGGCCGTGATGTTGTAGTAGAGGATTCCGCCATTCCAGCCGGTTTCGGCCTTCACAACGTTTTCGCTCCACACAATCGGCTTTGCCTGGTCCCAGAGCGGCAGTCCGGGCAGGTCCTCGAAGAGGATCTCCTGGGCCTGGTTGAACTTGCCGTTCGCCTCATCAGTGGTCTTGGCGGCAAGGCCCTCCTGGAGCAGCTTGTCGAACTCAGGGTTCGAGTACTTCTCGTAGTTGGAGGATGCGCCCGTTGCCCAGACCGGTCCGAGGAAGTTGTAGAGCGACGGGTAGTCACCCTGCCAGCCGGCGCGGCTCAGGCCCGGGAGGGACTGGGACTTGCGCAGGTTCAGCACTTCAGCGAACTTGGCAAAAGGCTGGATTTCGGCCTGGATGCCGAGGTTGTTCTTGAAGCCGTTGGCAACGGCGTCAATCCATTCCTTGTTGCCACCATCAGTGTTGGAGGCAATCTGCAGCGGCTTGGAATTGTCGTACGGCTGGATCTTGTCAGCCTGGGCCCACAGGTCCTTGGCCTTCGCGGCGTCAAACTTCAGGATTTCGCTGCCCTTGAGGCCTTCCTTGAATCCGTCGATAACGGGCGGCGCGAAGGCCTTGGCCGGGGTGCGGGTTCCGTTGAAGACCACCTTGGCGATCTCTTCGCGGTTGATGGCGTACGACAGTGCCTGGCGGCGCAGCTTTCCGGCTTCACCCTGGAAGTTCGGGTTGTAACCCGGGATGTTCAGGGTGGAGTTGGTGGCCACCGGCTTCGTGGCGTTCCTGTCCTGGAAGTCTGAGACGTAGGTCTTCAGTGCGTTGGACGGCAGTACGTCCGAGATGTCCAGGTTGTTGGCCTGAAGATCCGTGTATGCGGGGCCCGGATCGGTGTAGAACTTGAAGGTCACGCCACCGTTCTTCGATTCGCGCGGACCGCTGTAGTCAGCGTTCTTGACGAGGGAGATCGACTGGTCATGGACCCAAGAGCCGGTCTTTTCGAACTTGTACGGACCGTTGCCTACGGGGTTTTCGCCGAAGGTCTTTGGATCCGCCAAAGCAGCGGACGGCAGCGGGAAGAACGCCGAGTAACCGAGGCGCAGCGACCAGTCAGCTTCCGGCTGAGCCAGCTTCACCGTGAGGGTCGAATCATCCGTGGCCGTCAGGCCGGACATTGTCTCGGCGGTGGGCGCCGGAGTGGTGGTGGTCTTGCCATCAGCTGCTTTTTCGGTGGTCACGGCCGAGACATCTGCATAGCCCGCGATGGACTCGAAGAAGAATCCGTTGTTCTGCAGGTTCTTGGAGTTCGCTGCGAAGTTCCAGGAATCAACGAACGTCTTGGCGGTGATCGCTTCACCGTTCGTGAACTTCTGGCCCTGCTTGACCTTGATGGTCCAGTTCTGGGCGTCAGAGGACTCAATGGACTCTGCCAGGGCGTTGACCGGCTTGCCGTCGGCATCGTAGCTCCGCAGGCCTTCGAAGAGCAGCTCGACAACGCGGCCGCCATAAACTTCGTTCGTATTTGCCGGTAGCAAGGGGTTCTGTGGTTCGTTGCTGTACGCGGTGATCACCTTGTTGGGATCGCCGGCCGACTGGCTGGCACCATCATTGCTGCCGCCTCCAGCGCCGCAGCCTGTCAGGGCAAGGGCAGCGATCGCCACCATGCCGAGTGCTTTGGAAGTGCGCGTGAAACGCATTCCGCCTCCTATGAGTTGTGGGAGATGTTCAGGGGAAATCTTTTGCTCCCCGGCAGGCCCGTCACAGGTTCCCACTGTGACGTGGCCTACATATATGAGTAGCCTAACCGCACAAAGTCCAAATACTGGTACTCCGTTGCTAAACCGTAACCAGTTAATCGCCAATAACTAGCCGGTACCCGGAAGTGGCGCAAATCACATGCTACTCGTTGGTAGGGGATGCTGCGAATCGAGGACGGGGGCGGGCTCCCACAAGGGCGACAAGCCCCAGGAGGGCCTATTTCAGGCGCCACTCCCACACATTCCACCAAACGCCCAAAGGGCCTGAGCTGGGCTTGATACCCGTCACGCGGCTGCTGAAAGCCACGGTTCCAGTGGTCTGGTACAGCGGCAGGCCGTAGGCGCTGTCCCACACGCGTTTGTCGATGTCAGCCAACAGTTCGTCCTGCTTTGCAAGGTCCGTAGTGCCGGACAGTTGTTCCATGGCTTTGTCTGCGTCGCCGTCGGAAAATCCGTTGAAGTTGCTGCCGCCACCGGTCTTAAAGATCTGCGGGACGCGGCTGACGCCGACCCCGGGTCCGATAGAACCGAGGATGGCTGCGTCGTAGCTGCCGCCGCCGAGCGCTTTCGCCCAGTCCGAGCTGCCGAGGCCCGCGTCTTCAACGGTGAATCCGGCGAGGCGGGCGGAGTCGCGGATCAGGGAGAAGGCCCGCACGCGGTTGGGGTTGTCCCTGTTGTACAGAATGCGGACCGTCGGGGCAGCATCCCGCAATTGCGACTTCGCGCCTTGGATGTCCACGTCAGAGTAATCGGCCGAACCGTTGTTTTTCACGGCGTCCGGATACTTCGGATGGGGTGGCAGGAAGACGTGCGAGTCCAGGGGTTTCGCGTCGGCGACAAATCCGCCCACCACGTCATCCACGATCTCCTGGCGCGGAACAGTCTTCAGGAAGGCCTCCCGGACATTCTTGTCCGCGAACAGCCCCGAAAAGTTGAGATCGAGGTGGTCGTAGCCGGACTGGCTGTAGCGCTGGACGGTATTGCCCTGCTCCACCAGCCCGTCGAAGAGGCTTTCGGTGCCGGCAGAGGGCTGCGGGGCAATGATGTCCGCCTGGCCGTTCCTGAGCGCGGCAATGGCGGTAGAGGCGGCACCGGTGAACCTTACGGTGATGTCATCGAGGTAGGGCTCCGGTCCCCAGACATAGTCCCTGTTCCGGACCAACCGGATCGAGGCGTCCGGAACGATGTCCCGGACAATGTACGGGCCGCTTGAAAGGTACATCGCAGGATCGTCAGGAAGCGTCTTGGCGTCGAAGCCGGAATTCCAGAAGTCGCTGACCCGCTTCAGCGGGGCGTTGGCCGAGGGCTGTCCGGTGTCGCCCCGGGGCGACTCCCTGATCAGATCAACAAGATCGCCTTCGTCATTGAGGCCGCTTTTAGCGGCGACAACATGGGCCGGGAGCCCGACGTCGAACGCTACTTCCCAATCAGCGTACGGCGCGGCGTATTCCAGCGTGATGGAACGCCCGTCACTGCCGATCTCCGGGAGCGCGGTGGACCCCAGGCCGCTCTTGTCAGCCGCGGCCGAAAAGTACGAGGTGCCGGTCCCCGTATGGGGTTCAGCGTCGTCGAAGTAGCCCGAGCCGGCGGCCCAGGACAGGAGGAGGTCGCCGGCGTCGATGGCTTCGCCGTCGGACCATTTCACACCCTCATTGACGGTGTACTTCACCTTCAGCGGCTTGTCGGAGATCTTCTCGTACCGGCCGAATTTCTCGTTCCGGACCACCTTCTCGGTGTCATCCACGTAGTAGAACCCGGAATGGGTGATATGGCCGATCTTGGTGTTGATGTCCGTGTTTCCGTCGGCGCTGAACGGGTTGAAGGACGTGAAGGCGTTCACCTCGGCCACGGTGGCGCTGCCGCCGCGGTTCGTTTCACCCACCACCACCGGAGGCGCTCCCCCCGAAGCGGAGCACCCCGAGATAACCAGCGCCGCAGCGACGGCCCCGGTGATGACCTGAATCAGACGCCTCACGGGCATGCCGTCTCCTTTGCCTGTCCGGAATCAGACGTTGAAGCGGAACTCCACCACATCGCCGTCAGCCATCACGTACTCTTTACCTTCGATGCGTACCTTGCCACGGGACTTGGCTTCAGCCATGGAACCGGCCTCGATGAGGTCATGGAAGGAAACCACTTCAGCCTTGATGAAGCCACGCTGGAAGTCGCTGTGGATGACGCCTGCTGCCTGCGGCGCGGTGTCGCCCTGGTGGATGGTCCAGGCGCGTGTTTCCTTCGGACCGGCCGTGAGGTACGTCTGGAGGCCCAGGGTGTGGAAGCCGACGCGTGCCAGCTGGTCGAGGCCGGACTCGTCCTGGCCGTTCATTTCCAGCATTTCGCGCGCTTCCTCCTCGTCCAGCTCCACAAGGTCGGATTCGAGCTTCGCGTCCAGGAAGATGGCGTCCGCCGGGGCCACCATGGCCCGCAGTTCGTCCTGCTTCCCCGGGCTGCCCAGGATGCCTTCGTCGGAGTTGAAGACGTAGATGAACGGCTTCGCGGTCAGGAGGCTGAGCTCCTTGAGGTACTCCATCTCCAGCTTGTCGCTCGTGATCGAGGAGAAGACCGTGTCCCCGCGTTCCAGGACCGCCTGCGCAGCCTTGATGGCTGCCAGTTCGGCAGCCTCCCGCTTCTTGATCTTGACTTCTTTTTCGATCCGAGGAATGGCATTTTCGATGGTCTGAAGGTCAGCCAGGATCAGCTCGGTGTTGATGGTTTCCATGTCCGAGCGGGGATCCACTTTGCCGTCGACGTGGATGACGTCGGGGTCATCAAACACCCGGACCACCTGGGCAATGGCCTCGGCCTCACGGATGTTGGCAAGGAACTTGTTGCCCAGGCCTTCGCCCTCCGATGCACCCTTCACGATGCCGGCAATGTCCACGAAGGACACCGGAGCGGGCAGGAGGCGCTGCGAGCCAAAGATGTCAGCTAGCTGCTGGAGCCGGGGATCCGGCAAGTTCACGACGCCGACATTGGGTTCGATGGTAGCGAACGGATAGTTCGCAGCCAGCACCTGGTTCCGGGTCAGTGCGTTGAAAAGAGTTGATTTGCCGACGTTGGGCAGTCCGACGATGCCAATAGTAAGAGCCACGAGCATTGATTCTACCGGTTGCCGGACGCATGGGCCCCAGGCGGTCCCCCGCAGTGTCGGCACATGCTGGAAGGTCTGGTCGAATATGTCGGTTCCGTAAATTGTCACAGGGGCATGCCACAGTGTGGATATGGATGCTCTAGCCCTGATTCTTGCCCTGTTGATGCTGCTGGTGGGTGCCGTCGCCGGCGCCGGCACCACCTACTTTTCCCTCCGCCGGCACAGTCGTGCCTTTGAGGAGGACTTCGACGCCGTCTCGTCGCGGCTTTCCGAGGTCAGCGCCCAGTTCGCCGCCGCGGACGCGGAGCGCCGGCTGCTCTCGATGCAGAACCGGGAACTCGGCGAGTCCCGCAATCAGGACGGGAGCGTCCTCCGGGCACTCGCCCCCGTGGCGGAAAAGCTGACCGCGGTGCAGCAGCAGGTGGCACTGCTGGAACGCGACCGCCTGGAACAGTACGGCCAGCTGGCGCAACAGCTTCAGGAGGCAAGGCTTTCCGATGCCCAGCTGATCCGGTCCACGCACGCCCTCGAGTCAGCGTTGCGCTCCAACAGTGCTCGTGGACAGTGGGGCGAAGTTCAATTGCGCCGAGTGGTCGAGGCATCGGGCATGCTCAAGCACGTGGATTTCCTGGAGCAGGTCCACAGCGCCGGGGCCGATTCAGCGGTCCGTCCCGACCTCGTCGTCCAGCTGCCGGGCCAGAAGCAGCTCGTGGTGGACGCCAAGGTGCCGTTGTCCTCCTACCTGGAGGCCCAGGAGCTGGGTGCGCGCCAGGAAACGGGTACAACCGGGAATCCCGGCAGCCAGCAATCCCTGCTGACTGCCCACGCCAAAGCGCTGCGGGCCCACGTGGACTCGCTCAGCAACAAGAAGTACTGGGACATCCCCGGGAACTCCCCCGAGCTGGTGATCTGCTTCCTGCCGGCCGAATCCATCCTGGCCGCCGCCCTGACAGCCGATGCGACTCTGTTGGACTACGCGCTTTCCAGGAATGTGGTTCTTGCCTCGCCCAGTACACTGCTCGCGGTGCTCAAATCGGTGGCTTTCACGTGGCGCCAGGACGTGCTGACGGACAGCGCGCGGGAACTGTTCGACCTCGCCCGCCAGCTGTACGAACGCATGGGAACGCTCGGCGATAACGTGGGCAAGCTCGGTTCGTCCCTGAAGTCCTCGGTGGACCGGTACAACGCCCTGATCGGCACCCTGGAAGCGCGGATCCTGCCTACCGCACGGAAGCTCAATGCCATGGATGAATCCGGGCTGCTCACTCCGCCGGCACTCGAGGTCACGCCGCGTTCGCTGGCGGCCCCGGAGTTTCAGCAGGACGAAGCCGCCGCCTGACGCGAGGTAGCCGCCTGACGTTGCCGGAGACTGGTCAGTCGCGGGACCGGCGTCCGCCGAGCGCCCGGCTGACGTCTCCGGCTTCCTTCAGGGTCGCGCGGAGTTCCTTAGGCAACGAAAACAGGAGGTCTTCTTCGGCTGTGACAACTTCCTCCACGGAGCCATAGCCGTAGTCGGCCAGCAGTCGCAGGACGTCCGTGACCAGGATTTCCGGCACGGAAGCCCCTGACGTGACTCCGACCGTTGCCACGCCTTCAAACCACGCCTCGTCCACTTCGTTGGCAAAGTCCACCCGGTAGGAGGCCTTAGCCCCGTACTCCAGGGCAACTTCGACCAGACGGACAGAGTTCGAGGAGTTGGCCGATCCCACCACAATGACCAGGTCAGCCTGGGGGGAGATCTTCTTGATGGCCACCTGACGGTTGGTGGTGGCGTAGCAGATGTCGTCGCTGGGCGGATCCTGCAGGGTGGGGAACCGATCCTTCAGCAGGCGGACCGTTTCCATGGTCTCGTCCACGCTGAGGGTGGTCTGGGACAGCCAGATGACCTTTTCCGGATCCCTGACGGTTACCTTGTCCACTTCATGGGGACCGTTAATGATCTGGATGTGTTCCGGGGCTTCGCCGGCGGTGCCCTCGACTTCTTCGTGACCGTCGTGGCCGATCAGCAGGATGTCGAAGTCGTCCTTGGCGAACCTCACGGCTTCCTTATGAACCTTCGTCACCAACGGGCAGGTGGCGTCAATGGTGCGCAGCCCTCGGTCCTCCGCTGACTGGACGACGGCCGGCGATACCCCGTGGGCGGAAAAGATCACCAGGGCGCCTTCCGGAACCTCGTCCGTCTCATCGACGAAGATGGCACCCTGTGCCTCCAGCGAGCTCACCACGTGGACGTTGTGCACGATCTGCTTCCGGACGTACACCGGCGGACCGTAGTGCTCCAAGGCCTTCTCGACGGCGATCACGGCCCGGTCCACACCGGCGCAATAGCCGCGGGGCGCCGCCAGGAGTACCTTTTTGGGACCGGTCACCGGAGCCGCGGCGGCTACCTCCTCAGGCGAGCGCCGCCTGCGCGGGACAGTTGGCATCGAGAGGGACACAGCTGAGGAAGTCATCCCTCCATGCTACCGGGTGGGGGCCCGCCGCCCCGGCGAAGCGATCCGGATCACAACGGCCGCAGCGACAAGCACAGCGCCGGTTATCGCGGCACCACCGACCCAGGATTGGAAGCTGCTGGACGCGGCCGCCACAAACGCATCCTTGAACATGTCCGAAAGCCCATTGCCGCTAGCCGTCCCCACGACGGCATCCCTGGCGACCTGCGAGCCGGCAGCCCACAGGCCCCCCAGTGCCAGCGCCCCCAGTCCCACAGCGAGAATCACGGTCCAGCGACGGCGCGCGGACACCAGCGCTAGCGCAAAGGCGATTCCCGCTCCAATGGCAAGGGAGTAGCCGAGCGGCGCGTAGGCGGACGCTCTTTCGACCATTTGGCGCTGCTCAGGCTCGCCAACGTTGACCAGCGTCTGCTCCGGCGCAGTCAGCGGGAGCCCGGTGGTGCGTGCGAGCTCCTTCGTCGCCAGCGCCACCAGGGGTGCCACGTCCAACGTAAGCGACGACGGGGAGTCAGGTTCGGCGGGAGCCGATGCGGGTGCGGCGAAGCTGAGCCGGTGGCTCTTTCGCAGTGTTTCCTCCCAGGCCGCCGGGTAGCCGGGCAAGGCTGTGAGGGAACTGGCAGCCGCCTCAAGCACTGGCGTGACCAGATCTGCCAGGGCGTCCGGGATGGCCCCTGTATCGATGGTGCCCACAGCGGCCGCGGCGAGCCTCTGCTGGAATTCTGCGTCCTGCCCCAGGGGAGCGGCCAGGGCCACAAAGCCATCCTCCTGAACCACGTTGCGGTCAAGCCAGATGGCGGGTACGGCCAGGGCGGACAGCAGAACGCCCACGACGACGGCGATGGCTGAAACGAAGGTGCGCAAAACGGGTCCTCACGGGTTGGCGGCAGCACAGCCATCATAGAGCTGGTGTCTGGACAAAGAATGTCAGTCTCGGGTGATACAGCTTATGGATAAGGTTGAATGGCAACCGCCAGCTCACTGACGGCCGCCTTTCAAGCACGAACCGCTACCTGCCGAACAAAGGACCACCATGCCGCCACCCACAGTTTCCCGGGGCAGCGGACATGTCTGAACAGGCTGCGCTGCCGGGCACTGCTGCCACCACGTTGCCTGCCACGGCCGGTGAGACCAGCCCGGACAATCCATGGCCGCTGCAGTTGCTGTCCCAGAAACTCAAGGCCCATATCGATCGCACCCCGTCCGCATGGGTCGAAGGCCAGGTCATCGAATTGAACCGCCGCGGGGGTAACGCGTACCTCACCCTCCGGGACGTGGACGCGGAAGTTTCCCTGCCGGCGTCGGTCTGGACCAAGGTTCTGGACCGGCAGAACATGCCCCTGGAGCGTGGCTCCCGCGTGGTTGCCTTGCTCAAGCCGGAGTTCTGGCTGAAGACCGGGCGGCTCAACATGCAGGTTCGGGACATCAGGCCTGTAGGGCTTGGCGACCTGCTGGCGCGGATCGAACGGTTGCGCCAGGCCCTCTCCGCCGAGGGGCTGTTTGCCGATTCACGGAAGAAACCACTGCCGCTGCTCCCGCACCGTATCGGACTGATTACCGGACGGGACTCCGACGCCAAAAAAGACGTCGTCCAAAACGCCGCACTCCGCTGGCCCGCAGTTGAATTCGAGATCCGGGAAGTGGCGGTCCAGGGCAACACTGCGGTCTCGCAAATTATCCGCGCCCTGCAGGAACTGGACAGCCGCCCCGACGTGGACGTCATTGTCATCGCCCGGGGCGGCGGAGCCTTGGAGGACCTGCTGCCTTTCAACAGCGAGGAACTGATCCGTGCTGTCGCGGCCACGGCCACCCCGGTGGTCAGCGCCATCGGACATGAGGCGGACCGTCCCCTTCTAGACGACGTGGCGGACCTGCGCGCGTCCACGCCCACTGATGCGGCTAAGCGGATCGTTCCTGACGTTGCCGAGGAACTGGCGGGCGTGCGCCAGGCACGGGAGCACCTGCGCAGGAGCATCGGCAGGCTCGTGGACAGGGAGTCGGACCGGTTGTCCGCACTCCATTCCCGGCCTGTTCTGGCCACCCCGGAAGCCATGGTCACCGGACGAGCGGAGGAAATCGAACGCCTCCTGCGGAGATCATCGGCCGCTGTCAGTTCAACGGTGGTACGTGCAGCTGACCAGCTGGTTCACCTGCAGGCCCAGGTCCGTGCCCTGTCACCACAAAAGACGCTGGACCGCGGCTATGCCGTGGTCGAACTGGCCAACGGCCGGCCGGCCCGTGCCACTGAAGCTGCCGGCCACGCTGTGGTTCGAGACCCGTCGGAGGCGCCGTCGGGAACTGCGTTGTCCGTACGCGTGGCCCATGGCCTGTTCGGCGCCACTTCCACTGGGGAACTTCAACAAGGAGAAGCACATGCCCGAAACAAAGCCTGACCCGGAAATCCAAGCACTGAGCTATGAGGAAGCCCGCGAACAGCTGGTGCAGGTGGTGGGGAAGCTTGAGGCGGGCGGCGCCAGCCTCGAGGAATCCCTGGCACTCTGGGAACGCGGCGAAGCCCTGGCAAAGCGCTGCGAAGAGTGGCTGGAGGGCGCCCGCAAGCGGCTCGCTGCCGCCCGCGACCAGCCGCTCTGACCAGTCACTGAAGGCGGCCCACCCCTCGGAACGGCGCGCCCCAACAGGTCAGGACCGCTCAACCAGTTCCCGTTCGATCGGGACATCGAACTCAGCTTCCGGCCATTCCAGCTTCATGTCAGACAGCGCGCCCAGCACCAACTGCTGCACCGCGATCCTGGCGTACCATTTTTTGTTGGCCGGAACCACATGCCAGGGTGCCGCTTCCGTGTTGGTCTCGTCGAAGGCAGCCTGGTAGGCGCCCATGTAGTCGCCCCAGAACGCCCGCTCCTTGAGGTCACTGCTGCTGTATTTCCAGTGCTTGGCGGGGTTTTCCAGCCGGGCAAGGAGCCGGGCCTTCTGTTCATCCTTGCTGATGTTGAGCATCACCTTGATGATTTTGGTTCCGGCATCGGTCTGGCGCGCCTCGAACTCATTGATGGCCCGGTAGCGGCGCTTAAGTTCGGCAGGCGTCGCCCAGTTATGGACCCGGTGGATCAGGACGTCCTCATAGTGGGAGCGGTCGAAAATGCCCACCATGCCCGCTCCGGGCACCTCCTTCTCGATCCGCCAGAGGAAGTCATAGGACTTCTCCTCCTCGGTGGGTGCCTTGAAAGCCTTGAACTGGACGCCCTGCGGATCCATGGTGGCCATGACATGGTTGACGATTCCGCCCTTGCCCGCGGTGTCCATGGCCTGCAGGATCAACAGAAGCCGTTTTCTCCCGCCGAAGCGCGACGCCGCGAACAGCTTTTCCTGAAGTTCGGCCAACGCGCCGTCCAGTTCAGCCAGAATTGCCTGGCCATCGGCTTTGTTGCCCTTGTAACCGGGCGTCGCGTCAGGGTCGGCGTCGGCCAGCGAGAAGCCTTTCCCCACCCTCAGCGTATCGACGGGGTGCTTCTCGAACTCAACGACGTCGGCCATTGGGGTCCTTTCCCAAGGTTCCACGCGCCGAAAGACGCGTCACCACAGGCTAGTTCCCTTTGTACCTGCTCAGGAAGTCCCCCATACGGTTGATGGCCTCCTCAAGGTCCTTCACCAGCGGCAGCGTGACCATCCGGAAGTGGTCCGGGCGGACCCAGTTGAAGGCGCGGCCGTGGGAGACCAGGATTTTTTGCTCGCGCAGCAGGTCCAGGACAAACTTCTCGTCATCGCGGATGTGGAAGACCTCGGGATCGAGCTTCGGAAAGAGGTACATGGCGCCACGGGCCTGCTGCGTGCTCACTCCAGGGATGGCGTTGAGCATGTCATAGGCCTTGTTTCGCTGTTCCAGCAGCCTGCCGCCGGGCAGGATGAGGTCGTTGATGCTCTGGTAGCCGCCGAGGGCGGTCTGGATGGCATGCTGGGCGGGCACATTCGCACACAAGCGCATGTTGGCCAGGAGGCTGATGCCTTCCAGGTAGTCCGAGGCATCCTTCTTCGGGCCCGAGATGGCCATCCAGCCGGCACGGTAACCGCAGACGCGGTAGGCCTTGGACAGTCCACTGAAGGTGAGGCAAAGGACATCGTCGCCCGTAAGCGCGGCCATGTTGATGTGGACGGCGTCCTCGTACAGGATCTTTTCGTAGATTTCATCCGCGAAAAGGATCAGGCCATGCTTTTCAGCCAGGGCCACGATCTTCTCCAGCGTCTCTTCGGGATAGACCGCGCCCGTGGGGTTGTTGGGGTTGATCACCACGATGCCCTTGGTGCGCGGCGTGATCTTGGCTTCAAGATCCTCAAGGTCCGGCTGCCAGCCTGATTCCTCATCGCAGAGGTAGTGCACGGGCTTCCCGCTCGCAAGGGCAACGGAAGCGGTCCACAGCGGGTAGTCCGGTGTGGGGATCAGTACCTCGTCGCCGTCGTTGAGCAGCGCCATGAGCGACATGGTAATCAGTTCGCTGACGCCGTTGCCCAGGTAGATGTCGTCCACATGGATGTTCTGGATTCCACGGGTCTGGTAGTACTGGGAGACCGCGGTCCGGGCCGAGAAGATGCCCCGGGAGTCGCTGTAACCCTGGGCATGGGGCAGATGGCGGATCATGTCCACCAGGATCGCGTCCGGGGCTTCAAATCCAAACGGCGCAGGGTTTCCGATGTTCAGTTTGAGGATCCGGTGACCCTCCGCCTCCATCTGCTGGGCGGCCTGAAGAATCGGTCCACGGATGTCGTAAAGGACGTTGTGAAGCTTGGTGGACTGCTTGAATTCTGCCATCCATCAAATATGCCATATGACGGATGTACTTCGGTTGAGACCTCAGACACAGACGTGCAGAGAGCGGACGACGGCGGCTGCCGGCCAGTGTGGGTCCGGCAGCCGCCGTCGTGATTACGTTGTGGAGTCAGGTGCTACTTGACGATGCCCTTGTCCTTGAGCCAGGTGGCGGCGGCGTCTTTGGCATTTTGCTTCTGGCTGCCGCTGACTGCGCGGTTGAGGTTGACCAGGTCCTCAGTAGTGAGGATCTTCGATACGGCATTCAATGCGGCCATGGCCTTGTCGGTCATTTTTGCCTTGTTGTACAGCGGCAGGACCTGCTGGGCCTTGAAGTTGTTCTTGGGATCCTCCAGAACCACCAGGTCGTTGTCCGCGATGGACGGTGTGGTGGTGTAGATGTCAGCCACCTGGACGTCGTCGGTCAGCAGTGCCTGCAGGGTCAGGTTGCCGCCGCCGTCGCTGAAGGGCTTCAGTGCCTTGAGTTCGCAGCCATAGTTCTTTTTGAGTCCCGGGAAGCCATAGGCGCGGGTTTCGAACGTGGCCGGCGCCGCCATGGTCAGGTCCTTGCAGACCTTGGCGAGGTCCTCAATGGACTTCAGCTGGTACTTCTCTGCGGTGGCTTTGGTGACCACCATGGCGTCCTTGGACTCAGCTTTCGATGCTTCCAGGACTGCTAGTCCTTCGGGGAGCTTCCCCGGCAAGGCCTTGTAGACGTCGTCGGCCGAGACCTCGGCAGCTTCAGGATCCACATGCGAGAGCAGGTTGCCGGAGTAATCCGGGACAAGGTCAACCGAGCCGTCCTGGACCGCTTTGAAGTAGATTTCGCGGGCACCGATGTTGGGCTTTGTGGTTGCCGTGACCCCTGCAGCAGTCAGCGCGCCGGCATAGATCTCAGCGACGATCTGGCTCTCCGGGAAGTCAGCCGAGCCGACCACCAAGGAGCCGCCGCCGGCGCTTCCGGCGCTGGTGCTGGGTGTCTTCAACGGATCACTCCCGCCGCAGGCCGTCAGCGCGACGGCCAGGCCGACGCCGGCAGCCATGCCAGCCAGTCCCCGGCGGGTAAGGATTGTCCTGGTGTTCTCTTTCATGGGGTACCTCCTTGAACGGCAGCTGGCGCAGGCGCGGCAGCTGGGAGATCAGCGGCGGCCTTCTGGCCACCGCGCAGATCGGTTTTGAGGCCGGGCGAAAGAAGGACTCTTTGCACCGCGGCCAGGATGAGGTCAACAACGATGGCCAGCCCTGCAATCAGCAGCGACCCGGCAAGCATCCGCGGGAAGTCCTGCAGCGCCAAGCCGTCAAAAAGGTAGCGGCCCAGCCCGCCCAAGGGCAGGTAGGCAACCACCGACACCGTGGCGATAACCTGCAGCACGGCGGTTCGGACACCGCCGAACATGACCTGCAGCCCGTTGGGCAGCTCAACCCGGAACAGGATCTGCAGCTCGGTCATGCCCATGGCCCGGGCAGCGTCCACCACGGCCCGGTCCACACTCGAAATGCCGGCATAAGTTCCGGCAAGGAGCGGCGGCACGGTCAGGATGACCAGCGCCCACACCGGCGGCATCAGGCTGCTTCCCGCCAGGAGGGCGAAGAGGACCAGCAGGCCCAGGGTAGGCAGGGCCCGCAGCGCCCCTGCCACCGCTACGGCCACTACGCGTCCGCGGCCCGTGTGCCCGATGTAAAGCCCTGCCGGAACCGCGATGGCCGCGGCAATCACCAAGACCAGCCCGCTGTATTGGAGGTGCTCCAGCAGCCGGACCGGGATGCCGGAACTGCCGGTCCAGTGCAGCGGATCGGCAATCCACGCCAGGGTGTCCACGAAAACGTTGCTCACGGCGCGGCCCCCGTGTGGATGTTGGCGTCGGCCAGGTAGCTGGCGGCGGAAGGCGCCGCGGGGCCCGAGGCTTTAGCGGCGCGGGTCCAAGGCGTCAGCAGCCTTTCCAGGACGACCAGTACAGCATCCATCAGCAGCGCGAGCACCAGGATGGCGATGATTCCCACCACCACTTCCGTGACGAAGTTCCGTTGCAGTCCATCGGTAAACAGCATGCCCAAGTTCCCCACGCCCAGCAGTGCCGCGACGCTAACCAGGGAGATGTTGCTGACGGAGACCACCCGCAGCCCGGCGAACATCACCGGAAGGGAGAGCGGCAGGTCGATCTGGACAAAGCGCAGCCACGGCTTGTACCCCATGGCAATCGCAGCTTGCCGGAGATCCTCCTCCACGGAGTCAAAAGCATCCAGGGCTGCCCGGACCAGCAGCGCCACCGCATAGATGGTCAGGGCAACAATGACGTTGAGCGGGTCCAGGATCCGGGTTCCGAGAATCGAGGGCAGGATGATGAACAGCGCCAGCGACGGGACGGTATACAGCAGTGAACTGGCGGTCACCACCACCGACCGAAGCGCAGGGTGGGTCCGCGCCACCTGCGCCAGCGGAATGGAAATAACCAGCCCCAGGACCATCGGGATCAGGGCCAGGACCAGGTGCTGGCCCGCCAGTCCCATGACCATGCCGCTGTTTGCCAGGAACCACTCCATCAGAGCGCAGCCTGCCTGACCTGGCGGGCTTCCTCAATGACGCCGAGGACTTCCTGTGCCCTGATGGTTCCCAGGACCTTGCCGTCGCCATCCACCGCCACACCTTGGCCGGACGGGGACGAAAGGGCCGAGTCCAGCGCCCGCCGCAGCGTCTCGCCGGGGCGGAAGAGTGACCCGCCCGGGATGAGCTCTGAGTCCGTCCCCGGCCTCGCCCAGCCCAGCGGGCGCAGGTCCGCATCCACCACGAGCTGCCAGTCGGTCACCCCAGCGGGATCGCCGGCGAACTGGCCGGCACTCATCACGAGCGTGGGCACCGGGTGGATGGACACGGCGTCGGACGTGGTGAACCCGAGGTGGCGGAAACCACGGTCCCGGCCGACGAAGGACGCCACAAAATCATTGGCCGGTGCCCGGAGGATTTCCTCAGGGGTGGCGTACTGGGCCAGCCGGCCGCCGACGGCGAAAACGGCCACCTTGTCGCCGAGAACGGTTGCCTCGTCGATATCGTGCGTGACGAAAACGATGGTTTTTGCGAGGTCCTTCTGCAGCCTCAGGAGTTCCTGCTGCAGTTCGTCACGCACCACGGGGTCAACGGCGCTGAACGGTTCGTCCATCAGCAGGACGGGCGGATCGGCGGCGAGCGCCCGGGCCACACCGACGCGCTGCTGCTGGCCGCCCGAGAGCTGGGAGGGGTACCGTTTCCCGAGCGCGGAAGCCAGCCCGACGACGTCGAGCAGTTCCGTGGCGCGCTTGCGGGCCTCAGCCTTGGAAACGCCGTTGAGCCGGGGCACGGTGGCGATGTTGTCCAGCACGGAACGGTGCGGCATCAGCCCGGAGGACTGCATGACGTAGCCCATGGACCGTCTCAGCTCCGCGGCAGGAACCGAGGTCACGTCCCGCCCGTCCACGGTGATCACGCCGGACGTCGGTTCCACCATGCGGTTGATCATCCGCAGCGAGGTGGTCTTGCCGCAGCCGGACGGCCCTACAAAAACGGTGATGGAGCCCCTGTCGATGGACATGGTGAGCTGGTCCACAGCGGGCTGCCCGCCCTGATACTGCTTGGTGACGCTCTGGAACTCAATCATGGCTTGGTCCATTCCCGGACTTACCTGTTCTGTTGGACGGCATCGGACAGTGTTGGGTCATAAGCTCACTGATATTTACGGTAACGCAATCCGTTCACAGCGTAACCGGATCCGAAGGCAATCCGGGCAAGAGAATCCCTACTGTAACCATTCGTTGGACAGCCGCCCGCGGATGGGTCCTTCGATCACAAGGTGCCGGTGCTGCGCTTACGCCCGGCTCTGCCCGCGCCTAGAGTTGGACTGTGACCAACTTGGAAGTGGCTCCGCAACAGGAACTTTGTCCGCCCGCAGGCCCTGAAGGGACGTCCGGCCCTTGCCTGCAGCTCTGGCCCGAACGCGAGGTTCCGCTGGGCGGCGTGCGGGCCATGAACGTCCGGCGCACGCTCCCGCAGCGCGGCCTGCCCACCATCGGAGCCTGGTGCTTCCTGGACAGTTTCGGTCCGGACCGCATCGCCATGTCCGTACTCCCCCACCCGCACACGGGCCTGCAGACGGTCACCTGGCCGCTTGCGGGGAACATCCGGCACCGGGACAGCGTGGGCAGCGATGTTGTGGTCCGGCCAGGTGAGCTGAACATCATGACCGCCGGGCACGGGGTGTCCCACTCCGAGTTCGCCGTCCTGCCGGATCCCGACGCGGGCGCGCCGCTGCCCGTGCAGCGCGGCCTGCAGCTCTGGGTAGCGTTGCCGGATTCGGAACGCCGCCGCGAGCCCGCGTTCGAGCAGCACCGGGAACTGCCTTCAGTGACGGGGCCGGGTTTCACTGCGACTGTGATGGTGGGCGAATTCGCCGGGGCGGTGTCGCCGGCCACGATGTACTCCCCCATCGTCGGAGCGGACATCTCCTGCGACGGCCTGGCCGTCCTGCCGCTGAACGCTCACTTTGAGCATGCTGTCCTGGTGCTCGACGGCGGGCTGACGCTGGACGGGCAGGAGGTCCCGCCCGGGCCGCTGGGCTACCTGGGCGCGGGACGTACGACGCTGGAGTTCCAGGCCCTGCCCGGCACACGGTTCCTCCTGATCGGCGGGGAGCCGTTCCAGGAGGAACTGCTGATGTGGTGGAACTTCGTGGGCCGCACGCACGACGAAGTGGAGCAGGCCCGTGCGGACTGGGAAGCCCAGGCCGCACTGCCTGACGCTGCAGCCCGCGGAGCCCGCTACGGGCTGGTTGAAGGGCACGGTCCGGATGCGGGCGCTGAAGCCGGACGCATCCCCGCCCCCATCATGCCGGCCGTCAGGCTGACACCCCGGAAGCGGTCAGTGGGCCCCTGACGCTTCCGAGACCAGCTTCAGGACGCCAAACACAGGGTCCTGGTCCAGGACACGGACATCGGAGACGCCGGCGGCGGCCAGGTGGCTCCGGAAAGAGTCCTGCAGCGGAATCACGTTCATGCCGAGTCCGCTGCCGAGAATTACCGGGCCGTCGATTCCAAGCTTCCGCAGGGCCTGCGCAGCCAGGCCGGCAAGGTCTTGGCCGGCCTGGTCCACGAGCTCCTGGCTGACCGGGTGGCCCGCCGCAGCCGCCTCCACCACCAGGCGTGCCTGCTGGGCCCAGAACCGGCGGCCGGTGTCCGGGGAATGGAAGAGCGCAATCAGCTTGTTGGGGTGGTCCACTCCGCAGGCTGCAAGCAGCGCCTCGGTCAGCTGGTCCGCCGGGAGTCCCTGGTTCATCCGGCGCAGGCTGTGCCGGACCGCCTCACGGCCGAGCCAGTAGCCGCTGCCTTCATCCCCAAGCAGGTAGCCCCAGCCGCCGGCCCGGGCTTCGTCGCCGGTGGCATTCCTTCCCCAGGCTGCAGAGCCGGTTCCCGCGATCACGGCCACGCCGGTACTGGCGCCGCCCGCGGCCAGCAGCAGCCGTGAGTCGTGGACCACCGTGACTTTGGCTCCCGGAACATGGGGTTCGATCAGCGCGGCAAGGGCTGCGGCGTCATCGTCGGTGTCTATGCCACCGGCCCCGGCATACACCTGGGCCACCTGGCCGCCGCCGATCCGGGAGAAGAGATCCGCGAGGTTCATCGCCGCCTGTTCGCGGCTGACGTTCTGGACGTTGGAGCTGCCGGCGGACTCGTCGGCCACGGCAACGCCGTCCTCAAACCTGACGCCGCGGGTCTTTGTACCTCCGATGTCCAGGCCGATGATGACCCCCGCGAGGGGACCTGGGGCGGCCGCGGACGTGGCGCCGCCCAGCGGGTGGTGTCCGGAAGTTGTGGTCTGGGGGTGCTCGCTATCAGTCACGTCCCCCAGCCTACTGAAACGCTGGCGGCGAAGCGCTGCCGGGCGGCGGGAGGCCGTCGTGTCTCAGCACCGCGCCGCCTATCCCCTGCCTGAACGGGCGACGACGAGGCCCGCCAGCAAATGCGGGCCCTCCTGCAGGACCATCTCCCGGAAGAAGCGGACAGGATCGGGCTCGGCGTCGGGGCCGGGTTTCCGCCGGCGCCAGCCCAGCCCGATTTCGCGGTACGCGAGTCCGGATTCCAAGGCAAGTTCAACCCAGCCCAGGTTGCCCGTTTCCGGGCTGATGTGGTGCCCCGGTGCATTGCCCCCGGGCGGCAGGATGCTGACGCCGAGGCCCGCGGCGACCAGGCCCCGGGCGGTGTGGGTGTCCTGGCTTTCGAACGCGATCCGAGGCCGGAAGCCTGCCTCGCGGAACAGCGCATCGGTCAGGGACCGCATGCCGTACCCCGGTTCCAACGCCACGAAAGGGTCCCGGCGGATGTCCTGCACCCTGACGCTGTCCCGGCCGGCAAGCGGGTGGCCGTGGTGAACCACCAGGCGGAGGGGCTCGCGGTAGAGCGTCGCCGAGGAGATGGTGCTGCTTGCCGCCGGAACCGGGGCTGTCAGGGCCAGGTCCGCCTGGCCCGAGGCGAGCTCCGCGAGGCAGGTGTCCCGCGCCCCCTGGCTGAGGATGAAGCCGGCCTCCGGGTGGCGGCTGTTGAAGACGCTGATGAGCAGCGGCAGGGTGGCCTCGCCGAACGTGTGCTGAAAGGACAGGGACACTTTCCCCCGCACCACGTCCGATTCGTGCCGGACCAGGTCCAGCCCGGCCTGGAATTCGGTCAGGGCCGATTCGATGTACGGCAGCAGCGTCCGGGCGGCAGCCGTGAGGCGGATGCCCCGTCCGTCCCGGATCAGCAGTTCGGTTCCGACGACGGCGCTGGCCCGCGACAGTGCCCGGCTCACCGTGGACTGGGGTACTCCCAGGAGCTCGGCCGTTTCCGTGACGTGCTGGGTCCGGCCCAGCTCAGCCAGGATGGGCAGCAGCGGCAGCAGCTTCACCAGCTGTTTGTGGTCGGCGTGCATTGGCCCCATCTTTCCAAACGTTCCACTCTGGACATGAATTGTGCCTAAAAGATGCATTGGAAGCATACATTAAGGAAGCCTACCCTTGAGCTATGCCACAGAATGCCGCAGCCCCAGGAACCTTCGCCCCACCGGAGAGTGACTGGGCGGGACATCCCAAGGGCTCCGCTGCCTACAACAAGATCCTTGCCGGCCTGGCCTTCGCGGGCGTGGCAACGTTCGCCCAGCTCTACTCCACCCAGGCGGTATTGCCGCTCCTGGCCGCAGACCTTAAGGTGACCGCGGCAGAGGCCGCGTTGACCATTTCGCTGGCCACTGTGGGCCTCGCCATCACGGTCATTCCCTGGTCCTTCCTGGCGGACAGGATCGGCCGGGTCAAGGCCATGGCATGGGGCATCTCCGCTGCTACCGTCCTGGGCCTGCTGGTACCGCTCGCCCCCACCTTCGGCGCACTGCTTGCCTTGCGCCTGCTCGAAGGCATGGCGCTGGGCGGGATCCCGGCCATCGCCATCGCCTACCTGAACGAGGAAGTGAACAGGGCGCATGCGGCCATGGCCGCAGGCAGCTACGTTGCCGGCACCACGCTGGGTGGGCTGGCCGGCCGGCTGGTGGCAGGCCCGGCAGGTGAACTATGGGGCTGGCGCACAGCCGCCCTGGCAGTGTCTCTGCTGGCAACAGTGGCCGCCGTGCTCTTCCTGGTCCTGGTACCGACAGCGAAAGGGTTCACCGCCGCCAAGGCCGCCGGGCTGCGCGGTGCCGTCGCGACGCTGGGCCGGCTCGTGCGCAATCCCCGGCTGCTGGCGCTCTACATCCAGGCCTTCCTGATGATGGGCGGGTTTGTGGCCGTCTACAACTACCTTGGCTTCCGGCTGTCCGCTGAGCCTTTCACGCTGCCCGCCACCCTCATCAGCCTGATCTTCCTGGCCTACCTTTCGGGAACGTTCTCCTCCCGGTGGGCCGGCGGACTGACGGCCAGATTCGGCCGCAGGAATGTGCTGCTCGTGGGCATCGTGCTGATGGTGGTTGGGCTGGCGCTGACGCTGACACAGGTGCTAGCCGTGATCCTTGCCGGCCTGGTGATCTTCACCGGCGGCTTCTTCGCGGCCCACACCATCGGCGCCGGTTGGACCGGAAGCATCGCCACCACCGGCCGCGCCCAGGCCTCGTCGCTCTACAACCTTGCCTATTACCTGGGCTCGAGCATCATCGGCTGGGCGGGCGGCCTGGTGTTCCAGTCCCTGGGCTGGGCGGCGCTTGCCGTGGCAACCATGGTCCTGGCCTGCATCACGGCGGTGACAGTCGCCGTCGTACATCCCCGGGGGAACGACGAAACCGCACGGCCCGGCACACGAGGGCGGACGGAAGCCGCGCAGCCGTAGAACTATCAGCCATCAAATGACGGGTCTGTCTGGCGATTGTTCGGAGGGAAGGGGGCGTTCCGGGGTGATCAACAGGAATCCGGAGTCTAGGATGAACTGACGGACATTCAAGGAGATTCCATGAGCAGCAACCCAAAGAACATCCGGCCGACCAGCCACTTTGAACCGCTGGACGCCATTGATGAACGGCTTCTCGCCGCCTTGGTGGACGATGCACGGATCTCCAACAAGCAGTTGGCAGAACTCGTGGGCATCGCCCCGTCCACCGCGCTCATGCGGACCCGCGCATTATCCGAACGTGGCATCGTCCAGGGATTTGAGGCGAAGCTCAGCCTCTCGGCCATCGGCAGGTCCGTCCAGGCGCTCGTAGCCGTCCGGTTGCGGGCCCACGACAGGGACCAGATCGACCGCTTCACCGCCCGCGTTCCGCACCTGCCCGCAGTCCTCTCCACGTTCCACACGTCAGGCTCCGTGGACTACCTGCTGCACATCGCCGTTGCCAGCACCGAGGACCTGCGGGACTGGGTCCTGGACAATCTCGCCACCGACCCCGTGGTGGGCCACACCGAGACCACCCTCGTCTTTGAGCACATCCAGGGGAACCACGGCCCGCTGCCGGACTAGCCTGTCCGCTGCAGCGCCGTCCGAAGCGTGACGGCGGACAGCGCCAGTGCGGCGGCGCTGCACAGCACCACGAAGCCCGCGACCGCCGTCGGCAGCCCGAACACCGCGGTTGCCCAGCCCAGCCCGATGACCGGTACGGCGCTGCCCAGGTACGTGATGACATAAACCGTGCTGATGACCTGGGCGTGCTGTGACGATTCCACCTTGGCGGCCACATCATTGAAGACCGTCCGGAAGGCGACCCCCTGGCCCAGCCCCGCGCAGACGCTGGCAACGGCCAGCAGCAGCGGACTGCTCCAGGCGGCCGCTGCAGCCAGGAGCAGCACCGAGGCTCCCAGGACCGCCAGCCCCACGGGCACTACAAAGCGGCCCCGCACGGACAGCACCTGGCTCAGGGCGGAGGCGGCCAGCGTCAACCCGGCCAAGGCGCCGATCAACGGCCGTGAATCGGTCTGAATGATCGGGGCGAAATACGCCGGTGCCAGCGAGAGGCAAAATCCAAAGACGGAGAAGCTGAGGAAGCCGACGGCGGCCGCAAGCCAGAAAGCGCCCCTCGCCTCGGTGGAAACCGAAGGCCGGCGGGGAGCCAGGACCAGGACCGGCCGACGGCCGACCGGAGGCTTGATGGCCGGCCGGGCCTGAAGCAGGTACAGCGGCACCAGCATTGCCGCCAGGACGAGCGAGTGAACATAGTACGGGGCCGTGGTGGGCCCGGGCAGCAGCGACAGCAGGCCGCCGATGACCGGACCGGCCGCCACGCCTCCCGCCGTCGCCAGCAGTGTGAAACGGGTGGCCCACTCCGGCCGGGTCGGGAGCAGTTCCCGCAGTGCGGCTGCGCTGGCACCCGTGGCCAGGGCAACGGCCACACCCTGAAGGGCCCGTCCGGCAGAGAGCGCCACCAGGTTTTCGGCCTGCGAGAAGACCCAACTGCCCGCCAGTCCGGCGAGTACAGCCAGGATGAGCGCCGCCCGCCGGCCGATGTGGTCCGACCAGTGCCCGGCCAGCATCAGCGTTGCCACCAGGGCCAGGACATAGCTGGCAAAGGCCGCCGTGACGCCGAGTGCCGAGAGGCCAAGGTTTGCCTGGAGCAGCGGATACAGGGGCGTGGCCAGGTTCGCACCGACCAGCAAGGTGAAGATGACGGCGCAGGCCATCGCCAGCCGTGCGGTGGTGGATGCATCCCAGCCCTGACGCCCGGCGGTAGCCGGACGCATGCGGAGTTCATTAAAGACTGTCATTGGCGCTGCCTTGGCGTCGACCGGGGAGGGAGGTCCTTGTGGGAGGCCGCCCCCGGGGGAAATTGATACCTATAGAATGCTTCAGAGGTGACGGTTTGGGCGCTTGTCCGTGGAACAATTGAGCAAAATACGCAATTCTTTACGGCGCCAATAACTGAAAGTGACAGTTTGCCTACCCTTGATCCCACTGACCTGAAGATCCTCCTGGAACTCATCCACGATCCCCGCATCCAGATCGGCGAGTTAGCCGAGGCGCTGGGGATTGCGCGCAACACAGCGCAGTCGCGGGTCCGGCGCCTGCTCCGGGCCGGAGTGCTGCACGACGGCGGCCGCGAGATCGACCTCGAGGCCGTGGGGTACGACGTCGTCGCCTTCGTTACGATCGAAGTGACGCACCGGGAACTGGACGGAGTCGTGGGCGCCCTCCGGCTGCTCCCCCAGGTCCTGGAGGTCCATGAGATCTCGGGGCGGGGTGACGTGTGGTGCCGTGTGGTGGCCACCGATACGCACAACCTGCAGTCCGCCCTCCGCCAGATCCTCCGCATCAAGGGCGTCATCCGGACCGAAACTGTCCTGGCTCTCCACACCCATATTCCTTACCGGACCGAACCCCTGATCAGGCGCCTCGCACAGGCCGTGCCCGGCACCCCAACACGGCCCAAGCAATTGTCCGGGCGCGGCGGCGGGCCCGCCGAAGGCAGTTAGGATTCCAGCATGGATTGGCTTTCGCATATTTCACAGATCAACTGGCTCGCCGTGGCGCTGGCCTTCATCTCGAGCATGGCCATCGGCTTTGTCTGGTACATGCCGGCCGTGCTGGGCAAGCGGTGGATGGCCGCCATCGGAAAGACTGAAGAGGACCTCAAGAACATCAGCGGCGGCGCGGGGATCTGGGTTCCCATGATGGTCACCGCCGCCCTGACCGCCGTCCTGCTGGCTGTCCTGATCAGCAAGCTGGGCCTGGACAACGCTGTGGCGGGCGGCGGGTTCGCCCTGGTGCTCGCGCTGGTGTTCCGCGCCGGCGGGCACGTCATCCATAACGGGTTCGCCGGCCGCCGGACAACGGTCACCCTGATCGATTCCGGACACGACCTGCTCGCCATGACGATGGCCGGCGCGATCATCGGGGCAATGTCCTGACGTGACCATCATCGACAATGCCGTCTACGTGGACGGCGTCCGCAGCGCGGAACCGGAGAGCCTAGAACAGACCTTCGAAACGCTCGCCGAGCACGGGGGCATGGCCTGGATCGGGCTATACCGGCCCACGGCGGCGGAAATGACGTCCGTTGCCACCGAATTCGGGCTGCACGCCCTGGCTGTGGAGGACGCCATCTCGGCGCACCAGCGGCCCAAGCTTGAGCGCTACGAGGACAACCTCTTTACGGTGCTCCGCCCGGCGCGGTACCTGGACGCCACCGAGACCGTGGAGTTCGGCGAGCTGCACATCTTCACGGGCCGGAATTTCGTGGTCACCATCCGCCACGCCGAAATGGCCGGCGTCGCCCGGGTGAGGCGCCGCTTGGAGGGCCGACCCGACCTGCTCCGACACGGCCCGGAAGCCGTTCTCTACGCGCTGCTGGACCTGGTGGTGGACGACTACGCACCGGTGGTGGCCGGGCTGGAAAACGACATTGACGAGATCGAGGACCAGCTCTTCAGCGGGGACACCACCGTCTCCCGCCGCATCTATGAACTGGCCCGCGAAGTGATCCAATTCCAGCGCGCCATCCATCCCCTGCCGGACATGATGCAGCAGCTCAAGCGTGGCTTTGAAAAGTACGGCGTGGACTCTGAACTGCAGCACAGCCTGCGGGACGTCGAGGACCATGTGGAGAGAGTCATCTCGCGCGCCGATTCATTCCGTGATCTGTTGCAGAACGCCCTCACGCTGGACGGAACGCTGACCGCCAACCGGCAGAACCAGGCCAGCGCCGAACAGAACGAACAGGTGAAGAAGATCTCCTCCTGGGCGGCGATCTTCTTTGCACCGTCCTTCGTGGCCGGCGTCTACGGAATGAACTTCGACCACATGCCCGAACTCCACTGGGCCATTGGCTACCCGATGGCCATCGCGCTGATGGCCGGCACCGCAGGCCTGATGTACGCCATTTTCAAGAGGAAAGGCTGGCTGTAGGGCTGGCGGCTCCGGGCCCCCGGGCTCCGCCGAACCTCAGGCGACGTGGAGTTCCACACTCCCGTGGCCTGAGTCTGCAGCGCTGAATACCAGCCGGCGGTTGGCAATCTTGTCGGTGAAGAAGCGGTCGTGGCTGACCACAACCACTGCTCCCGGGAAATGCAGCAGGGCGCGTTCCATAACTTGGGTACTGGAGAGGTCCAGGTGGTTGGTGGGTTCATCCAGCAGCAGCACCGAAGCACCCGAGAGCAGGCATTGGGCCATGGCCACACGGGCGCGCTGGCCGCCTGAGAGGTTGCCGATCTTTTGCTTGAGATCAGCTTCGGAGAACTGGAACATGGCAAGGAACCTGTTCACCGACTTCTTCGTCGCAGTCAGGGCCAGGCTGTCAGGCATCGCGTTGACCGCATGGGTGACCGTGTCGTCGTCGTCCAGTTCTTCCAGGACCTGGTTGTAGGAGACCATTCCGGCGCCCTTGGCCCAGGCCACGCTGCCTGAATCGGCTGGCTCTTCGCCGGTGAGTGCCCGGAGCAGCGTGGTCTTGCCGCTGCCGTTGGATCCGATGACGGCGATGCGGTTGCCGCGCCCGATCTCGAAACTGAGGCCGCTGAACAGCGTACGGCCGCCGTAGGCCTTGCTCAGGGATTCCACCCGGCACAGGACATCCTTGACGTACAGGCCGCCGTAAATCTCCGTGATGATCTGGTCCACGGGCCGTGGCGCCCGGGACTTCTTGATCCTGGCCAGCTGGTTTGCCAGTCCCTTGCCGGCCGCCTTGGCCGCTTCCCGCCGGTCGGAGATGCCTTCGGCCTCGAAGGCCAGCAGCTCGGACTCGTGAACGAACTGGCTCTCCAGGCTCTTGAGCTTGAACTGCTTCGCCACCACGTATTCGGCGAAGTTTCCCGGGTATTCGTGGAGGTGGAAGTTCTCCACTTCGATGATCCGGGTGACAACGGAGTCCAGGAACTTCCGGTCGTGCGAGACGATGATCGCAGCGCCTTTGAAGGTCCGGAACCAGCCTTCGAGCCATTCGACGCCGGCCACGTCAAGGTAGTTGGTGGGTTCATCAAGCAGGAGGACGTCCGGGGCTTCCAGCAGGATCTTTGCCAGCGCTGCCCGGTTCCGCCAGCCGCCGGAGAGTTCATCGATGGCGCAGGTGCGGTGGTGGTCGCTGAAGCCGAGGGTGGTGAGCACTTTATCGATGCTGCGCTGATAGTCCCAGCCATCCAAACGGTCCATCGCCTCAAAGAGTTCCGACTGGCGGTGGATCAGCTCATCCAGCCGCGCTGCGTCGGAGGAGTCGGCGGCGATGGCCGCGTCGATGCCGGCAAGTTCGGCTTCGATCTCCTTGACGTGGGCGAACAGGCCGTCCAGGACCTCCGCTATGGTGGATTCGCCGTTCAGCTCCGAGAACTGGGAGAAGTAGGCGGCCTTGGTTCCGAGCTCGACGGCTACGGTCCCGGAATCGGGAGCCACCTGGCCTTGGATCAGCTTCAGGATGGTGGACTTGCCCGAACCGTTCTTGCCGATCAGGCCAACCCTGTCCCCGGCTTCAAGCTTGAAAAATGCTTCGCGGAGAACCTGGGTTTTGTCAAAGCTCACGTTGACGTCGTTCAGCCGGATCAAACTCATTGATGGTGTCCAATCCAGTGCTAGCTAACTGCGGGCCTGGGAAACACGGTTCTGGCCAGACAGATGATGTGTGGAGCTAAGGAGATTCGAACTCCTGACCTCTTCGATGCGAACGAAGCGCTCTACCAACTGAGCTATAGCCCCGGAACAGTCCGTGTCCCCGGGAAGGAACGGCGGTACCGGTGACCTTAGGCTACAAATTTTCGTCCCGCATTGCGAATTGACACTCCGCGCCCGCACTGACGACCGGGGCTCGTGCTGCTTGGGCGAACCTCGCGAGGTATCAGGCGCGGCGGCGCTGCAGGACGTCGTCGAGGTTGCTCAGGGCGCTCTGCGCCTTGGTGAGGGGCTTGGCGGCAGGCGCGGCGGGCGTGGCTGCGGTAACGCCCTGCTTCAGGGACGGCTTACCGACGGCTTTGGGCGCCTCGGGAAGGTCAAGCGGCTGGGGCGCCGGACGTTCGGCCTTGGCGGCCTCAACGTACACCGGCTTTGGCACGTCCACCGGTTCCCAGGTTGTGTCGGCCGGCGCCAGCGAAGCGGCGGCGGCGCTGGCATCTCCGGCGGCAACGGCGACGGCCAGTGCGGCTTCCCGGAGTTCCATCGCTGTCAGCGGCTTTGGCTTCGGCTTGGGCTGGTGGGCCTCTGCGTCAAAGAGCCGGCTTTCCGGCCGGGCTGCCGGACGCGCCGCGGTGTCCGTGGCGATAGATCCCTGACGCCGCACGGGGGCACTCATCGCTGAGCGGAACGCTGCGTTCACTTTGGCTTTGCGGTCACGCACAGCCAGGAAACGCAGCACGAAGACGGCTGCAATGGTGGTGGCAAGGCCGGCGACCGGCAGCAGGGCGCTTCCGATTCCGAACGGCAGAAGAACACCCGAAACAAACGCGGTCAGCAACGCCAGGACACCAATGAGGGCGATCCCCGTCCTGCCATAGCGGATCCGGAACGCGCCGCCCGTCGTAAAACTGCCGGACGTTTCCGTTGCGGTCTCGGGGCTCTTCCTGATCTCCATGGCTTTCTCCTGCTGGGCGGTGATGTTCAGTACCGTCCCGGCTCTCGGGTCCGATGATTCAATGGCTGGTACTTCCGCCAGGAAGTCGCCAGCGGCCTGGGCCTGGTGCCGGCGGTTCCGCAGAACGTAGGGCGCAACCCATACGATCCAGAGCACAACGGCAACCACAAGGATCACTGAGCTGCTTAGGGGGAAGTCCACAATCAAAACCGTATGAGCATTAGGGCAGCCGCCCCCGCATTAGCCACGGTGTGTCGCCGGCAACGTGGCAATTCATTGGATTTATGACCTTGGAAGTACCCATGCCGGGTTCAGGTCCGGCGGGTCAGGACCGGGACGCGAGCCACGGGGCGAGCAGCCCCTCCGGGACCTCGTCAGCGGTCAGCGCGAAGGACCGGTGGTCCGCCCACTCGCCGTTGATGTGAAGGAAGCGTGGACGGTAGCCTTCGTCGCGGAAGCCCAGCTTCTCAACCACGCGCAGGCTGGGGCCATTCTCGGGCCGGATGTTGATCTCCATCCGGTGCAGGCCCATTGCTTGGAAACAATGGTCAGTGGCCATGGCCACCGCCGTGGGTGCGATGCCGTGACCGGCGCGCGCCTGGTCAACCCAGTACCCCAGAGTCGCCATCATGGCCGAACCCCACACAATCGAGGAAACAGTCAGCTGGCCAACGATGACCGGGGCGGCCAACCTGGGTGTGCGCTCAGTGATCAGGAACGGCAAGGCCGTCCCCTGGGCGGCCTGGATTTTCAAGGACCGCACCATCTGCCGGTAGTCAGGCAGGGCACCGCCAGGTGCCGGATTGGATGCTTCCCAGGGCGCCAGCCACTCGCTGTTGCGCCCACGGACCTGGGTCCATTCCTTCTTGTCCCGGTACCGGATGGGGCGCAGGATCAGGTCGCCGCATTCGAGTGTCACGGGCCAGATGGGTCCGGGGCGCACGGCAGTTATTTAGCGAGGCCGGCCGTGAAGCCCGGCAGCCACTCCCGCAGACCGGGGCCAAGGTCGTCGCTGTCAATGGCGAGCTGGACGCAGGCCTTGAGGTAGCTGAGCTTGTCACCGGTGTCGTAGCGGCGGCCGCGGAAGACCACGCCGTAAACTCCGTAGCCGTCACCTTCGCCGGCTGCCAGTTCCTGCAGGGCGTCGGTCAGTTGGATTTCCCCGCCCCGGCCGGGGCCAGTGTGCTCGAGTACGTCAAAAACTGCGGGGTGGAGGACGTAGCGGCCAATGACGGCCAGGTTTGAGGGCGCCTCGTCCACGCTGGGCTTTTCGACGAGCTTGTTGATCCTGACGTAGCCTTCACCGTCGATCTCCTGCACGTCGGCACATCCGTAGGCACTGATCTGGGAGGGCTCCACCTCGATGAGGGCCACCACCGATCCGCCGGTCTTGGACTGGACTTCGATCATGGTGCTGAGGAGTTCGTCCCGCGCATCGATCAGGTCGTCGCCCAGGAGGACTGCAAACGGTTCGTTGCCGACGTGCTGCTTTGCACGCAGTACTGCGTGGCCCAGGCCGTTGGGGTCACCCTGGCGGACGTAGTGGATGTCACCGAGGTTGCTGGCTGCCTGGATGGACTCAAGCTTCGCCAGGTCGCCCTTGGCTTCCAGGGTGTCCTCCAACGAAGGAACCCTGTCGAAGTGGTCCTCCAGGGCACGCTTGTTGCGTCCCGTGATCATCAGGATGTCGTTAAGGCCAACATTGACAGCCTCTTCAACCACGTACTGGATGGCCGGCTTGTCCACCACCGGGAGCATTTCCTTGGGCATGGCTTTTGTGGCCGGCAGGAACCTGGTGCCGAGTCCGGCAGCGGGAATAACGGCCTTGCGTACTGTCTGCTGAGTGGTAGTCACTGGACTAATCTAACGGAGGGGCTGACCATTCAGTAATTATTGGTGGCTCCTGAGCCGGCGCGGCGCAGACGCTGCAACGGCCACCCTAACGGCAGAGAAGGAGCGGCATGTCCCAAGGAAGTAGCGAAGCCAAGGCGGACATCCGCGCACGCCATCGTGCGCGCCGCGCCGCGACGGACGCCACCCAGCGCGACGCGGCCGGTGCCGCCCTGGCCGTCCACGGCGCCGCATGGGCCGAACAACTGACCGGTGGGACGCCGTCGACTTTTTGTGCCTACCTGGGCGTGGCCCCAGAGCCGCCCACGCTGCCCCTGATCAGCGAACTCCACCGCCGCGGCCACACCATCCTGCTCCCTGTCTGTGAACCCGGCCGCAGGCTGAGCTGGACGTACTGGACCCCCGGCGTCGAGTTTGTCCGCAGCCGCTATGCACCGGTGCTGGAACCTGCTGGACCTCGCCTTGACCTCGGCATCATGGCGTCCGTTGCTGCCCTCTTCATCCCCGCCACGGCCGTGGACAGGGACGGCAACCGCATCGGCCAGGGCGGCGGCTACTATGACGTGCTGCTGGCCGCCCTGGCCGGGGACGGCCTCGAGATCCCGTTTGCGGCCGTCGTCTTCGAATCCGAGCTGCTTCCGGCCGGAAGCATTCCCGCCGAAGACTTCGACCGGAGGGTTCCGGCCGCGCTCACGCCCTCAGGTTTGATCCGGCTGCCGGACCCGGCCTGAGGCAGGGCTACTTTCCGGGGTGATAGAATTGGCACTCAGGCCCTGCGACTGCTAATGGACAGTTTCCGCTCAACGCAGTACAGGACCTCTCGTTTGCCCCCGAGGAGGATCACCAGTGCCCACTTATGCTTACGCCTGCAAGGATTGCGGCCACGCCTTCGACGTTTTCCAGTCGTTTACCGACAGCACCCTGACTTCATGCCCGGAGTGCCAGGGCGCCTTGCGCAAGAAGTTCAACAGCGTGGGCGTGGTCTTCAAGGGCTCCGGTTTCTACCGGACCGACTCCCGGGATGCAAAGGGAAGCACCGTTTCGGCTGCCCCCTCCGCCCCCGCGGCCGCACCGGCGCCGGCACCTGCCACCGCCGCTGCGGCCAGCTGACCTCCGGTTAAAAAGACGTACGACGCCGGCGGCACAGTTGTCCACATAGGCACCTTCGCTCCTGTCGGACGTGGTTGCCGGTACGTAGCGTGGTTCGCATGCCCGCTACCCTCTTTCGTTCCAGCCGCGGATCCGCCCCGCCGGGACTCCCGGTCCGCCGCCCGCTCCCGTCAGCACGCTCGCGGGGCGCGGGTGGCCACAGGCTGTTGTCCTTGCTGGGCCGGAACCGGCGCCTCGCAATAGCGCTCCTGCTCTGCCTTGCTGCCGGGATAACGGTCCATCAGCTCACTCCCCCGCCCGCCGATACGGTCTCGGTGTTGGCGGCGGCGCGGGATCTCCCCGCAGGCACGGCCTTGACAGCCACGGACCTGACGGCAACGAAGATCCCGCCGGGGATGCTCACTGCCGGGTCTATGTCCGACACCGGTGACGCCGCGGGAAAGCAACTGGCAGCCCCGTTGCGGAAGGGCCAACTGGTGACGGACTCCCTGCTGCTGGGTCCCGGTCTCCTGACCGGAACGCCACCGGGCTCCGCTGCCGTGCCCTTGAGGATGGCCGATGCTTCCTCCATCCAGCTCGTATCGCCCGGGCAACTGGTCAACGTGGTGCTGACCGGGGCGAACGGCTACGACCAGCAATCCCCCTCAGAGGTGCTGGCTTCCTCCGTTCCCGTCCTGTGGACGTCAGGACAAGGCGGCAAGACGGGTCAGTGGTTGGGCACCGGCGAAACCGACGGGCTGATCGTCGTGGCAGCAGCCCCGGAGCAGGCTGCCCGGCTGGCGGGGGCCTCCACACAGGGTAAGCTGTTTTTCGTCCTGGTGGGACCCGAGGGCGGGGCCGGGTGACGCCGCTGCAGACTGGAGGTCAGCCCCAGTGCGGCGGCTTGTTTTCCTTCAGCCATGCGTCGTGATCGTTGTCGGGGCCATCGCCCCAGCGCTTCGGATCATCCTCCGCAGCCTTGTTGGGCAGGATGCCCGCGGCCCCAGGCAGCTGGCGCTCCGGCACAGCCGCGTTCCCGTTTCGTGCGTCGTCCGCCTGGTCGTTACCGTGTGTATCTGCCTGATCGGCGTTCCGTGGGGTCACAACAACCGCCTCCTCACTGGCCAGGCGTCCGGCCTGGTCGTCGTTCCCTTCGTTTCCTTCGCTCGCAAGCGCGAGCGGGTCCATGTCCTCGTCAAAGAACCCGCCCGAGGCCGTGCCCCGTCCGGGCGGCAGAACATTCTCAAGGCCCAGGTAACCCGCGATCCGGTCCGCGCAGGCGGACGGGTCCGTGAAGACTTCGATGGTCCACAGCGGCATGTACCGCCAGCCCATCCGTTCCAGCAGCTGCGGACGGAGCCGGCTTCGCTCACGGACACTCATGGTGCGGTATTGCTCCGTGCCGTCCGATTCTATGGCCACCGGCCGCGGAATCTCGGCGTCGTCCTGACCCATGGTGCTGAGCGGGTCTGCTGCGGTCACCACGTCAATCACGCCGTCGTACTGGTGCCAGACGCGGGCGCCGCGGGCACGCAGCCGGTCACCAAGATCGGCGACGAGGGGATCGGCCCCAAGCGCCTGCTCACTGGCGGCGGCACGCGAGGCCGGAGTTCCGAGATCAGTCTTTCCCGCAATCTCACGGTTGAGGAGCTCGTAGAAGTCCACCGCGCCGTAGGACAGCCGCGTGTGATCGAGGTCTTCGGGCTGGAAACACGTCAGGACGTGGAGTGAACGCCGTGCACGCGTCATCGCCAAAGCGAATTTTTCCCGCCCGCCCTCAGCGGACAGGGGTCCGAAGTTGTGCAGCGCCCGGCCGTGCGGAGTGCGGCCAAAACCGGGTGAGAAGATCACGTGGTCACGGACCAGGCCCTGCGCCCGCTCAAGGTCAACCACCCGGAACGACTCGGATCCTGCGCTGAAGAAGCTGGCCAGGCCCGGGTGGTTCGGGAGCTGAAGACGAATGGACTCACCGATCCGGGCAGCATGGCGAAGGCTGGCGGTGACCACTGCCAGCGATGTGCGCGGCCGTGTCCGGGCGTGCTCAAAGACCAGCTGCACCACCCGGTTGACCTCGGCCACCACGGATTCGACGCCTTCGTGGTCGGCACTGGGCAGTCCGGTGCCGTCGGGAAGGTACTCCACCAGGAGCGCCCTATCCAAGCCCGTGGCGGACTGTCCCTCGGGGAGCCTGCGGAGGGCGCCGTCGTAAGAGTTCTTGCTCAGCTGCAGGACCAGGTCCTCGTCAACCGCGCGGTAGACAAAATTCAACCGCCAGACAGGCAGGATGGCAGACAGCGCCGAGAACGCGCTTTCGACGCGCTGGTGGGCCGCTTCACCGGCGGCCAGCCGCTCAACACCCACAGTGAACGTCCGGGGGCTGGCAATCTTGTCATCACCGAAAGCAATGACCTGCCTGGCGCGGGCGATGGCGGGCAGGACGGCCTGCAGCGACGTCGCTTCGGCGTCCAGGATGACCACGGCGTCGAAGCGCTGTTCGGCCGGCAGGAGCCCGGTCATGAGGTACGGGCTGACCGACCAGACCGGCACCAGCATGGGGACCAGCTCGGCGGCCTGGGCCGTCAGCGCGGCGAGGGTAACCCGGCCGTCCTTAAGCAGGCTCCTGAGGAGTTGGGCCTGGCGCGGGTGTTCCGCAAGCGCGGCCCGCCACCGGTCGGACAGGTCCCAGCGCAGGCGCGCCGCGCCGCTGGCAATATGGGCGTTGTCCGCGAGCCGGTATTCGGCCTCAAGCTGCCGGAGTGCGTCCCCGTCAGACATGGCCAGGTAATCGTCGCCGCTGATCATCGCTTCCAGCGCGGACTGCCACCAGGCCAGCTCAAGCTCGGCTGCGACGGACTCTGCGGGAACCTCCCGCTCCGCAAGATCGGCGAGGAGCTCCCCCAGGCCGTGCTCGCGCATGTTTTCCACAAGCAGCGTGCGCTCGGGCAGCGTTTTCAGCGTGTGGGTGTCGGCCACGAGCCGCTCCAGCCGCTCCATGAGTTCCTCATAGCGGGCCGTTGCCAGCGACCCGCCGGCCTGGGTGTGCCGGAGGGCTTCACCCAGCTGGGTCAGCTCCCGGTCCAGCGACCGGTACATCACGTTCATTTCGGCAAGGCCCGAGGGGACGGCCGGATGGCGCTGCGAGGTGGCGTAGCCGGACCAGAGGGCACGCTGGTCCTGCACCAGCACCAGCGAGCTGTGGAGATCGGTGATGTGGACGCCCGGACGGACGTACTCCTTCGCGACGCGGCGAAGGCGGGAACGCTGCATGGAGGCCATGTCGACATTCCGCTCCCGGCGCCAGGCGGAGGACGCCGTGGCGGAGATGAGATCGTTGACCGGCCTGTCGAAGATGTCCGGTGTGAACTTGTCGAGGCTTTCGCGGACAGCCACGAGGAGTTCGAGCTGCTCCCCCCACTCCGAGAAGGACGTGCCAAGCCGGATTTCGGCATGTTCGGCCACGCTGTTCATCCGGTCGCGCAGGACAGGCAGGTTCCTGGCCACTGACCGGGCGAGTTCCTGGGCCTCCTCGGTCTCCTTGCGGGTGAGCAGCCGGGCGCCGTGCCACGGGCTGGTAGTGGAGGCGCGGCTGAAGCTGCCAAGCTCGGCAGCGCGGCGAAGCCTGCCGGCGAGCTCGTTGCGGTCGCGGATGCTGTCCAGCACACTGCGCTTGAGCCGCACCGTGGTGGCGGGGGCGGGGTGGATGGAGGTCAGCTCGGCCAGTGACTGCATGGCCTGATACGGCGAGCAGCCCCAGCGCTGGCGCACGTTATGCAGGGACGCCACGTGGTCCATCAGGGCGTGCCGGTGCTCGGTGAGGGTCCGGTGGAGGTTCCCCAGCTGCGGTTCGAGTGACTTTTCGTTCCGTACGATGGCCCGCACCAGCTGGGCCTTGAGCTGCTGTGGTGTGGCTGTGCCGGAGAGCTGGAACAGGATGGATTCAAGTCCCAGCGATTCCAGTTGTGCCGATACTTCATTCAGGCTGGCCCGGCGGTCACCCACCACCAGGACTGACCGCCCAGCGTCCACCAGTGCACCGATGGTGTTGATGGCCGTCTGGGTCTGTCCCGTGCCCGGCGGGCTGCTGACCACCAGCGAGTCTCCTGCGCGGGCGGCATCAATGACGTACTGCTGGTCCGGATCGGCATCGAGAAGGAGGAGTTCGTCGTCCGGGTGGCGCGCGTCCACGCTCGGGAAGCGGGAGGGGTCCGGCGCGGGTACATCAATGACTTCACCGCTGGCCGCCTTGGCCAGGGCGGTGACCAGCGGGTTGCCCTCATTGATCCAGGGGTCGTCCAGGTTGCCGGAGAGGTCCGCAAAAGTGGACACCAGCAGATTGTGCTGGGCCTCGGCGCCATGGATGGGCCGGATGAGGGTTGCAAGCTTATCCAGGACAGGCTGGGGATCGAAGCGTGCGGTGCTGTACGCGAGGCGAGTCACGGCGTTGACGTCAAAAACAATGCCATGGATGGTCTTCAGGTGCCGGACAAGGGCCGGGTTGATGTTGGCCTGCTCGGTGAGCTGCAGTTCGTAGTCGTCCTCACCCGGGCGGACCGTGAGCGAGATTGCGGTGAGCATCACCGGCGCGGAAACCCGCTGGGGTTTGCCACCAACAGCGGAGGTCCACACAACGGTGCCTGCGGAAAGGTAACCGGCATCTATGCCACGGTCATTACCGAGTTCGAAGATTTTCGAGCGGATGTTCCGCGATGCCCGGGCCGCGACGACGTACTGCTGGTGGTCGCGGATGAGTGTGGACAACCGTGTGCGGCGGCCGGCCATGAGCTGGGCCAGACCTGACGGGTGCGCATGGGTCAGGTCAATGGAACCTTCGGGGGTCTTGGTGAAACGCAGCATGGAGTCTGCCCCGGTGACGGGTTTAAGCCCGGACAGCCATTTTCCGAGCTCCTCAGAACCCTCCGCGTGGCCTTGACCAACTGACACTACTGCCTTCTTTTCTGCGTTTGCACGTGACGCCCTGGACCATACCGGCATACTTTCGAGCGTAGCCGCAAAGGAGCCGGGATGAGAGACCGCAACACTGGATCAGGCCAAATTGCGGCGGATTTCAACGGATGACAGCAATGGCCGGCCTCCGCTGACGGAGACCGGCCACTCACACTGTTATTCCCACTCGATGGTTCCCGGCGGCTTGCTGGTCACGTCCAGCACCACGCGGTTGACGCCTTCCACCTCGTTGGTGATCCGGTTCGAAATCCGGGCCAGGAGATCGTACGGCAGGCGGGACCAGTCCGCCGTCATGGCGTCCTCGGACGAAACGGGGCGGAGCACAATCGGGTGGCCGTAGGTGCGGCCGTCACCCATGACGCCCACACTGCGGACGTCGGCCAGCAGGACCACAGGCATCTGCCACACCTCGTTGTCCAGCCCGGCGGCGGTCAGCTCGGCACGCGCGATGGCGTCCGCCTTGCGGAGCAGATCCAGTCGCTCCTGCGTGATGTCGCCGACGATGCGGATTCCCAGGCCGGGGCCGGGGAACGGCTGGCGGCCGACGATTTCCTGCGGCAGGCCCAGCTGGGCGCCGACGGCGCGGACCTCGTCCTTGAACAGTGCCCGGAGCGGTTCCACCAGTTCGAACTGCAGGTCCTCGGGAAGGCCACCGACATTGTGGTGGCTCTTGATGTTCGCAGCACCTTCCCCGCCGCCGGATTCGACGACGTCCGGGTACAGCGTGCCCTGGACCAGGAACTTGATCTTCTCGCCATGGGCCGCGGCCTCGGCGATGATGGCCAGCTCGGCCTCTTCGAACGCGCGGATGAACTCGCGGCCGATGATCTTGCGCTTGGTTTCCGGATCGCTGACGCCGGCCAGGGCGGACAGGAAGCGCTCCTGCTCGTTGGCTACATACAGCTTGACGCCCGTGGCGGCAACGAAGTCGCGTTCCACCTGCTCGGCTTCGCCTTCGCGCAGCAGGCCGTGGTCCACGAACACACAGGTCAGCTGGTCACCGACGGCCCGCTGGACGAGTGCCGCTGCAACGGCGGAGTCAACGCCGCCGGAGAGCCCGCAGATAACCCGGGCGTCGCCGATCTGCTTACGGATCCGGTCCACCTGCTCCTCGAGGATGTTCCCCGTGGTCCAGTTGGGCTCCAGCTTTGCGCCCTTGAACAGGAAGTTTTCCAGCACCTGCTGGCCATAGGCCGAGTGCTTGACCTCGGGGTGCCACTGCACGCCGTAGAGGGCCTTCTCTTCGTTGGCGAAGGCAGCCACTTCAGCGCCGGCCGTCGTCGCCAGCACTTCGAAGCCTTCGGGCGCCTCGTGCACGGAGTCGCCGTGGCTCATCCAGGTGTTCTGGTGCTGCGGCATCCCCTCGAGGACGGAGCGGCCCTCGCCGAGGATGGTGGTCTGGGTGGAGCCGTACTCGCGCAGGCCCGTCTTGTCGACCTTCCCGCCCAGGGCGTTGGCCATGGCCTGGAAGCCATAGCAGATGCCGAAGACCGGGATTCCGGCCTCAAAGAGGTCGGCGCCGACGGAGGGTGCCCCGTCCGCGTAAACGCTGGAGGGGCCACCGGAAAGGATGATGGCGGCGGGGTCCTTGGCCAGGAGCTGCTCGGTGGTGAAGGTATGCGGAACCACTTCCGAATACACATTCGCTTCCCGGACGCGGCGGGCAATCAGCTGCGCGTACTGGGCACCGTAGTCAACAACCAGCACCGGCTTCTGGGAAGTCTGGGATGCAGTGGGAGTAGTCACCGTACTAGCCTACTTTGCGCGGTTGCCCCGCCGCACATTCAGGACCGTGGGTGTGACGCAGTGAACGTCCGACGGCGGGACTCCCCCACCGCTGCAGCGTTCAGTACCGCTGTGCGGCCTGCGGGTTCGCGGCCAGTTCGGCTTCCACCTCGGCGTGCAACTTCTTCTCCACCACGAAGGACAGGAACGGCACCACGCCGCCCAGGGCCAGAAGGACGAGCTTCGTGAACGGCCACCGCATCAGAGTCCAGAGGCGGAAGTTGGAGATCAGGTACACCACGTACATCCAGCCGTGGACGATCAGCACGGCGACGGAGATGTTCGCACCGCCCACCACGCCCTTGGGCTCGGCGTCGGCGAAACCCAAGCCGAACGGTTGGCCCGTGACGGCGTTGGTGCCACCGGCAAACAGGTACTGGCCAAAGGCGTAACGTGCGATGAGTTCGGCGCAGAGCAGCAGCAGCATGGCGCCGGTGAGGTACGCCAGCACCTTGTAGAACTTCAGGGCGGAACGGATCTGCCGCTCGGTACCGCCGAAGCGGCGCTTCTTGCCCTTGCCCTGCGGAGAATCCTGCTGGACGGCCGGTTTCGGTTCGATCATGGCTTTACCTTTTGTTGGAGCTGTTCAGAAGTTGCTGGGGTGGGCGCTGTACCCAGGTGAGGATCGTCGTCGTGTTCCTCTTCGAGGTCCCGCCGATAGTCGTCCTTGACCAGGCGCCACCAGATAAACAGGGCGAAGCCGGCGAACACCACCCATTCGAGCGAGTAGAAGAGATTGAGCCAGTTGACCTGCTGCGCGGGCGGCTGGGGGCCGATTTCCAAGGGCTTCAGGGCACCATCAACCGCCGCGGCGGACAGGTCGGACCCGGACGCCAGTTCGGAAGCTGCGGCCACGAATCCCGGGTACATGCTGACGTCCCAGTAGTTGATGAGTTCGGCAACAGACACGGCGGAGGCGCGGCCGGCTTCCGGTGCGGTGGCCGGCAGCGGTGATTCTGACGGCAGCAGCCGTCCGGTCAGGTTCACAACGCCCGACGGCGGTGCGCCGGCGTCGTCGGGATCCGCCACCCAGCCGCGGGCTACTGGAATCCAGGTCTGGGGTGAAGCAGCGACGCCGGTGAGCGCGGGCGCTCCGGTCACGGCGAAGGCGGAAACCACCCAGTAGCCGTTCGCACCATTCTTCAGGCGGCCTGGCACCAGGACCTGTTTTGCGGGGTCGTAGGTTCCCTCGGCGGAGACCATCTGGTCTGACACTGAACCGGGGAAGAAGACTCCGGGCTCAAGCGTCTCCGTCAGCATCCTGACGTCCTCGGTGGCGGGACTGACCACAACTTCGGGCTGCGTGGACCGACCGAACTGCCACTGGCTGAGCAGGACAAACACCCCTGAGACCGCGATCGCGAAGACCAGGCCTGCGATCCATCGGGGCTTAAGGGCTGTTTTCCACACGTGTTAACCGTACTTCGTTCCTCTGTAGAACAACTAAACGACCAGGTACGTCCCGGCCTTGGAGTGGGGCAGCAGGGTCCCTACGTGGCGACGGAGTCGACACGAAAGGGCCTGCCCCACTCAATGGTCGAAGAACACCAGGCTGGAGTTGATGAGCTCGGCGATGACTTCGGCATCGTAGGCCCGCCGCAGCGACTCCCGGAAGGACTCCTTGGACAGGGAGCGAGCCAGGGTGGCCAGGACTTCCAGATGATCGGAAAACGAGCTTGCAGGGGTGGCGATCAGCAGAATAACCGTGGCCGGACCGTCGGCGGCACCGAAGTCCAGGGAGTGGCCGTACTTGGTGATGCCCACGGCGATGGACGTCCGCGAGACGAACTCGCTGCGGGCGTGCGGGAGCCCGATCCCGCCCGGCAGGCCGGTGGCGAGCTGGTGTTCGCGGGCGTTGACGTGCTCCAGGAACCGCGGCAAGTCCGTGACCCGCCCGGCGGCGAAGAGGCGTTCTGCCAGTTGCGCCGCGGCGTCCGACTTGTCCGTTGCCTCCAACTCCAGAATCACCAAATCGGAGGTGGTGAGATCGGCATCGTACCGGTCAAGTGGTTCCGCCAAGGCGTGTCCCTTCAGTCAGGAGAATTGCTGGTGTGCGGTGCCGCCTCAGCGCAAAGGGACGATGTCCTCCACGCCCAGCCGTGCGGCGTCGGCGGATTCGTCATCCGGCTGCTGCTGGCTCAGCCGTTCAGCTTCAACGCGTGCTATGTAGTGCTTTATTTCGCTTTCGCGCTGCACATCGCTCCAGCCAAGGACTTCGCCCATCAGTTTAGCGACAACCGGCACCGCCGACACGCCACGGTCCCAGGCCTCGATGGAGATGCGGGTCCGCCGGGTCAGGACGTCATGGACGTGCCGGGCGCCCTCGTGGGTTGCGGCGTAGACGGCTTCGGCCTGCAGGTAGTCGTCAGCACCGGGCAACGGCTCCGCCAATTCAGGATTCCGGGCGATGATGTCCAGCACCTCCGGAGTCATGGACCCGTAACGGTTGAGCAGGTGCTCTACCCGGGCCACGTGCACGCCGGACTCTTCAGCGGTCCTGCTCCTGCGGTTCCATGCAGCCTTGAAGCCGCTGGCACCGAGCAGCGGGATGGTTTCGGTACAGCTCGCCGGGACCCGCTCATCCATGGTGCGGGTGGCCTCGTCCACGGCGTCCTTGGCCATAACCCGGTAGGTGGTCCATTTGCCGCCGGCCACCACCACCAGGCCCGGTACGGGGTGGGCCACGATGTGTTCACGGGACAGTTTCGCCGTGGAATCGTTCTCCCCCGCCAGGAGCGGGCGCAGTCCGGCGTAGACGCCTTCAACATCCTCCCTGGTCAGCGGGCGTTTCAGGACCCGGTTGACGTGCTCGAGGATGTAGTCGATGTCCTTGCTGGAGGCCGCCGGGTGGGCCTTGTCGAGGTTCCAGTCGGTGTCCGTGGTGCCGATGATCCAGTGCCGGCCCCACGGAATAACGAACAGCACGGACTTTTCGGTGCGGAGAATCAGCCCCACCGTGGACTGGAACCGGTCGCGGGGCACTACGAGGTGGATGCCCTTGGACGCCCGGACCTTCAGCTGCCCGCGGTCGGTGACCATGGCCTGGGTTTCATCGGTCCACACCCCGGTGGCGTTGATGACCTGCTTGGCTTTGATGTTGAATTTCGAACCGTCTTCGTGGTTGACCACTTTGGCCCCCACCACGCGCTCACCTTCACGCAGGAAGTCCACCACCGCCATCTGGTTCACCGCATGGGCGCCGTAGTGCACCGCCGTCCGGACGAGGTTTGCCACGTACTTGGCGTCATCCACCTGGCCGTCGTAGTAGCGGATGGAGCCCACAAAGGCGTCTTTTTTCAGGCTGGGGGCGGCCCTCAGCGTGCCCCGCCTGCTGAGGTGTTTGTGGAACGGCACGCCGCGGCTGTGCCCGCCCGTAATGGACATGGCGTCATACAGGGCGATCCCGGCCCCCACATAGGGCCGTTCGAAGAACGGTTTGGTCAGCGGATACAGGAACGGCACCGGCCGGGCCAGGTGCGGGGCCAGGACCGAAAGAATCAGGCCACGTTCGTGCAGCGCTTCCTTAACCAGCCCAAAATCCAGCATCTCCAAGTAGCGCAGGCCGCCGTGGATCAGCTTGGATGACCGTGACGACGTGCCGGCGGCCCAGTCGCTGGCCTCCACGATCCCCACGGTGAGGCCGCGGGTCACGGCATCCAGCGCCGCACCGGCGCCCACGATGCCGCCGCCGACGATCAGGATGTCCAGTTCGTTGCCGGGTTCCGAGGTGGCCCTGAGCCTGGCGATCGATGCTTCCCTGGCCGCAGGCCCCAGGACCCCGCCTTCGTTTGGAACAGTGTTCACGGAACGCCTCCCTTGCCGCTGCTGCCGGTGGTAAAACCACAGTACTTCCTTGCCGCACAGTTGGGCAGGGCAGGTTCCACGAGGGAGGCGCTCCGGACGACGTCAGCGGCGTCGGCCGCCCGTCAGTTAGAGGCCGTCAGTTACCCGTGTACGGAGAAACTACGACGTCGACGCGCTGGAATTCCTTCAGGTCCGAATAGCCGGTGGTCGCCATCGAACGGCGGAGTGCGCCGATCAGGTTGGATGTGCCGTTGGTGTGGTGGCCGGGCCCGAAGAGCACCTCTTCGAGAGGTCCGACGGTGCCGACGTTGGCGCGGTCTCCGCGGGGCAGTTCGAGGTGGTGGGCCTCCTGGCCCCAGTGCCAGCCCTTGCCGGGTGCCTCTTCGGCCCGGGCGAGGGCGCTGCCCAGCATCACGGCGTCGGCGCCCATGGCAATTGCCTTGACGATGTCACCCGAGGTGCCCATGCCGCCGTCGGCAATTACGTGGACGTACCGTCCGCCGGATTCATCCATGTAGTCACGGCGGGCGGCCGCGACGTCGGAGATGGCGGAGGCCATGGGCGAGTGGATCCCCAGGGCGCGCCGCGTGGTGGCGGTGGCTCCGCCGCCGAAGCCGACCAGGACGCCGGCGGCTCCGGTGCGCATCAGGTGCAGGGCGGGCGTGTAGCCGGCCGCGCCGCCCACAATCACGGGGACGTCCAGTTCGTAGATGAACTGCTTGAGGTTCAGGGGTTCATGGTCTTTCGAGACGTGCTCGGCTGACACGGTGGTCCCGCGGATCACAAAGATGTCGACGCCGGCAGCCACCACGGTCTTGTAGTGTTCCTGCGTGCGTTGCGGGGTCAGCGAGCCGGCCACCGTCACGCCGGCGGCGCGGATCTCCGCCAGGCGGGACGTGATCAGTTCCGGCTGGATGGGAGCGCGGTAGAGCTCCTGCATACGGCCGGTCACGGCGGGGCTGTTGACCTCGTCTTCGAGGGCGCCGATCTCGTCAAGGATGGGCTGCGGGTCCTCGTAGCGGGTCCAGAGGCCCTCAAGGTCCAGCACGCCGAGCCCGCCGAGCCGGCCCAAGGAGATGGCCGTCTCCGGGGACATGGCCGAGTCCATCGGGGCTGCAATCACGGGCATGTCGAACTTGTAGGCATCGATCTGCCAGGAGACCGACACGTCCTTGGGGTCGCGGGTACGACGGTTAGGGACAATCGCAATGTCATCCAGGGAGTAGGCACGACGCCCACGCTTGCCACGGCCAATCTCGATCTCGTAAGTCACGTGACCACTTTACTTGACCACGTGGGATGCGGTGGGGCGCCTCCTCTTAGGTTCATCCTGAAACTGATAGTCCACACTTTATTGACATGTTTTGTCAACCATTTACAAGTTTTGAAAATAGCTTTATGTTTACTCTCGGTTACCACCTGATCCACCACGTGACCACCCATCACTCCCCTTCATACGGGCCACACCTGTGCCCGTTCCGAGAAAGAAGCTCCTATGGGACGTTCATCAATCAGGCGCCACCGCATCCTGGCCCTGTCGCTCGCCGCAGCAGTCGGCACCCTGGCCTTCGCCGGTTCGCCGGTCTTCGCCACCCCCGAAGACGGTGACCGCACTGCAGCCGGGCCGGCCGCCGTCCAAGGCACTGCGGTGCACGACGTGGCCGCCGGAGAGGCCTACACGAAGTTCATCGTCGAATTCAAGGAGACCACGGCGAACGCCACCCCGAACGGCCGCGCCAATGCCTGGGGCAAAGCAGCCAAGTCACAGGGCGTGAAGGTGCAGGAACTCCGCGCCCTGGCCACCGGCGGAACGCTGATCGAGGCGGACAGGGCCCTGTCCGGGCAGGCTGCCGAAGACTTCATGGCCGAGATTGCGGAGTCCGGATCGGTCGACTACGTCGAACCTGACGCCCGCATGACGGTGGCTCTCACGCCCAACGACCCACGCTATGGCGAGCAATGGGATTTCACTGGCACCAACGGCATGCGGGTCCCCGGGGCTTGGGACGTTGCTACCGGCACCGGCGTGACGGTGGCCGTGATCGACACCGGAATCACGGCCCATCCGGACCTCGACGTGAATGTGCTGCCGGGCTACGACTTCGTCTCCGACGCCACGGCAGCGCGTGACGGCAACGGACGGGACGCGAATGCGCAGGACCAGGGCGACTGGTACGCCGCCGGCGAGTGCGGCCAGTCGACAGCCGGCAACAGCTCTTGGCACGGCACGCACGTCGCCGGCACCGTTGCAGCCGTGACCGGCAATGCCGCCGGCGTGGCGGGCGTCGCACCCAACGCCAAAGTGGTGCCGGTACGCGTCCTGGCCAAGTGCGGCGGGTCACTGTCCGACATTGCCGATGCGATTATCTGGTCAGCCGGCGGCACCGTCCCGGGCATCCCGGCCAACGCCAATCCCGCCACGGTCATCAACATGAGCCTGGGCGGGTCCGGTGCCTGCGGCAGCACGTACCAGGCAGCCATCAACTCCGCAGTTTCGCGGGGAGCCACCGTGGTGGTGGCGGCCGGCAACAGCAACCAGGATGCTTCCGGATTCCGCCCGGCCAACTGCAACAGCGTTGTGAGCGTGGCCGCCAGCAACCCGAGCGGCAGCCTCTCCTACTACTCCAACTACGGCTCCACGGTTGACCTGACCGCACCCGGCGGCGACGTCCGTGTAGCGGGCGGCGGAATCCTCTCCACTATCAATACCGGTACCTCCACACCGGGCTCCGCCGGCTACGCCAGCTACCAGGGAACGTCCATGGCAGCTCCGCACGTGGCCGGGCTGGCCGCACTCATGAAGTCCAAATCGTCCACGCTTACCCCGGCCCAGGTGGAGTCCACGCTCAAGCAGGGAACCCGGGCAATGCCGGGCGGCTGCACCACGGGCTGCGGCACAGGGCTTTCGGACGCCACCAAGACCATGGGCCTGCTGGGCGGGGTCACTCCCCCGCCGTCCGGCAACCTGCTGCTGAACCCGGGCTTCGAATCGGGCGCAGCCTCCTGGACCTCTGACCACGCCGACACGTTCGAGACCGGAACGAATGCCAGGACCGGTTCCGGCTTCGCCGGCCTCAACGGCTGGGGCCAGGCAACGTCCTACATCCTCGACCAGGCGTTTGCAGTCCCGTCCACGGTGGCCACCGCGTCACTGTCCTTCTACCTGAAGGTGCAGTCGGACGAGACCACATCCAGCGCGGCCTATGACACCCTGAGGGTTCAGGCGGTCAGCAACGGTGTGACCACCACGCTGGCCACTTACTCCAATCTCAACGAGTCCGCCGGCTATCTGCAGAAGCAGCTGGACCTCTCCGCCTACAAGGGCAAGAGCGTGACCCTGCGCTTCCTGGGTGTTGAGGACTCGTCGCTGGGGACGTACTTCTACCTCGACGACACAGCGGTGACCACCTCTTAGCCTCGGGGCCACACGAATCCGGGACCTCCGGCCACGCCTTGCAGCGCGGCCGGCGGTTCCTGCGTGGAGTGCGTGACCCTAGGCCCTGCCGTCGTCAGACGCCCTCGGCCTCCTCCACAGTCAGCTGGGATTCGAACATCCTGAAGTAGCGGCCCCGCAGCGCCACCAGTTCCTTGTGGGTGCCCTGTTCCACAATCCGCCCGTCCTCGAGCATGTAGACAATGTCGGCCTTCTCAATGGTGGCAAGCCGGTGGCTGATGGCAATGATGGTGCTGCTGCGGTCCGCGAAAAGCCGGGTGAAGATCCGGTGCTCGGCCAGTGCGTCGATAGCGGACGTCGGCTCGTCCATGACCATGAAGGTGGCGTTGCGGTAGAAATTCCGGGCCATCGCGAGCCGCTGCCACTGGCCGCCGGAGAGCCCGCTCCCCTTCCGGCCGCGCGGATCCTCCATCCAGTTGCTGACATAGTTGTCCAGGCCGTTGGGCAGCTTGTTGATGAACTCCAACGCTTCGGCGTCGCTGGCTGCCTGGCGGATCCGTTCGTCGTCACGGGGCGGGTCCACGTCGCCAAAGCGGATGTTGTCGGCAGCCGTGGCGAATTCGTACTTGAGGAATTCCTGGCTCAGGACGGCCAGGTGGCGGTGCCAGGACTTAACGTCGACGGCGGCGAGGTCGACGCCGTCGAGCATTACCTGCCCGGAATCCGGGCGGTAGAGGCCGGCGAGGATCCGGATCAGTGTGGACTTTCCCGCCCCGTTCTCACCCACGACGGCGATGTGCTGGCCTTCGCGGATGGTCATGCTGATGCCGCGGATCACCTCGGTGTCGCCGCCCGTGTAGGTGAAGCGGATGTCCCGCAGTTCCACAGTTTTGGGCGCCTGGAGCAGCGGCGGTGAATGGTCCGAATGAACCGGCATTGCCATGAACAGCTCGTAGTCCTTGAGGTTGGCGAGATCCTCGTCGATCGAACTGAGGGAGGACACCAGGCTGTTGGCTGTGGACAGTGCGCGGCTGACGATCTGCTGGACATAGAGGAACTGGCCAACGGGCTGGGCACGGGCGATGATCTGGCCCACCACCCAGATCAGGGAGATCACCTCGGCGCCGTACTGCAGGGCATCGGCGGCGAGCTGCTTGGGGATGTAGCGCTTCTGGAAGTGCAGGCGGCGCCGCTCGTCAGCATCGCGCAGCTGGGAACGGAGGTCCATCAGGTAGCCCACGATCCCGTAGAGCCGCATTTCGGCGATGTGCTGGGGGCGGAGCAGGTTGGTTTCGATCATCCGGCGTTGCCGGCGGGAGTCCACCTGGGTGTTCCAGTGGGCGATCTGTTCGCGCGAGAGCTTGAACTGCAGGTAGACGCTGGGCACAATCGCCACCAGGACAATCACGGCGATCCACCAGCTGACCAGCAGCAGGGCGCCCACGGCCAGGATCACGGAGACCAACTGGGTGAAGATAGCCGCGATCCTGTCCAGCACGCGGGCATAGGAATCGGAAAACCGTTTGGCCCGGTCGTAGAGGTCCACGGTTTGCTTATCGTCATAGCGCCAGAACTCCAGCGCCAGGAAGCGCTCGTACATCTGGTCGCCCACGATGGCGCCCACCTTGAAGCTCATGAGCTGCTGGATGTAGCGGTCCACGCTGCTGAAGCCGCCCCACAAGAGCCCCAGGGCAGCCGTGATGATGACGTACACAATGGCCTGTTGGCCTGCTGCGGAATCACCGGCGTAGGCGGCCGCCAGGGCCGTGGTGGTCAGCGCTGCGAAGTACGTGGTCACCAAAGGCAGCGTCGCCGAAATGAGCGAACCGACTACTTTCATAACGACGGCGGCTGGCGAGGCCCGGAAGCTGACCCGCAGCACCTGCGCCACGGCCCGGGCGTAGGGCCTCAGCGCCAACCGCCGCTGAGGGTCCTTTTTTGGGTTCAGTTCGGCGGGATGGCGTGGTTGGGACATGGCTCCAACCGCCGGGGATTAGCGCGAACCGTAGTTCGGCGCCTCCACGGTCATCTGGATGTCGTGCGGGTGCGATTCCTTGAGGCCGGCCGGGGTGATGCGGACGAACTTGCCGCGGACCTTGAGCTCCGGGATGGTGGGCGCACCGGTGTAGAACATGGTCTGGCGGAGGCCGCCCACCAGCTGGTACGCCACCGAGGCGAGCGGGCCGCGGTAGGCGACGCGGCCTTCGATGCCCTCGGGGATGAGCTTGTCATCACCGGAGACGTCCGCCTGGAAGTAACGGTCCTTTGAGTAGGAGGTGTTCTTGCCGCGGGACTGCATGGCGCCCAGCGAGCCCATGCCGCGGTAGCTCTTGAACTGCTTGCCGTTCACGAAGATGAGCTCGCCCGGGGACTCGTCGCAACCGGCCAGGAGGGAACCCAGCATGACGGTGTCGGCGCCGGCAACCAGCGCCTTGCCGATGTCGCCCGAGTACTGCAGGCCGCCGTCGGCGATCAACGGAACGCCGGCCGGGATGGCTGCCTTGGCGGACTCGTAAATGGCGGTGATCTGCGGGACGCCCACGCCGGCCACCACGCGGGTGGTGCAGATGGAGCCGGGGCCCACGCCCACCTTGATGCCGTCGGCACCGGCGTCGATCAGGGCCTGGGCACCTTCGCGGGTGGCAGCCTGGCCGCCGATGATGTCCACGTGCGCTGCTACGGGATCGGACTTCAGGCGGCGGATCATGTCCAGCACACCCTGGGAGTGGCCGTTGGCCGTGTCAACGAACAGTGCATCGACTCCGGCGTCGACCAGTGCCATGGCGCGTCCCCAGCCGTCACCGAAGAAGCCGATGGCGGCACCGACGCGGAGCCGGCCCTCATCGTCCTTGGTGGCCAGCGGGTACTGCTCGGCCTTGGTGAAGTCCTTGGTGGTGATGAGGCCCTTGAGCCGGCCCTGCTCGTCAACGAGCGGAAGCTTTTCGATCTTGTTCGTGGCCAGCTTGTGGGAGGCTTCCTCACGGCTGATGCCTACGTGCCCGGTGATCAGCGGCATCTTGGTCATCACGTCGCTGACCAGCCGCAGCGGGAAGTCGGCTTCGGGCACAAAGCGGGTGTCGCGGTTGGTGACAATACCGAGGAGCCGCATGCCCTCGTCCACCACGGGGAGGCCGGAGACCCGGTACTGCGAGCAGATCTCGTCCAGTTCGGCCAGCGTGGCCTCGGGGCCGATGGTCAGCGGGTTGGTGATCATCCCGGATTCGCTGCGCTTCACGCGGTCCACCTGGTCGGCCTGGTCCTGGATGGACAGGTTGCGGTGGATGACGCCCAGGCCGCCCTGGCGAGCCATGGCAATGGCCATCCGGGATTCGGTGACCGTGTCCATGGCGGCGGACAGCAGCGGTGTGTGAACGGTGATCCGCTTGGAAATCCGCGAAGACGTGTCAGCCTCGGACGGGATGACGTCCGTGTGGCCCGGAAGGAGCAGGACGTCGTCGTAGGTCAGGCCGATAAAGCCGAAAGGATTGTGCTCGGGCTGGGTCATGAGTGCGCCTCTTACCTTGGTTACGGGTTCACGGGTAGGGGTTGCAGCTAATGACCAGCCCGTCATTACGGGACTGGTCCGTGCAGGGCCTTAGTACATTCGGGTGCCTCATGCGCGGTCACCGCGCAGAAAGCTTTGAGTAAATATTAGAACCTCCACGCCGATCCCCCTATTCCGGGAGCACATTGTGAGCAACGGCACCCAATAACCGAAAGCCGCGTGTCAGTTCCAGCCCGTCGCCGCCAGCAGCCGCTCCTCAAACATGGGAATCATGCTTTCCACATACGTCCGGCTCAGGTGGTTGTCGTCCTTGTACACGTAGACGTTGCCTACCACGGCCGGGCAGATACCGCCGGCGCAGATGAAATCGCTCAGGTCCATCAGGTGCAGCCCGTCCACCTTCCCGCGGTAACTCTCCAGCGGCGAGGGCTCCACCAGGGATTCGTTCAGCGGCGGGTTGCACGCCGCGGCGTCCGCACTGTGGCGCTGGACGCACTCGGGCATGTTGATGGTGAAGCGCGGGTTGTCCCGGATGCCGACGATCTCGATGCCGGCATCCGCAATGGGCTGGATGCCTTCGAGGTAGGCCGGCACCTCGGTCTCGAACGGGTCGTCCTCATGGGTCAGGGTGGCCACGGTGAAGACGGCATCCGGCCGGTGCTCCAGCACGTACGCTGCGCTGGCCCGGTTGTAGGCGTTGCATTCGGCAGTCCGGGTCTCGGATTCGGCCCCGAACCGGCAGGCCGGCATCAGCAGGGTGACCAGCTCCCAGCCGCGGGCTTCCGCGATGGGTGCCAAGGCGGCCAGATACTGCTGGGCATGGGAATCGCCCAGCACAACGATCCGTTTGGTGGGTTCGCCTTCGGGGAGGGCCTGCCGGCAGCCTTCAAGAACAGGGTCCCCGGTGGCATTCCCTCCCGTACAGGCCTGGTGGATTCCGGCCCAGTCGTTGTCCAGGGCGGTGGGCCCAGGAATGATCCTGCCCTGCGGTGCCGGTGCTCCGGCGTTACCCGGGGTCAGCAGGGCAGCTCCCGGCGTCAGCTCGCGGGGCTGGGCGGCGGTGGCGGCTTCCTCCGCGGTGAGGCTCGTCTGCAAGACCGCCACGGGTCCGGCCAGCAGGGCGCAGCAGGCAACTACGACGACGGCGGTGCGCCAGGTGCGCACCTGCGGCCAGCGCCACTCCCGGAGGGGTTTTTCCACAAAGCGGGTGGTCAGGACGGCCAGGACCACCGAGGCGGCGATGATCGCGGCGCCCTGGATGAGGGTGGGTGCCTCGACGCCGGTAGCGGCCAGCGCAAGCACCAGGACGGGCCAGTGCCACAAATAGAGGGCGTAGGAGTTGTCCCCCAGGGAAACCAGCGGCTTCCAGCTCAGGAGGCGGTCCACACCAAACCGGCTCCCGCTCTGCCCGGCCACAATGATCGCCGCGGCAGCCAGCGTGGGCCACAGTGCCACGAATCCGGGGAACGCCCGGTCCACGGTCAGCAGCAGACCGCAGGAGACCATGGCCACCAGGCCGGCCCAGCCGAGCACCACACGCAGGAGTTTCCCGGGTTTCAGGTGCGGCAGGCCAAGTGCCAGCAGCGAGCCCAGCGCGAACTCCCAGAGCCGCGTCCGCGTGTCGAAGTAGGCGTACGCCTGGTTGGTGGCCGTCTGGTCAATCGAAAACGCGAGCGAGGCAACCAGGATGCCTGCGAACGCGGCTGCCACCACGGCCCGATAGCTGGCGTTGTACCGGTGCCGGAGGAGCCGCCACACAACAGCGGAAGCGGCGAAGACGAGAGGCCACAGGATAAAGACCTGTCCTTGGATGGACAGGGACCAGAAGTGCTGCAGGGGGCTCGCCGCGGTGTGGTCCTGGGCGTAGTAGTCCACGGCGGTGTCCGCCAGCAGCCAGTTCTGCCGGTACAGCAGCGCGGCCCAGGCCTGGTCCAGGATGACAGGCCAGCGGCCTTGCGGGAGGACCAGCCACGTGCCTGCCAGGACCCCGAGGATCACCACGACGGCGGCCGGCAGCAGCCGCTTGAAAAGGTGCAGCCAGTGCCGGAGGAGATTGAGGGACGCGCCGGCCTCCACCTTACGGACGAAGGACAGCGTCAGCAGGAAGGCCGAGATCAGGAGGAAGATATCCACCCCGCCGGACACCCGGCCAAGCCACACATGATAGGTCACCACCATCAGGACGGCGAGCGCGCGGAGGCCTTGGACTTCGGGACGGAAGGTCGGCTTCCGGGCAGGCTTCCGCTCGCCGGTCTTTGCGTCCAGCGCAGTGGGCGGGGCAGCCTCGACTGGTGCACTCGACACAGAGGACCTCTCCAAGCGGGTAAGCAAAGCATCAAGCCTACGGAGCCGCACGGCCGATGGCCAATCAACGGCGGCCTTCGAGCCCCGTCGGCGCATGCCACAAACTATGCTGGCCACAGGCCAGCGAAGGGAGACCGAGTGATTGTGCAGCTGCGGATCTGTGTGCCCAGTGAACTGTCGGCAGTGACGCTGGACGCTTGCAAAGAGCAAACCGGAACCGCCGAGGTAGCGCTCTTTCCGGGAGCATCCGTGTCGCCGCGGGGCGATGTCATCGACGTCCAGGTTGCCCGGGAAGCGGTGGAGGAACTGCTTGAGAAACTCCACGTCCTGAAGGCGCAGGAGGTGGGATCCATTGCCATCTCCATGCCGGAACTCGTCCTGTCCCGGCGCGCGGACAAAGCGGAGGCGTCTGCCCCCGGAGACGGCGCAGACGCCTTGATCTGGGACGAGGTCACCCGCCAGACGGGCGAGGACTCCCGGCTCACGTGGAGCTACCTTGCCTTCCTGATACTGGCCACACAGCTCGCCGCCATCGGCATCGTGACGAATTCCACCATTGCCATCGTGGGGGCGATGGCCGTGGGGCCGGAGTTCGGCCCCCTGGCGGCGCTGGCAGTGGCCTTGGCCCGGCGCCAGTGGGCACTCGGCCGGCGTGCTGCCCTGGCGCTTGGTGTGGGATTCCCGCTGGCCATGCTGCTGGCGGCCTTGACCACGTGGGTCTCCGCGGCACTGGGCCTCTTCGCGGACAACACCCTGGACACAGGGTCTGCGGTGGAGTTCATTTACCACCCGGGACCCTATTCCCTGATCGTGGCCGTTCTGGCCGGCACGGCGGGCATGCTGTCCGTCATCAGCCGGCGGTCAGCGGCACTCATCGGTGTCTTCATCTCCGTGACCACAGTTCCTGCTGCCGGGTTTGTGGCCGTAGCACTCGTGCTGGGCGAGTTTGAGAAAGCAACGGGGTCGGCCCTGCAGCTGGCGCTCAACCTGATGGGCATCGTGGCGGCGGCAGTTCTGGTGCTGTTCTTCTACCGGCTGGTTTCCCGGCGCTTGCCCGAAGCCGCCGCCCGGCGCCTCAGATGGCAGCTGACGCGGACTCGCGGGTGACCGGAACCGGGATCCGGCCCGCCAGATAGCGCGCATCACGGCATGCCCCGGGCAGCGTTGCCGACGCCGCCGCGTACATAAATTCCTGGCCCAGGAAGAACAGCCCAGGGGTATCCAGTGCCACGCCGCGCCGCTGCCTGGGCAGCGCGCCGCCGTCGAGCATTACCGGATCCATCCAGCCGAAGTCATCCCGGAACCCGGTGCACCAGATTACGTTTGAAACCTCCAGCCGGGTCCCGTCCGCGAGCACCGGCAGCCCATTCTCCACCCCGGCAATCCGCGGCACGCGCCTGACGCCAGCGGCGGCCAGGTCTTTGGACTTTGTCCTGATCAGGGGCGCCGCGTGGGCCGTGAAGGCCGGTGCAGCTTTGCGGCCGATCGGGTTGTTGAGGGTGAGGACGTGGAGTCCGACGAACCGCACCACGGGCAGGAAGTACCGTGCCGCCGTCGGGCCGTGCTTGACGGGAATCTCACCGCCGGGCTTGCCGGCCACGATGGTGGGATGCGTCCGGGACACTTCAAGGCCAATCTCCGCTCCCGAGTTCCCCAGCCCTACTACCAGGACGGGGCCCTCCTGCAGCTGCCCCAGGTTGCGGTATTCACTGGAATGAAACTGGACAACGGCGGCGTTCAGTTCCGCAGCGAAGTCCGGTAGCTTCGGCGCTTGGCTGCAGCCGGTGGCCACCACCACGTTGTGCGCCTCCCAACGCCGGCCGTTGGAAGCGGCGACAAACCGGTTCCCGTCCCGCCACAGGTGTTCGATCCGCACACTGTTGAGGACGGGCAGGTCGAACTTTGCGGCGTAGCCCTCAAGGTATCCGGCAACGTCATCCTTGCTGGGGAAGGACAGCGGGTCCGCCGGGAACGGCATTCCGGGCAGTCCGTCGTATTTTGCGGGCGTAAAAACCCGCAGCGAATCCCACCGCTGGCGCCAGGCGTCGCCGGTTCTTGGATGTGCGTCCAGGATGAGGAACGTCCGGTTCTGCTGTTTCAGGTAGTGGCCAAGGGCTAGGCCTGCTTGCCCGCCACCGATGATCAGGGTGTCCAGCGTGCCGGTCACGCCGTTGTTGTTCATGGCTGCTCTCCTTTGGTATCCAAGGTGATGGTGATGGCTGAACCTTCCGGGGGCTGGTCCGCCCGGCTGTCCTGTCCGTCGTCCCGGTACCGGAGCCACCATGCCAGCATCAGCGCGGATGCCAGGAGGTAGGCCAGGTGCAGGGCCCAGATGGGTCCGGCGGGGAGGTTGAAAACGTACACGGAGTGGACCGCGTTGGCCACGTTGGTTAGCATCAGGTTGCTGAGGCTGTAGGAAGCCAGGTCCTTGGTCCGTGCCGCTTTGACCAGCATCGGCAGCATTCCCACGGCGAACAGCACGGTGGAAAGTGTGCCGGCAAGTACTGGAAGGTTCATGCTTTGAGGCTATGGCCGTGCCCTTGCCGGCCGCGTCGGCCAAAATATGCAACTTTCATGCACGATGGGGCTGGGTATTTCTATGTAGTCAGTCCGTGTTCATAGGCATAGCTGGTGGCGGCTGCCCGGGACGTCAGGCCCAGTTTCAGGAAGATGTTGCTGATATGCCGCGCCACGGTCTTTTCGCTCAGGTACAGCTCGCCGGCGATGGCCCGGTTGCCCTTTCCGGTTGCCACCAGCTGAAGGACTTCAAGCTCGCGGCGGGTGAGGAGACCAGCCGTGCCTGGCGTGGCCCCGCTACCCAACATGCCTTCGTGCAGCAGGGATGCCGCCCACGTTGCCGCCGGCGCCGCGCCCAGGTCCAGGAGCGAAGCCTGGGCCGCCTCCAGGTACATCAGCGCCGAGGCTTCATCGCCAAGTGCGCGGCAGGCGCTGCCGGCCAACGCCTCGCAGCGCGCCGCTTCGTACGGGACACCGAGCTCCTGCCACAGTCTCCACGCCTCCCGGAGCGGTTTCAGGGCAGCGGAGGGGTCGCCGCCGGCCAGCCGGACCGCGCCGGCCGCCTGGCCGGCAACGGCCCGGATCATGGGCATAGGGCATTCACTGGCCAGGGCTTGCAGCTCCTGAACACCTCGCCGCGCGGCTTCCAGGTCGGAGGCGGCCAGCTCGATCTCCACCAGTGCCGGCAACATGTTCCGGCGGGTAGCGGTGTCTGCCGCGCCAGCTGCCCTCCGGATCATCGCTTGTGCCTGCTGCGCATCACCGCGGGCCAGCCAGACCAGAGCGAGGCCAGGCTGTGGCTCATAGCCGGACCGGGCAGCCTGCCGATAGGAAGCTTCGGCGTCGTCCAGTTTGCCACTCAGCCGTTCCACCTCCCCCTGCTGGTAGTAGCCTCCGTAAAGCGCCTGGGGATCACCCCTTACGGCAAGTCCCTGGGCAGCCGCAGCCGCCATCAGTGCCTCGGCCCAGGCCCCATGGAGCATGAAGAGTTCGGCGCGGTGCGACTGGCACTGGCCGCTGAAGGACACCATGTCAGGGCGTGCACGGCACCAGCGATCCAGGGCAGCCGTCCATTCCAAGGCCCTCTCCAGATCGAAGACCAGGTGGCAGTTGCCGATGACTGCGCAGTAGATAATCCCCGACGGGATCGGGGAGAGTTCACCTGCCGTGACGGCCACCATGACCTCGTCGAACATCTTGAGTCCCTTCTCAGGGTGACCAAGCATCAGCGTGGCCTGGCCTGTGCCGAGGAGGCCCAGCGCGGACAGGTCCTTGTCGTGGAACCGCTGGCCGAATTCGGCAACGCGGGAGAAAACCTGCAAGGCGCCCGCCGGATCACCGCCGTAAAGTTTGCCCAGGCCCATCGGCACAAGCAGCAGGCCCTGGACTGCGCTGGGCTCGGCCAGTTCATCCACGAGCCGCTGGCCGCGGGCAAACCACCCTCCGGCCCGAGCCTGCTCCCCAAGGAACATCAGTTGCATGCCCATCCAGCCCGCGCACCGTGCGGCACTCTCGGCGTCGCCCATCACAAGGTACTCCTCGTGAGAACGGGTGAGGGTCTCCAGTCCTGTGGTGCTTTCCCCGGTCAGGATCTCGGCCGTAGCCAGCCGTTCGAGGTCGGCAGCCGGCAACCCGCCACGCTTATCGGCTTCACGGAAAGTCTGATATGCCTCGGTCCAGCGATGTTTCTGGAAGGCTGACCTGCCCTGGTCAATGCCTGTTTCAGCTGACATCTGGCCCCTTTCGGACACCAACCGCCCAACCTGTTGGCCCGCGCACGCTGGGTGCGGCGGTACTTAAGCGCCACGGTACGCCCGGTGGAGAAGCGGCACAACTACGAACGCAGCAGCGCGCGCAGCGTCTGAATGGTGTCGGCCTCCGCCGCCGTCTTATCGTCGCGGTAGCGCTTGACGCGTGCGAATCGCAGCGCGATTCCGCCCGGATAGCGCGAGGAACGCTGCACGCCATCGATCGCGACCTCGACCACGGTGACTGGCTCGATCCAGACTGTGCCCGCCGTGCGCCGCACCTCGAGCTCCTGGAAGATCTCGGTCTGCCAGCGCAGCATCGCGTCGGTTAGGCCCTTGAATGTCTTGCCCACCATCACGTAGCCGCCGGGTTCGCCGAACTCGCCGGCCGGGTCGAGGGCTCCGAGGTGCAGGTTCGACAGCAGCCCTGTCCGCCGGCCTGACCCCCACTCGCAGGCGAGCACCACCAGGTCGTACGTGAGCACCGGCTTCACCTTGATCCAGTTGGAGCCACGCCGCCCGGCCGCGTAGGCCGATCCGACCGCCTTCACCACCACGCCCTCGTGGCCCGCGGCGAGCGCATCACGCGACACTCTCTCGGCAACGGCCGCGTCCGCCGTGATCTCCCCCGGGATCCGGTGCTCAGGGGCGATGCGCTCCAGCACGCCGAGGCGCGTCGCCAGCGGTTCGTCGAGCAGGTCGCGCCCGTCGATGTGCAACACGTCGAAGAACCAGGGATGCAGCACCGTGGCGCGCGCCGCATCCGCCCCGAACCGCGACATGGTCTCCTGGAACGGTCGCGGGCCGCCGGCCTCGTCGAGGGCGAGGGTCTCGCCGTCGAGGATCACATCGCGCACCGGCAGCCCTCGCACCACCTCCACCACCTCGGGCAGCCGGTGGGTCACGTCGGCCAGGGTGCGGGTGTAGATGCGAACTTCGTCGCCGACGCGATGCACCTGGATGCGCGCTCCGTCGAGCTTGTATTCCACGGATGCTTCCCCCGTCACCTCCAGCGCCACGCTGGCACTGGCCGCGGTTGCGGCGAGCATGGGCTGCACGGGACGGCCGACGACGAGGCCGACGGCGTCGAGCTCGGCCGCCGTTCCCGTGATCGCAAGCAGGGCGGTCCCGCCGAGATCGCCAGAGAGCATCGCCGCGCGGCGTACGGCGTCGACGGGCCGGTCGGCGGCGCGGGCAACGGCATCCGTCAGCACCCCCTCGAGCGCGCCGGTTCGCAGTTCGCCGAGCAGCACGCCGGCGATGAAGGCCTGCTCGCGCTCGGTGGCTGCCGCGGTGAGCATCCGGAGGGTCGCGGCGCGCTCCGCGGCTGATCCAGCGCCTGCGGTGACAAGCAGCCGGTCCAGCGCAGCGTCGAGGTCGGCGACGGTCAGGCTCGGTTCGGCGGCCGGCTCCCCCATGGCTGCTGTCATACCGCGCCAGCCGATCCCAACACGGCCCTGTCGCGGCTTGGCGATGAGCAAGCCGACGGCGGCCGCGATGTCCACGGGCTCGAGCCGGCGCAGCAGGTCGGCCAGTGCGTCGATCTTCGCGAGTCGGGAGCGGGTCGACGCGACGGCATCCGTGGTTTTCACGAGCTCGTCTAGCAGCATGGCATCAGTCTGCCACGCCCGCCGACGCCGGGCGCGTAGGCGGGAAAAGCGGGCCGCGAGTGGTTTGTGGCACAAAAAACCGGCCCAGCCGAAGCTGGACCGGTTCTTGTGCGGAGACGGTGAGTGGGCCCACGCCGTCAGGGTTCCCTGACCGAGCGAAGCGAGGTGAGGGAGACGGTGGGGATTAGTGGCTGTGGCCTGCGTGCTCGTCTTCGTTAGCGGGCTTCTCCACTACGAGGGTCTCGGTGGTGAGAACCAGCGCAGCGATGGATGCCGCGTTGCGCAGGGCTGCACGGGTGACCTTGACCGGGTCGATGACACCGGCGGCGATCAAGTCCTCGTACTCGCCCGTCTTGGCGTTGAAGCCGTTGTTGGTTTCGAGCTCGGCAACCTTGGCGGTGACAACGTAGCCGTCGAAACCGGCGTTCTGGGCGATCCAGCGAAGCGGCTGGACCAGCGCGCGGCGGACGATGCCCACAGCAGCGGCGGCGTCGCCTTCGAGTGCCTTGACTGCAGGGTCCTCGTCGAGGGCCTTCAGTGCGTGGATCAGCGCGGAACCGCCACCGGCCACGATGCCCTCTTCGAGGGCGGCGCGGGTGGAGGACACTGCATCTTCGATGCGGTGCTTCTTTTCCTTCAGCTCAACTTCGGTGGCTGCGCCGACCTTGATGACACCGATGCCGCCGGCCAGCTTGGCCAGGCGCTCCTGGAGCTTTTCGCGGTCCCAGTCGGAGTCGGTGCGGGTCAGCTCGGCGCGCAGCTGGGAAACCCGGGCTGCGACGTCTTCTGCGGAACCGGCGCCGTCAACGATGGTGGTGTTGTCCTTGGTGACCGTGATGCGGCGGGCAGTACCCAGCACCTCAAGGCCAACCGAATCCAGGCTGAGGCCCAGTTCCGCGGAGATGACCTGCGCACCGGTGAGGGTGGCGATGTCCTGCAGCATGGCCTTGCGGCGGTCGCCGAAGCCCGGAGCCTTGACGGCAACAACGTTCAGCGTGCCGCGGATGCGGTTGACGATCAGCGTGGACAGGGCCTCGCCCTCAACGTCTTCCGCAATGATGAAGAGCGGCTTGGAGCTCTGCAGCGCCTTCTCCAGCAGCGGCAGGAAGTCCTGCACGGAGGAGATCTTGCCCTGGTTGATCAGGATAAGGGCGTCTTCGAGGACGGCTTCCTGGCGTTCGGAGTCGGTCACGAAGTACGGGGACAGGTAGCCCTTGTCGAACTGCATGCCCTCGGTGAGGACCAGCTCGGTCTGCGTGGTGGAGGACTCCTCGATGGTGATCACACCATCCTTGCCGACCTTGCCGAATGCCTCGGCGAGGAGCTCGCCGATTTCGTCGCTCTGGGCCGAGATTGCTGCCACGCTGGCAACCTGCGTGCCTTCAACCGGGCGTGCGTTCTCGAGCAGGCGGGCTGCAATGGCTTCTACGGAAACCTCGATGCCACGCTTAATCTGGCCCGGAGCGGCGCCCGCCGCAACGTTGCGCAGGCCTTCCTTGACCAGGGCCTGGGCGAGCACGGTGGCCGTGGTGGTGCCGTCGCCGGCAACATCGTTGGTCTTCGTGGCTACTTCCTTGGCCAGCTGCGCGCCAAGGTTTTCATACGGGTCATCAAGCTCAATTTCGCGGGCGATGGTGACGCCGTCATTGGTGATGGTGGGTGCCCCCCACTTTTTGTCGAGGACAACGTTGCGGCCGCGGGGGCCGAGCGTCACCTTGACAGTGTTGGCGAGCTTATCGATGCCGGCTTCAAGCGACCGGCGTGCAGCGTCGTTAAACGCAAGCTGCTTTGCCATGGTTTTGTCCTTTCAAAGACAGAACCCCGCACTGTTGTTCGGTCAGGGACGGAACAGCAGTACGGGGATCCAAAGAGTTACTTTACGACGATCGCCAGAACGTCGCGGGCGGAGAGCACGAGGTACTCGGTGCCACCGGTCTTGACTTCAGTTCCGCCGTACTTGGAGTAGATAACAACGTCGCCAACGGCAACATCGATCGGAACGCGGTTGCCGTTGTCGTCAAAGCGGCCGGGGCCTACTGCAACAACTTCGCCTTCCTGCGGCTTCTCCTGTGCGGAGTCCGGGATAACCAGGCCGGAAGCCGTGGTCTGCTCGGCTTCGAGCGGGCGGACAACAATACGATCCTCAAGAGGCTTAATAGAGACCGACACTCGGACCTCTCCTTCTACGTCAGCAAATTCATGGACAGTTGAGCTGCTTCGCCGTGGCTGGCAAACCGTCGTCGCGGTGCCGGCAGCAGCCTGGCTGGCAGCTCTTCATGTGTTAGCACCCTCCTAGGGAGAGTGCTAATGATGACTCTATGTATTGGTTAGCACTCGGTCAAGGCGAGTGCCAGAATTATGTCGCTGGCGAACAGCTGTTACCGGCCGGTGAGTTCTTCGAGATCGACGTCCTCGTCGCCGTCGTCCCCTTCCTCAACGGCGCCCCGCCGCAGGTACATCACCACGGCGCCGCCCACGGCAGCCAGCAGCGAGACCACCAGCAGGATGATGCCGCCTATGCGCGCCCCGGCGTAGAGGCCGCGGATCTCCTGTGCCTCGTCCGTGGCATCCTGGATGTTCTTGCCGCCCACGGAGTAGACGGTGGCGTTGAACGTGTCCAGGAAGAGGATGATTACCAGCAGCGCGACGCAGACCACGGCCACTGCGGATCCTGCAATCAGCGCGGGGCGGGCAAACTTCACCAGGTCCGGCTCTCTTTCTTGGGGTAGTCCGGACGGCTGGGTGCCTGCGCTGTCTTCCATGCCTTTAACCCTAGCGGGAACTGGCCGCCGGGCTACCTCCACTAGGCTTGAACCCATGGCTCAAGCACCGCAGGACCAGATCGCCCCACTGCTCACGAGCGAAGGCTGGGAGCTCCTGGCGTCCCTGGGCCCGTACCGCGAGGACAAGTCCTTGGAGCTCAACGCGGCCCTCCGCAAGGCCGGGCACTCCCCTGCACTGGTCTCCGCCGTCCTCACCCAGTCCCGGCTGCGCACCAAGGCGGAGCTGAAGTTCGGCGAGTTCGCCCGGAGCATGCTCTTCACGCAGGCCGGGCTGGAACAGGCCACGCGTCTCACGGTGGCCGCCAGGCATGCCGAGCGGTTTGCGCAGGCCGGTGTCCGCCACGTGGCCGATCTCGGCTGCGGCCTTGCCGCAGACTCTCTGGCCCTGGCTTCGATGGACATCACGGTCACGGCCGTGGAAATGGACGAAACCACGGCCGCCTGCGCCACGGTCAACCTGATCCCCTTCCCCAACGCCACCGTGGTGCACTCCGACGCCACCACCGTCCCGTTGGACGGGGTCGACGGCGTCTGGCTGGATCCCGCACGCCGGGTCACCTCCACCTCGGGTACCAAGAGGATCTGGGATCCTGAGGCGTTTTCACCGCCGCTGTCCTTTGTGGAATCGCTCGCCGCAACCGGGCGCGCCGTTGGCGTAAAAATGGGCCCCGGCATGCCGCACGAGTCAGTTCCCGCCGGCTGCGAAGCGCAGTGGGTATCGGTGGGCGGCGACGTCACCGAAGTGGCCCTGTGGTTCAACTCCGTGCGCCGGCCCGGAATCCGCCGTGCGGCGCTGCTGCTCGGCCCGCAGGGTGCCGCCGAGCTGACCAGCGCCGAAGACTTCGACGGCGGTCCCGCCGCGCCGGTGGGTCCGGCAGCGGGCTACCTGTATGAGCCCGATGGCGCGGTGATCCGCGCCGGCCTGGTGGCCGACGTCGCGCTTCAACTGGGCGGGCACCTGCTGGACGAGCACATCGCCTACATCTGCGCTCCGGAGCTGGTGGACACGCCGTTCGCCCGCGCCTACAAGGTCCTGGAAGTGATGCCGTACAACGTCAAGGCGCTCAAGGCCTGGGTGAAGGAGAACGGCATCACGGTGCTGGACATCAAAAAGCGCGGCACCTCGGTAACCCCGGAGGAACTGCGCAAGCAGCTGTTCGCCGGAAGCAAGGTGGCCGGGAAAAAGGCCGGACAAAAAACAGCCACCCTGGTCCTGACCCGCATTGGGGAGGACCGGGTGGCCATCTCGGTGGAACCTGTCCAAACGTTGTCCTAGTGGGCGCGTCCTACTGGGCGCGCATGAAATCCTCTGCCGCCCGGACCTGCTCATCGGTGGGCCGGACACCGGTGTAGAGCACAAACTGCTCGAGCGCCTGGATGGTGGCCACTTCGGCGCCGGTGATGACCTGTTTCCCGGCGCCGCGGGCCGCCTTGATCAGCGGCGTCTCCGCGGGCAGCGCCACGACGTCGAACACCACTTTGGCTGCGGCGATCGCATCTTCCGGGTAGGACAGCGAGTCCAGTTCCGGGCCCCCTGCCATACCGATGGGGGTGACGTTGATGATCAGGTCTGCCGTGCCGCCGTCGAGCGTTGCCCGCCACTGGAACCCGTACTGCTCTGCGAGCGCCCTGCCGGTGTCTTTGTTCCGGGCGATGACGGTGACGTCCGTGAAGCCGGCGTCCCGCAGGGCAGCGACGGTGGCCTTGGCCATGCCGCCGGCGCCCTGGACCAGCACCGAGTAGTCCGTGGGCACGGCGTTGCTTGCGAGGAGCTGCTCGATGGCGGTGTAGTCGGTGTTGTAGGCCTTCAGATGCCCATCAGTGTTCACGATTGTGTTGACCGAATCGATGGCTTTAGCGGAAGGATCCAGCTCATCCACGAGGGCCATCACGTCCTCCTTGTACGGCATGGACACCGCGCAGCCGCGGATTCCCAGGCCCCTGACGCCGGCGATCGCCTGGGCCAGGTCGGTGGGGGCGAAGGCCTTGTAGATCCAGTTCAGGTGCAGCTGGTCGTAGAGGTGGTTGTGGAACCGCGTCCCGTTGTTGCTGGGCCGGGCCGACAGCGAAATACACAGGGTCATGTCTTTATTCAGAATGGGCACCTGTCCATTAAACCCGTCTCGCCCAACTAGGTAGCGCTATCTGTCGTTTTGAGGTCTCAAAACGACAGATAGCGCTACCTAGTTGGGGTGGGTACTTTTCGTTACGGGCAGCCTGTCCCGGCCGGATAGCTTCCGACGGCGGCGGGCAGCTTTCCCGGGGCAGTCGCCTTGCCTGCCAACACGGCAACAAGGGCGTCAAAGGCGCCAGGCGTGCGGCCGTACAGCGCAATCTTCACCGGGGCAGTGGAATCCTGCAGCGGCCACGGCGCATCCAGTGCCACAGCGATATCGCCCCCAACCGGCCGACCGGCGTAACCGATGAGGCTGACCAGGGGGCCCGCCCCGGTGCCGAGCCCGGCCTTCGCTGCGGCAGCCTCAAACCGCGCCCGGTCCTGCGCTGATCCTCCGGCAATCCGGATGCTTCCCTCGACGATTGGCACGCCGCAGTGTCCGGACAGCACCGTGACGGCGGCCGCGGAGACCCGCGCCGAGATGTCGGCGCCGCTGCCGGGGGCCGCGCTGGCGGGGGCCGACCGCGCAGGCGGCGACGTGACGCGGCCGCGCCAGGTCATCATGGTGGCCACGCGGACAGCTGCTTCGTCCAGGCGGGCCGCCGGCAGTGTTCCGGCCGCGACAGCGCTAACGACGGCTGCGTGGGCCTGCCCCACGTCCGTGGGCATCAGGAGCAGGTCCGCGCCCGCGGCGAGGGCCGCCGTTGCTGCGGAGCCGCCCGGGTATTGCTGCTGGACTGCGCCCATGTTGAGGGCATCGGTCACCGCCACACCCTTGAAGCCCATGCCGCGCAGCGCAGCATAGGTGGGGCCGGACAACGACGCCGGGACGCCGGGTTCCAGGGCCGGTACGGCGATGTGCCCGGTCATGACCATGGGCATACCGGCGGCGATGGCTGCCCGGAACGGCTTCCAGTCCCGGGCTTCGAGTTCCGCGATGCTCGCGGGCTGCACCGGGAGGTCTTGGTGCGAGTCAACGGTGACGGAGCCGTGGCCGGGGAAATGCTTGACGGCGGGCAGGACGCCGGCCTCCTGCATGCCCTGGGAAAACGCCACCGCCAGTGCTCCCGCCGCGTCCGGGTTGCCGGACATTGACCGGGCACCGATGGTGGGATCTGCTGGGCCGATGGTCACGTCCGCATCGGGGGCGAAGTCCACCGTGAAGCCCAGCGACGCGATCTCCGCGGCCAGAGCGCGGCCGGCGTCCTTGGCGAGTGGCGCATTGCCGGCAGCCCCGTAGCTCAGGGCCGTTGGCCATTCGGTCAGGGGCGCACCCAGCCGCGCCACAATCCCGCCCTCCTGGTCCACGCCGATGAGCCCGGGCCAGGGCCTGCCGTCGGCCTTGGCGGCCTGGGCCAGCCGGGCGTTGACAACACTCATGGCAGCCGGATCCGCCTGACCGCGCGCGTCGAGCGGAATGTTGTCGCCCATAATGATGGACCCGGCCAGATGGAGGCGTTCAATGGTGCCGGCCTGGGCTTCGGCGTCGGTACCGGCGTATACCGGCATCAGCACCTGGCCGGCCTTCTCCTCGACCGACATCGCCGCCACGGCGGTCGCGGCGACATCCTGGTCCCGCTGCTCCGGGCCCCAGCCCAGCGGCAGCAGCCCGGGGTCAGGTGAGGGAGAAGCGGACGGAGGTGCCGTCGTCGGCCGCTCTAATTCCGGGGTTGAGGCCGGTGCAGGGCCAGAGGCCGCCGGGGCGGTGGCGGGAACCGCCGTGCAGGCAGTCAGGGCGGCCACGGCAGCGGACGCAATAAGGAGAGTGGTTTTGTGAATACTGTCACGGGTCCAAAGGAACAAGGCCATCAAGACGATGCTACCCCTGCATTAGACTTGAAGGCGGCGCGTGCCCAGGGATATCTGAACAGTTAGGGGAACGCATGAAGATTGATTTCGCTTCATCGAAGCAATCAACTCTTGGTGTGGAATGGGAGCTTGCCCTGGTGGACGGCCAGACCGGCGAACTGGCATCAGTGGCCAACGAAGTACTCAGCGGCGTCGTCGCCAAGCACCCCGAACTCAACGAAGACGACGAACACCCGCACATCAAGCAGGAACTCCTGCTCAACACCGTGGAACTGGTCACCGGCATCTGCGAGACCGCCGCCGAAGCCAAAGAAGACCTCAGCCGGTCCCTGGCCGCGGTGCGCGAAATCACCGACCCCATGGGCGTGGAGGTTTTCTGCGCCGGCAGCCACCCGTTCAGCCCGCCGCAGTTGCAGCCCGTGACGGACAAGGCCCGGTATGCCAAGCTGATCGACCGCACCCAGTGGTGGGGCCGGCAGATGGTCATCTACGGCGTGCACGTCCACGTAGGCCTCGACCGGCGCGAAAAGGCACTCCCCGTGCTGGACGGCCTGGTCAATTACTTCCCGCATTTCCAGGCGCTCTCGGCGTCGAGCCCGTTCTGGGGCGGCGAGGACACCGGCTACGCGTCGCACCGGGCCCTGATGTTCCAGCAGCTGCCGACGGCGGGCCTGCCCTTCCAGTTCCCGTCCTGGGACGAATACGAGTCCTACGTCCAGGACATGTTCACCACCGGCGTGATCGACGCCCTGTCCGAGATCCGCTGGGACATCCGGCCCGTTCCGAACCTCGGCACCATCGAAATGCGCATCTGCGACGGCCTGGCCACCCTGGAGGAGGTGGGCGCGATTGCCGCGCTCACCCAGTGCCTGGTGGATGAATTTTCCACGACCCTGGACAACGGCGGCACCATCCCCACCATGCCGCCGTGGCACATCCAGGAGAACAAGTGGCGTGCCGCCCGCTACGGCATGGAGGCCATCATCATCCTCGACGCCGCCGGCAACGAACAGCTGGTCACCGACCACCTCCTGGAGACCCTGAACCGGCTTGAGCCGGTGGCAGCGAAGCTCGGCTGCCCCGACGAACTGGCCGACGTCGAGAAGATCATCCGCCGCGGCGCCGGGTACCAGCGGCAGCGACGCGTCGCTGCAGAGCACGGCGGCGACCTGCAGGCCGTGGTGCTGGACCTGGTCAAGCAGATGCGGAACGGCCCGACGGGGTAACGCAGTCCCTGCGGGGTTTCGACAGGCTCAACCACCGGAAGCTTCGCGGCAGTCGGGTCAGGCCAGGAGTGAGACCGCGGTGACGGGCATCGAGGAATCCGGGGCGAAGCGGATGCCGCTGGGCCCGATCCCGGCCATCACCAGCTGCGCACCGAGGGCCGCCACCATGGCGCCGTTGTCCGTGCACAGGTCAAGCGGTGGCACGTGGAGTCTGATTCCGGCGGACGCACAACGCTGGCCGGTGAGTTCGCGCAGCCTGGAGTTGGCCGCCACGCCCCCGCCCAGCAGCACGTCCTTGATGCCATGCTCCCGGCAGGCCAGGACGGCCTTGGACGTGATCACATCCACCACTGCTTCCTGGAAAGCTGCGGCGATGTCGGCCACCGGCACGTCTTCGCCGCGGGCCTCGAACTGCTCGACACACCGCGCCACCGCCGTCTTCAAGCCGCTGAAGGACCAGTCGTAGCGGTGTTTTCCAGGCTCCTCGGCGGTGCCCATGTACTTGGGCTGGCTGAGGCCGCGCGGGAAGCGGATGGCTTTGGCGTTGCCGGTGCGGGCCAGCCTGTCGATGACCGGGCCGCCCGGGTAGCCGAGGCCCAGGATGCGGGCCACCTTGTCGTATGCCTCGCCGGCGGCGTCGTCGATGGTGGAGCCGAGGAGCTGGACGTCGCTGGTGATGCTGTGGATCTTCAGGATTTCGGTATGCCCACCGGAGACCAGCAGGGCGCCCAGGTTTTCCGGGAGACGGCCTTCGTGGCCGAGCCCAACCGCAAGGCTGGCGGGACGGCCGGCGGTGCCGCTGGCCCCACGGCCGGCGGCAGCTCCGCCGTCGGACTTCCCATCCAGCAGCCCGACGCCGACGTGCGCCACCAGGTGGTTGATGGCATACAGCGGTTTTCCGGTGGCCACGGCGAGGGCCTTCGCGGCGCAGACCCCCACCATCAGTGCTCCTGCGAGCCCCGGCCCGGAGGTGACGGCAAGGGCGTCCACGTCCTCCAGCGACACGTCGGCGTCGGCCAGGGCCTGGCGCAGGGTAGGCACAAAGGCGTCAAGGTGCGCGCGCGAGGCGATCTCGGGGATCACGCCGCCGAAGCGTACGTGCTCGTCCATCGAGGAGGACACCGTGTTGGTGAGCAGCGTGGTGCCTCGGACGATGCCGACGCCGGTTTCGTCGCAGGAGGATTCGATGCCCAGCACCAGGGGCTGCGAACGGTTCATGGCTGGCCTGCTTCTGTTGTGTGATCCTGGGCTGGTGCGGGGTCAGCTGACGCTGGGTCGGCAGTGGCTTCGGGGACCAGCTGCAGCCGCATGATGAGGGCGTCAACGCCGTCGCGGTAGTACCCGCGGCGGACGTGGATCTGTTCGAAGCCGAACCGCACGTACAGCTGCTGCGCCCGGGGGTTGTCCGCGCGGACCTCCAGGAGGACGTCCGCCGCCCCGCGGAGACCGGCTTCCGTGATCAGCCTGTTCAGGAGCGTAGAGCCTATGCCCCGGCCTTCGCATTCAGGCACGACGGCGATGGTCTGGACATCCGCGATGGGCTCGATGCACATCAGGCCGGCGTAGCCCACTATCTCGCCGCCGCTTTCCGCCACCAGGTAACGGCGCGTTTCCGGCTGGGACAGTTCGGACAGGAACATGTGCAGCGGCCACGCGTCCGCAGGGAACAGCCGCTGTTCGAGGGCGTCCACGGCGGGCACGTCCTTCAGGGTCATGTCCCGGAAAACCACTCCGTCAGCGCTGGTCGGCATGCTCACAGGGCCCGCTTCCGTGGGCCGGGGACCTGGGCGTCCGATTCCCGGAGGTACAGGGGTGTGGAGTCGAGCAGCTGCCCGCCGGCTGCCAGCCGGGCCAAGGCGAACTGTCCGAGGTAGAGGGCGTCCGGTTGTTCGTTGCTGAATCCCGGGTCTGCGCGCAGCACGTCACTGTAGAGTCCGGCGCCGGCGCCGTAGGCCGGGAGGTCCGGCAGGTCGGCCGCGAAGCTGACGTGCGGGCCGTCCTCGAGCTGCGGCAACTGGCCGTCGGCGAGGCTGTACCGCGCCCAGTAGACCTCTTTGCGCCGGGCATCCGTGACCACCAGGAATTCGGCCGCGGCATCGGTGGACTCAGCCACTTCCAGTGCCACGGCGTCCAGGCTCATCAGCCCGTACAGCGGTTTGTCCCAGACGAAGGCGAGCGTCCGGGCGGTTGCGATCCCCGAGCGCAGGCCGGTAAACGGGCCGGGGCCCACGCCTGTCACGATCGCGTCAATGTCCCCGCCGGTGACGCCCGCAGAGGCCAGCAGGTCCTCGATGCCGGGTGCAAGCACTTCGGCGTGGCTGCGCGTGTCCTCGGTGGAGAAGCTGGCCACCACGCCTTCGAGGGCGTCGTCCGAGACGAGTGCGGCACTGGCCACGGCGGACGTGTCGATGGCGAGAATGAGCATCAGGGTGTCCCTTCGATGGCGCCGCCCAGAGCAGGCTTGGTGCTCCAGCGGGGACCAAACCCGCGCAGCACGATAGTGCGGGGTTCGTCGAAGTCCTCGGTGTCAAAGTCGAGGATTTCGGTGTGGCCGGGCATTGGTTCCGCGGCGCCTATGGCGTCCAGCCCGATCGCCCGGTGCAGGTCCACTTCCAGCCGGCTCTCGCTCAGGTGCTCCACCCGGCCGCGCCCCCATTCCACCACGGTCACGGACGAGTCCAGCGTGTTTTCCAGGTCAATATCGTCAATTTCCGACGCCGATCCCAGCCGGTACGCGTCCACGTGCACCAGGTCCGGGCCACCGGGCCGCGGGCCGTCGGGCAGGTTGGGATGGATGCGGACCAGGACAAACGTGGGCGAGATGATTCCCGCGCGCACGCCCAGGCCTTCGCCGAGCCCCTGCGTGAAGGTGGTTTTGCCGGCCCCCAGCTCGCCGGTCAGCACCAACAGATCCCCGGCCTGCAGCTCCGCCCCTAAAGCGGCACCGAGCGCGTGCGTCTCATGCGCCGTCGTGACTCTCCGCGTCTGTTCCCAGGTGGGCATCTCTGCCGGGAGCACGCTCACGGTGTTGCCTGCCCGGCGTCGGGATTGCCGATGGCAGAACGCCCGGCGCCAGGAACGTCGCCGGCTGGGCGGCTGCCGGAAGGCTCGACGGCGGGACTTTCGTTGATGACCCGGCGCGGCACCCGCGGGCTGATCCGGGTCACGATCTCGTAGTTGTTGGTGCCGGCGGCGACCGCCCAGTCGTCCGCCGTGGGCCCGCCGTCGTCCCCGTTGCCGAACAGCACCGCCTCGGCGCCGAAGAGGTCTGCGCCGGCGGGGCCGATGTTGCCGAGGTCGATGACCATCTGATCCATGGCGATGCGCCCCACCACGGGGTAGGTCCGGCCAGCCACCCGGACGGGACCGCCGGTGGCAATGCGGGGCACACCGTCGGCGTAGCCCAGCGGGATCAGCGCCAGGGTGCTGGGGCCGCTGGTGCGGTAGCGCAGGCCGTAGGAGACGCCCTGCCCGTCGGGGACCTGCTTGCATTGGGACACCAGGGTGCGCAGCGTCATCGCGGGCCGGAGGCCCAGTTCGGCGGACGTCTGGCCTTCGAAGGGCGAGAGGCCGTAGATGCCCAGGCCCACGCGGACCAGGTCAAAGTGAGTATCGGGGCGGGACAGCGTGGCGGGGGTGTTGGCCAGGTGACGGACTTCAGCGTCCACGCCGGCGTCCTCGGCCACAGCCAGCACCTCGCGGAAGGCCGCCAATTGTTCATCGGTTTCCGGCCGTTCGGGTTCATCTGCCACGGACAGGTGGGAGAAGATGCCCACCACGCGCAGGAGGCCCTGGTCCTGGTACTCCATGGCTTCGCCCAGCAGCTGGTCCCAGGCATCGAGCGCTACGCCGTTCCGGCCCAGGCCCGTGTCCACTTTCAGGTGGATCCGCGCGGGACGTTCCTGGTCACGCGCGGCGGCCACAATCCGGTCCAGTTCCCAGCCGGAGCAGCCGATGTCGACGCCGGCAGCCACCGCTGCGGCGAAGTTGCTTTCCGCCGTGTGCAGCCAGGCCAGCAGGGGGGCGTCGATGCCCGCGGCCCGCAGCGCCAGCGCCTCGGAGATGTGCGCGACCCCCAGCCAGGACGCGCCGGCTTCGAGGGCGGCCCGGGCCACCGGAACCGCGCCGTGTCCGTAGGCGTCGGCCTTCACCACGGCCATGACCCTCGCGGGTGAGGCCGCGTCTGCCAGCCGCCGCACGTTGTGGCGGATGGCGTCCAGGTCAATGACGGCGGACCGCTCGTACTGAGGATCAGGTCCTGAGGCCGCGCGGAAGTCACCGGTCGTTACGGGATAAGTCACCCTAGTGATTCTAGTGCGGGGGCCCGGGACGGGATAATCGCGCCGCGTTCCCGGCGCACGGTTCAGGGCGCCACGGCGTCAGGCGTCGGACAGGTGCGCGATGGTGGCGGTGGCGCGGCGCTGCGCTGCCAGCGGGACGTCGCTGATAATGTCCGCCAGGAAACCGAAGCGGCGGAGCCACTGGCTGCTCTGGCGTTCGGGCCGGGAGTTGGCCCGCTTCCACCAGTCCGCGATGTCTCCCCAGCCGGGCGCTGCCAGCGAACCGCCCACCTCCTGCACGGCCAGGGAGGCGCAGAGGTTGGCGAAACGGAGCCGGTTGCCCAGCGGCCATCCGGCCAGGCTGCCCACGATGAAGGCTGCATCAAAGCAGTCGCCGGCTCCGGTGGGATCAAAGGCAGTCACCGGCAACGACGGCACCCACTCCTCCTCACCGGTTTCCGAGTCAACCGCCATGGCACCCTGCGCCCCGAGCGTCACCACTGCAACGGGCACACGGTCCGCCAAGGCATAGAGTGCGGACCACGGGTTGTCCTTCCCCGTGAAGGCCATGGCCTCCCGCTGGTTGGGCAGGAAAGCGTGGAAGTACTGCAGGTTTTCCAGCCGGACCGGTGACCACTCGCCGCTGGGGTCCCAGCCCACATCCCCGAACAGTTTGACGCCGGCCTGGTGGGCGGCGACAGCCCAGGGTTCAATCTCGACGTCGAGCTCGGCAATGCCCGCGAGCGCCGGCGGGGGCGGACCGATCAGTTCCGACGACGTCACGGGCGCCGGGTGTCCATGCGTCACCAGGGAACGGTCGTTGTGGACGCTGAGCGAGACGGTCACCGGGGAATGCCACCCCGGGATGCGGCGCGACAGGCTCAGGTCCACGTGTTCCTGCCCGGCCAGGATTTTCCAGTTGTAGTCTCCGTAGCCGTCGTCGCCGAAGGCGGCTGCCAGTCCCGTGCGCAGTCCCAGCCTCGCCGCGGCAATTGCCTGGTTCGCGACGCCGCCGGGGCAGCTGCCCATGCCTTCGCTCCAGATTTCCGTGCCCGGCTCGGGCGCGTGGGGCAGTCCCGTGAAGATGATGTCCTGGAAGACAGTGCCGGCCAGGAGGAGGTCGAACCCGCCGTCGGACGGTTTCCGGAGGGCAGAGAGCGGGTCGAAGCGGCGGTCCGGGATGGCGTCCATGTCCGGCACACTACGCCCTGCCGCGGCCCCACGGTAGGGGCGCGCCCGGCGCCCGCCTAGACTGCTGACTATGCGGCTTATGATTGCCGGCGGCGGCGGATTCCGCGTGCCGCTTGTGTACCGGGCGCTGGCGTCCGGCGCGTTTGCGGGGCTGGTCAGCGAACTGGTGCTGTTCGACGTCGATCCCGACCGCCTCCGCGCCATCACCGCGGTGCTGCGCGCCATGCCCGAGTCCGACTGCGGCGCTGCCGGAGGCCCCACCTCCGGCCCGAACGCAGGTGCCAAGGCCCCCGCCGTCCACACCACGACGTCCCTGCCGGAGGCCCTGGCGGGTACAGACCTGGTGTTCGCCGCCATCCGCCCCGGCGGCACGGCCGGCCGGATCAGGGACGAACGCGTGGCCCAGGACCTTGGCCTGCTCGGCCAGGAAACCACCGGCGCGGGCGGCATTTCCTACGCCCTGCGCACCATCCCGGAAATGCTGCACCTGGCGCGGCAGATGCGGGAGTTCTGCCCGGACGCCTGGCTGATCAACTTCACCAACCCGGCCGGCATGGTCACCGAAGCCCTGCTGCCGGTCCTTGGCCGGCAGGTCATCGGGATCTGCGATTCCGCGGGTGGGCTGGTGCACCGGGCGGCCCGCGCCGCCGGCCTGACGCTGCCCGACGGAACGCTCGACGGCGTGGGCTACTACGGGTTGAACCACCTGGGCTGGCTCCACCGGCTGGAGTCCGGCGGCCAGGATCTGCTGCCCGCGCTGCTGTCAGATGCCGCTGCCCTCAGCACCTTCGAGGAAGGCCGGCTCTTCCCGCAGCCGTTCCTCCAGGACCTGGGCGCCCTGCCCAACGAATACCTCTATTACTACTACCAGCGGGACAGCGCCGCGGCGGCCATGCGCGCCATGGCCCAGACCCGCGGCGAGTCCATCCACCACCAGCAGGCCGAACTCTATCCGCGGCTCGCCTCAGCCGGGGCGGAGGCGTACACGCTGTGGGACGCCGCCCGCCGCTCGCGGGAGGAAGGCTACCTCGCGGAGGCGCGGACCCACGGCGAGCAGCGCGACGAGGACGACCTCGCCGGCGGCGGCTACGAACGCGTCGCCCTGGCGGTGATGCGCGCGTTGGCGGGAGCCGGGGACGCCCAGCTCATCCTCAACACGCCCAACACGCTTCCGTCCGGTCCTGGCGGGGCGACCGCCCCCGGCAGCACCACCCCGGAACCGGCCATTCCGGGACTGCCGGCGGACGCCGTCGTCGAGGTCCCCTGCACGGTAACGCCCGACGGCGCGGTGCCGCTTACGCAGTCAGCCCCGGGACCGGAGCAACTCACCCTCCTCCAGCGCGTCAAGGAGGTGGAGCGGCTCACCGTCCGGGCAGCGACGCACGGAGACCGGGCGGCCGCCGTCGACGCTTTCGGTCGGCATCCCCTGGTGGATTCCCCCGCCCTGGGGGCACAGCTCATGGCCGGCTACGAGCACGCGTTCCCTGCGCTGCGCGGGCTTTGGCGCGGCTAGAGCTTCCGGTACATCACGTGCAGGCCCACGTATCCGAGCGTGGGGTGGTTGAACGCCTCGGGGATGGTGGCGAGGATTTCGAAGCCCATCCCCTGCCAGGCGGCCACCGCGCGGACATTGCTTTCCACCACGGCGTTGAACTGCATGGCCCGGAAGCCCGCGTCCCGTGCCGCGTCCAGGGAGTATGCGCACAGGGCCCGTGCCACGCCTTTGCCGCCGTGGCCGCTGTGGACCATGTAGCCGGCGTTGGCCACGTGGCTGCCCGCGCCGCCCTGGTTGGGGTGCAGTTCGCCGGTGCCGATCACGCCGCCGTCGGGCGTCACGGCCACAAACGCCTGGCCGGGGGCATCCTTGAACCAGAGGGCCCGGGCGTCGGCCTCAGTTGTGTCCCGGTCCCAGGTGAACGTCTCGCCGGACCGGATGACGGGCTCCAGCACGGCCCACATGCCGGGCCAGTCGGCGTCCGTGGCGGGGCGGATCGAGTATTCTGCGGAACTGTGCGGTGTTGTGGCTGCATTCACACGCGCCACGTTAGCAGCCGGCCACGTGCCGGGAGGCCGCCCGGGAGCGGCTGGAGTAGTGTTTTACCGAGTGGGCAACAGCGGGGCCCACGCCGCGCCAGCGGTGGGAAGGAGAAGTCATGACATTGATCCGCAGGGTCGCGTTACTCTCCCTCCACACCTCCCCGATGGAGCAGCCAGGCTCCGGCGACGCCGGCGGGATGAACGTCTACATCCGCGAGCTGGCCTCGGCGCTGGCCGATACCGGCGTGCAGGTTGAGATCTTCACGCGCTCCACCTCAGCCAAGCAGGCCGCCGTCGAACATCCGAACCCCGGCGTGTGCGTCCACAACGTGCTGGCCGGGCCGCCGCGGAAGATCCCCAAGGAAGAACTGCCGGAGCTGCTGCACCACCTGGTGGCCGAGATCGACCAGATCCGCCAGCGCCAGCCGCACGGCCGTTACGACGTCATCCATTCGCACTATTGGGTGTCCGGGATCGCCGGCCTGGAGCTCTCGGAGCTCTGGGGTGTGCCGCTGGTCCACACCATGCACACCATGGCCAAGGTCAAAAATCTCCTGCTGGAGTCCGGCGAACAGCCCGAGCCGCGGCGGCGGGAGGAGGGCGAGCACCGGATTGTCGACGGCGCCGCCCGCCTGGTCGCCAACACCACCGCCGAAGCCGAAGAGCTGGTGTCCCACTACGGTGCTGATTACGATCGCATCGATGTGGCGCCGCCAGGGGTGGACCTCAGCACCTTTACACCCGCGTTCCGCGCGCGGTCCCGGGCCGAACGCGGTGTTTCGCCGGAGACGTTCCACTTGGTGTTCGCCGGCCGCATCCAGCGGCTGAAAGGCCCGCAGATCCTGCTCAAAGCCGCGGCCCTGCTTCGCGCCCGGCGGCCCGAGATCGATCTCCGGCTCACCATCCTGGGCGCCCTCAGCGGCAACAAGGACTTCAACCTCCGGCACCTGATCGCCGAATCTGGACTGGACGACGTCGTCACGCACCTTCCCCCGGTCAGCGCCAGTGACCTGGCGTCCTGGTTCCGGGCGGCGGACGTTGTGGTGATGCCCTCCTACAGCGAATCGTTCGGGCTGGTGGCCATCGAGGCACAGGCCTGCGGGACGCCCGTGGTGGGCACCCGGGTGGGCGGGCTGTCCCGCGCCATCTGCCATGGCCGGACCGGGCTGCTGGTGGACGGGCACCATGCCAAGGACTGGGCGGACGCGCTCGAAGCGATGTACGACGATCCGGACACCCGTGCCGATATGGGGCGGGCTGCGGCCATCCGGGCGGAGAACCTGGGGTGGAACCGCACTGCCGCCATCACGCTGGAAACGTACCACGCCGCCGTCGAACAGCAGTTGGCCAGCCGGCTGACCCCAACTTCCCCAACCCTCTCTCACCTTTGAGCCGTTTCCCCCCAACCCTCTCTCACCTTTGAATCGTCGGCTGATAGATTGTCGCGCACAGTGTTCCGCACAGAGCCAAAGGACATCGATGTCTGAAAACAAGGTCCTCACCGATCTTGAGATCGCGCAAAGGGCCGCCATCCTGCCCATCGGGGAGATCGCGGAGCGGGCCGGTATCAATGCCGATGCCGTGGAGCCGTATGGGCGGTACAAGGCGAAAATCGACCCCGCCCGGCTGCGGCTCCCCGCGGGAAAGACCGCCGGGAAAGTGGTCCTCGTCTCGGCCATGTCCCCCACCCCGGCCGGCGAGGGAAAGTCCACCACCACGGTGGGACTGGCCGATTCGCTGGCACGGGCGGGCCACAAGGTCATGATCGCGCTGCGCGAACCGTCCTTGGGCCCCATCCTGGGCATGAAGGGCGGGGCGGCGGGGGGCGGCTATTCCCAGGTTCTGCCCATGGACGAGATCAACCTGCATTTCACCGGTGACTTCCACGCGATCACTTCGGCCAACAACGCGCTCATGGCCCTTGTGGACAACCACATTTTTCAGGGGAATGAGCTGAACATCGATCCGCGGCGCGTGACGTTCAAGCGCGTCCTGGACATGAACGACCGCTCGCTCCGAGAGGTGATCATCGGCCTCGGCGGACCGGCGCAGGGCGTGCCGCGCCAGGACAGTTTCGACATCACAGCGGCCTCCGAGATCATGGCCGTCTTCTGCCTGGCCACGGACCTGGACGATCTGCGCGAGCGCATAGGCCGCATCACTGTGGGCTACAGCCACGACCGCCAGCCGGTCACGGTGGCGAATCTGGGTGTCCAGGGCGCGCTGACCATGCTGCTCAAGGATGCCCTCAAGCCCAACCTTGTCCAGTCCATCGCCGGCACGCCCGCCGTTGTCCACGGCGGCCCGTTCGCGAACATCGCGCACGGCTGCAACTCCCTCATCGCCACCCGGACAGCGCAGCAGCTGGCCGACATCGTGGTCACGGAAGCCGGCTTCGGGGCGGACCTCGGCGCTGAGAAGTACATGGACATCAAGGCGCGCATCGCAGACGTGGCACCGTCCGCCGTCGTGGTGGTGGCGACGGTCCGGGCGCTCAAGATGCACGGCGGCGTCCCGAAGGACCAGCTCAAGGAGCCGAACGTCGAGGCGCTGGCCGCCGGCGTCGGGAACCTGAAACGGCACGTGCACAACGTCGAGAAGTTCGGCATCGCGCCGGTGGTGGCCATCAACAAGTTCGCCACAGATACGCCCGAAGAGCTGGAGTGGCTGCTCGCCTGGTGCGCCCGGGAAGGCGTACAGGCCGCGGTCGCCGACGTCTGGGGCCGGGGCGGAGGGGGCGACGGCGGCGATGAACTCGCGGCGAAGGTCGCCGCCGCGGTGGCGGCGCCGTCGGACTTCCGGCACCTGTATCCGCTGACCCTGTCTGTGGAGGACAAGATCCGGACGATTGTGCAGGAGATCTACGGGGCCGACGGCGTGGAGTTCTCGGTGCCGGCACTCAAAAGGCTGGCCGACATTGAGAAGCACGGCTGGGGCGGAATGCCCGTGTGTATGGCGAAGACGCAGTATTCGTTCACCGACGACGCCTCGCAACTGGGCGCACCCAAGGGCTTCATCATCCACGTACGCGACCTCATTCCGAAGACCGGCGCCGGCTTCATCGTGGCCCTGACCGGTGCCGTCATGACCATGCCCGGCTTACCCAAGGAGCCCGCCGCGATGCGCATGGACGTCGACGCGCACGGCAACCCAGTCGGCCTCTTCTGACCTATCCCGCCCCCACCCCGGACGCTCTCTCACATATGGTGGGTTTCCAACGAACCCTCTCTCACCTTTGGGGCCTTTCCAGGCAACGCTCTCTCACCTGTGGATAACTTCTGCGGGCACCGGCGACTCTGAGGAACAATGCCGGTATGCACACGCAGACTGCGCTTCCCGCCACATTGGCATCCGGCCCGTTCACGCTCACGGACGCCACAGCCGAAGGCGTACCTCGGAATCGTCTCCTTCGGCCCGACGTCGCGCATGTCAGCCGCGGACTGTACCGTCCCGCAGACTGGGATTTCGAACTTGAGGCTGCCGCCCGCGCGCTCTCGGCAGCCACTCCGGGTGCCTGGATCTCGCACGTAACGGCGGCACGTCTTCGCAGTTCGTGCCTTCCACCGTGGCTCTCCGACTCCACGGAACTGCATCTGAGCAAGCCGCGGTCCCTGCCGAGCGTTCGCCGCAAAGGCGTGATCGGACATACGGTGACCGCGGCTGATGACGAGGTCGAATCGGTTGACGGAATCCGCATCAGCACGCGTCCGCGCACATGGCTGGACATGGCCCGCGTGCTGCCGTTGAAGGACCTCATATGCCTGGGTGACGAGTTGATCCGGTTGCCCCGGCAGGCGTTTGAAAACCGCGATGTACCGTTCACCACCATTGAGGAATTGCGCGCCCTGACGGGTCGGCACAAAAACCTCCAGGGAATTGTCCGCGCCCGCGAAGCCCTGGAACTCATGCGAGTCGGAGCGGATTCCGGCCCGGAGACCCTGCTCCGGCTGGCAATGCTCGACGCCGGGGTCCCCGAGCCCCAGCTTCAGCTCACGCTGCGCGAGGCAGACCCGCTGTCGCCGTCGGCGGATCTGGGATACCGCCATCGGCGCGTGGCCATCCAGTACGACGGCGGCCATCACCTCATGCCCAAACAGAAACTCAGCGATCGGCGACGGGACAAGGCCTTCGAAGCCGCCGGCTGGACGGTCCTCATTTTCGGTAAAGAGGATCTGGCCGATGGATTCGAACGCGCCGTCAGCATTCTCAAAAGGGAACTGCGGTCCGCCTGGGTGGATCCCGCGGTCGTGTCCGGCTTTTCGCATTCGATGTAGTGAGAGAGCGTCCGCCAGAAACGCCCCAAAGGTGCGAGAGCGTCGCACGGGGCTTTAAACGCCGGACGCTCCCCCACCAAAAAGTGAGAGAGCGTCCGGCAAAAACCCACCAAAGGTGAGAGAGCGTTTAGCGCTCGAGGTCTCCGCGGATGAAGGCCTCGACCTTGTCACGGGCGAGGTCGTCGTTGAACTGCTCCGGCGGGGACTTCATGAAGTAGCTCGAGGCCGAGAGCAGCGGGCCGCCGATGCCGCGGTCCAGGCCGATCTTGGCGGCGCGGATGGCGTCGATGATCACGCCGGCGGAGTTGGGTGAGTCCCAGACTTCCAGCTTGTATTCGAGCGATACGGGGGCATCACCGAAGTTGCGGCCTTCGAGGCGGACGAAGGCCCATTTGCGGTCGTCGAGCCACTGGACGTAGTCGGACGGGCCGATGTGGACGTTGCGCGGTGCAATCTCGGCTTCAACGTTGGAGGTCACGGCCTGGGTCTTGGAGATCTTCTTGGACTCGAGGCGGTCGCGCTCCAGCATGTTCTTGAAGTCCATGTTGCCGCCGACATTCAGCTGGTACGTGCGGTCCAGCGTGACGCCGCGGTCTTCGAAGAGCTTGGCCATAACGCGGTGCGTGATGGTGGCACCGATCTGGCTCTTGATGTCGTCGCCCACGATCGGCACGCCGGCGGCGGTGAACTTGTCGGCCCATTCCTTGGTGCCGGCGATGAACACGGGGAGGGCGTTGACGAACGCCACGCCGGCGTCGATGGCAGCCTGCGCGTAGAAGTGCGCTGCATCCTCGGAACCAACCGGGAGGTAGCAGACCATAACGTCGGCCTTGGATTCGCGGAGCGCGGCGACGATGTCAACGGGCTCTTCGGGTGACTGTTCGATGGTCTCGAGGTAGTACTTGCCGAGGCCGTCCAGGGTGTGGCCGCGCTGGACGGTCACGCCGGTCGGGGGCACGTCGGCGATCTTGATGGTGTTGTTCTCGCTGGCCAGGATGGCGTCGGCGAGGTCCACGCCCACCTTCTTGCCGTCAACATCAAAGGCGGCAACAAACTGGACATCGTTGACGTGGTACTTGCCGAACTCCACGTGCATCAGACCCGGGATCGTGGCCTGGGGATCGGCGTCACGGTAATAATGCACGCCCTGGACGAGCGAGGCGGCGCAGTTACCCACACCAACGATGGCAACACGAATCGGATTTGCAGACACGGAGCTCCTTTGAAGACAACTTCAGCCGCCAGGACGGTTAGTACCGGAAAGTACGACGGCGGCACGCTGGCAGTGCGCCATTCGGCGCCTTTTCATCTTACCCAACCATGCGGGGGCCGGGATTGTTCCCGGCCCCCGCCAGTTGAAGCGTTACGTTGTTACTTCTGCTTCCATAGGTTGATGTCCGACTCGACGGCGAACTCGTCGATGGCATTGACCTCGTCTGCGGTGAAGTCCAGGTTGTTGATGGCGGACAGGGTGTCTTCCAGCTGCCGGACGCTGGAAGCGCCGACGAGTGCGGAGGTCACGGAGGAGCCCTCGCCCTGCTCGCGGAGGATCCAGGCGATCGCCATTTGCGCGAGGGTCTGGCCCCGGCCCTCGGCGATCCGGTTGAGCCCGCGGACGCGGTCCAGGTTCTCGGGAGTGATCATGGCTTCGTCCAGGGACTTGTGCTGCGCTGCCCGGGAATCCGCGGGCACGCCGTTGAGGTAGCGGCCTGTGAGCATTCCCTGGGCCAGCGGCGAGAAGGCGATGCAGCCGGCGCCCACCTGCTCCAGGGCCTCGTACAGGTTGGGGCTGCCGTTCTCGGTCCAGCGGTTCAGCATGGAGTAGCTCGGCTGGTGGATCAGCAACGGCGTACCGAGTTCCTTCAGGATCCGCGCGGCCTCGAGGGTCTGCTCCGGAGTGTAGGACGAGATGCCCGCGTACAGCGCCTTGCCCGAGCGGACGGCCTGGTCCAGCGCGCCCATGGTCTCTTCCATCGGCGTTTCCGGGTCCGGGCGGTGGCTGTAGAAGATGTCCACGTAGTCCAGGCCCATGCGCTTCAGGGACTGGTCCAGGCTGGCCAGCAGGTACTTGCGGGAGCCAAAGTTGCCGTACGGGCCCGGCCACATGTCGTAGCCGGCCTTGCTGGAGATGATGAGTTCGTCGCGGTACGGCTTGAAGTCGTCCTTGAAGTGGCGGCCGAAGTTGGTCTCGGCGGCGCCGTAGGGCGGTCCGTAGTTGTTCGCGAGGTCGAAGTGGGTGACGCCCAGATCGAAGGCGCGGCGCAGGATGGCCCGCTGCACTTCGAAGGGCTTGTCGTCGCCGAAGTTGTGCCACAGTCCCAGGGAAATGGCCGGCAGTTTCAGTCCGCTGCGTCCGACGCGGCGGTAGGGCATGGATTCATAGCGGTCTTCCGCGGCTGAATAAGTCATACATACCATCCTGCCATCTGTGACGCGCGCTACAGACCGCAAGGCCCCGGGTTACGTCTCCGGAGCCGGCAGGGAATTGACGACGGCGGCAATCGCCGCGTCGTATTGGGGCGCCTGCAGGTAGTCGCTGTGGCTTACTACGAGGAACTGGTACGTGAAGGGATCCATCTCCTGCGCGTAGGGGTCTGTCCCGACGTTCTCGGCACCTCCCGGACCTTTATAGAGAACCGGGAAGCCGAGGTAATCGGTCTTGCGGTACAGATTCACCCATCGATTCGGACCGGCCCCGAGGACGTGGCTGAGGTTCACGTCGAACTGAACCGCCGGTTCGCCGGTCACAATGCGCTCATCGTCCGGGCTTCCGGCCGCGGTGAGCTTTGTCCGGCCCGCCGGGGCGGTGGCGAGCACGGCCGGACCCAGGAGTTCCGGGAAGAACCGGCCGAAATAGGACCTCAGCTGCGTGCCGTAGGTCAGCAGCCCGATCCGGTTGAAAGGCAAATCCGGCCGGGTTGACTTTAGATGGAACAGGGCGCTGACGGCGATCACCGCACCAAGGCTGTGCGCCGAGATCGCCACCATGCCGGTTTTGGCAGGGGGCGCGCCGTCCGTGCCATCCAGCCACGCCGCAATCCTGGCGGCAAATTCGGGGACCGCCCGCTCGCCGTAGCTGGGGGGACCGAACGGGTGGGCGGTCTTGGGCATAAAGCACATCAGGTCCCAGAGCAGTGCCAGTGGCCGGGAGTTCGGTTTGGCCGACATCACGGCAAGCGCAACAATGGTGGCGCCAGCCGCAGCGAGACCCAGGACACCCATGCTTTCGATCAGCCCGTAAAGCCCTGCCACCGGACCGGAATTCCACCAGTCCTTGAAGGTGCCCAGAATCAAGGCTGACAGCAGCCCCAGGAAAATGAGGACGGCCAGCAGCGACACCACGGCCTCTGCCCGGTGAGCGAGGGACGCGGTCCGCCGGGCGGCCACTAGTTTTCGGCCGGCCGCTTCCTGCTGCGGCAGGGGCGGATCGGCAGAGTAGGCCAAGAGCAGCTCCGAGACGGCGGCTTCCTGCGTATTCCAGGTCATCGATCGCACGGCCCGCCACGTGCACAATCCCCAGGCGACGGCACCCGCGACGATCACTCCCAGCAGCAGCCCGCTGAAGAGCGAAAAGACCGACGGCGGCATCAGGACGTCACCGGCCATGGACCCGTACCGCCACATCCCGTCAGCCGTGGCAGCCCGCCGCTCGAGGTTGCGCTGGAGTACGGTGGCGGCAGCCCCCACAATTGCGCAGCTCAGAATGGTTGCCGCTCCCAGGGCAAGGGTGGAGAAGACCGCCGAGCCCTTGCCCCGCCAGCCGAGAGTCCGTTTGTCGTAGCCCTCCCTTCGGAGCCGGCTCATGGTGAGGATCAGCACCAGCATCACGAACATGAGCCCGGCCGGAGCGGTGCCCAGGCCCAGCATTCGCGTTGCGCCCGGGACCCCGCCGTCGGGAGCACCTGAGAGAACGGCTGCCAGACCGGCCGCGAGGACGCTGATGATGGCTCCGCCGGAAATCCAGCCCATCAATGATGATCCGTCCCGGGACGGCATGTCCGGATTGTCCGGGGACTTCCGGACCGTCTCAATCCCCGCAAGCACCACCGCGCCGGCCGCGACCAGCCACGCGAAGACCATCGCGATGCCAGTCAGGCCGATTCGCCCGGGCGCCATACGAAGGGCGCACTCCGTGAAGAATGTGCCCAGGCTTCCGCAGGCAACGCCATCGATCCGTGTCCAGAGCCCGTCCCAGGCGATGATGGCGCCAACCGCGGCAAGCGCCGCCCACACGTGCAGCCACCCGTTGTAGCGGATCTCCTTACGCGCTTCCCACAGATTCCGGATCATCAGCGTAGGGAGCGCTGCTATTTCCTCGACACTGCTGCCGGCCACTACCTGGGTATCATTGCCGAGGTTCGGCCGGGGGTGGAACCGGGTCCGCGCCAAGTAGGCGATGGCTGCCAGGACGGCCACCGACACGATGGGCATCAGGGCAAACATGACGACGCGTTGTCCGCGGGTCCTGCCGGCCAGGCCGTCCAGGAAGGCCGGCAGCGCGGAGCAGACGCGGCGTTCCTGGTCCGGGACGTCGGCGGGAAAACACTGGACCGCGATCAGGTCCATCGAGACCACGGCCGCCGTCACCACAAAGTACAGGGTCAGACCCAGCGCGAAGAGCCTGATCCGTCCCGCTCCGTCGTGCCCGCGAGGCTTGTTGTCCGCGTAGTCGATGCGCGGTTCCGCCTGCCTGGTCACTGGATCGGTAACCGCCTGCTGCTTAACGGCGGGCAGCGGCCGGCTCCAGTAGGCGGCGTTGGTCAGCCCGAAGGGCATCAGCAGGAACCAGGCCGTCCGTACCGCGGCGTCGGCGACCTTCCCGGCCATTCCTACTCCAGTGAAGCGAGCCAGCCGCCCCCACGAATACGCCTCCACCACCCGGCGGCTGCCACCGTTTGCCGCGGCACCGGCACCTGCGCTTGCACCGGCATCGGAGTCCACAACGGCGCCTTCGGCCCCGGCGCCCACCCCGACTTTGGCCCGGTAAAAGCCCGCGAGCTCGTCACCCCAGGAGAGCTCCACGTCGTCGGGCTTGAGTGACCGCTTCCCCGATCGGAGGAGCTCGTGGGGCGGGGTGTTGCGGATGCCATGGATCCGCAATTCAAGCATGGGCGGAACCTTCGACGCGCTATTCGCTGGGTCACCCATGACGGCCTCCATCGCCCGCACACCACCGAGCCGCCCATCACGGCTGGTCAGTACGCGAATAGTACGCCCGGGTAACTCCAGTGTCTACGTTAACTCGAGGTTACTTCTGCCCCAGTAGTCAGAACCGCCCCACTGTGTGCCGAAAGCAGGAACGCATCCCCGTCCAGCAAAGTGTCCTGGTCCGTTGAAAACAGCACCGTGCCCCGCACACCGTCCACGCGCACAGGCGACGCCGAGAAATTCAGCAGCACCTCCACGGACCCGCGCCGGAAGCGCAGCCAGCCGGCGTCGTCGTCGAACGTCACGTCCGTTTCCGCGAACCCCAGGCCGGCCAGCTCGGGGTAAGCGCGCCGCAGCGCGGTCAACGAGCGGTAGAGCGAGAGGAGGCGCGCATGGTCACCGTCAGCAGCCTCCGCCCAGTTGAGCTTGGAGCGCCGGAACGTTTCGGGATCCTGCGGATCGGGGACGACGGCGGGATCCCACCCCATGCGCTCGAACTCGCGGATCCTGCCCTCCGCCGTCGCCTTGCCCAGCTCCGGCTCGGGGTGCGAGGTGAAAAACTGCCAGGGCGTGGAGGCACCGAATTCCTCACCCATAAACAGCATGGGCGTAAACGGCGAGGTCAGCGTCAGCACTGCGGCCACGGCCAGCGGACCGTACGGCAGGGACTGGGACAGCCTGTCCCCGATGGCCCGGTTGCCGATCTGGTCGTGGTTCTGGCTGCACACCACCAGGGCAGCGGGGTGGACCAGCGAGGTGTTGATGGGCCGGCCGTGATGGCGTCCGCGGAAGCTGGAGTAGCTGCCGTCGTGCAGGAAGCCGTCCTTGAGGACCTTGGCCAGGACGCCGAGCGACGCGAAGTCGCCGTAGTACCCAGCGGTCTCGCCGCTGACGTTGACGTGCACCGCGTGGTGGAAGTCGTCGCTCCACTGCCCGGCGAGGCCGTAGCCGTTGGCGTCGCGGGGGTAGATCAGCCGCGGATTGTTCAGGTCCGATTCCGCGATGAGGGTCTTGGGAAGCCCGGTCTCCGCGGAGATCGCATCGCCCAGCGCGCCGAACTCTTCCAGGAGGTGCACGGCCCGCTCGTCGCGCAGCGCGTGGACGGCATCCAGGCGCAGTCCGTCCACGTGATAGTCGCGAAGCCACAGCGCGGCGTTGTCCAGGATGTATTCACGCACGACGTCGGACCCCGGGCCGTCGAGGTTGACCGCATCGCCCCACGTGTTGGCGTCGCCCTGCTTGAGGTACGGGCCGAATCTGGACAGGTAGTTGCCGCTGGGTCCCAGGTGGTTGTAGACCACATCCTGGATGACGCCCAGCCCGGCGGCGTGGGCGGCGTCCACAAAACGCTGGTAGGCCGCAGGACCGCCGTAGCCTTCGTGGACCGCGAACCACTGGACGCCGTCGTAGCCCCAGTTGTGGGTTCCGTTGAATCCGTTGACCGGGAGCAGCTCCACAAAATCGATGCCGAGGTCCGCGAGGTAGCCGAGTTTGTCCGTGGCTGCATCGAGTGTTCCCGCGGGCGTGAAGGTTCCCACGTGGAGTTCGTAGATGACCGAGCCGCGCAGTTCCTTTCCCTGCCAGCCGGCGTCCTGCCAGGCGTAGGAGGCGGGATCGTACGTGCGGGACAGCGCGTGGACGCCGTCCGGGAGGCGGCGGGACCGGGGGTCGGGCAACGGGTGGGCGTCGCCGTCGAGCAGGTAGCCGTAATCCACGTCGGCGTCAGCCGGCGCGTCCGGCGCGGACCACCAGCCATCCGCGCCGGGGGTTCCCGCCACCTGCTTCATGGGGTAGTGGTGCCCGTTGGCGAGCAGCGAGACGGCCGAGGCGTCCGGGGCCCATACGTCGAACCGGCCGGAACCGTGGTGCGTCAGGCTCATGCGTTGTCTCCGTTCACGGGCGCGAGCAGCGCCACAGGGTATTGCTGGAGGATGCCGGCCACCGGCACCGGGCCGGGGCCGTGCGTCCGTCCCGTGAGTTCGTCCCGCATGGCGGTGGAAAGTTCGACGGCGGTATCCCGCCACCCGCCAGCGCGTTCCAGTCCGACGGGAAGCCGCGTCGCAAGGGTCAACGCACCGGGCGCGCCGCCAGTTCTGCTGCCGTCCGCCCCGCGGTCGAAGGCCACCAGGTGGTCCGCCGCAGCGTGGGAAGCCAGAACGGGCCGGTAGCCCTGGAAGAGGTCCGGCCGGTTCCGGCGGAGCCGGAGCGCCCGGGAGGTCACCAGCAGTTTGGTGGCCTCGTCCCGAAAGTCCGCCGGACTCGTGCCGGCATCCAGTGCGGCCAGGGCGGTTTCGCGGCGTTCGAAGTCAAATGCCCGCCTATTGTCCGGATCCGCCAACGAGCGGTCCCAGAATTCGGTGCCCTGGTAGACGTCCGGCACTCCCGGCATGGTCAGCTGGAGCAGCTTCAGGGACAGCGAGTTGGCGGCGGCAAACCGATCCGTCCTGGCGACGAAGTCCTCGATCACCGTGGCGACCCGAGCGTCGTCGAACACTGCATCCACCGCTGCCTTGACCCGTGATTCGAACTCCTCGTCCGGATCCGTCCAGGTGGTGGAGTTGGCTGCTTCCCGCGCAGCCTTCTCAGCATAGGCCTGCAGGCGCTCCCGCGACGCTGGCCACACACCGATGACCGCCTGCCACAGCAGGTTCTCGAATGGGCCGTCGGGCACCGGGGCTAGCCCGCGAAGGGTGTCCAAAGTCGCTGCCCACTGGTCCGGCAGCTCGGCGATGACGGAGATCCGTGCCCGCGTGTCCTCGCTGCGTTTGGTGTCGTGGGTGGTCAACGTGGTCATGGACAGCGGCAAAGACTCCTGGCGCTCGGCCATCCGCCGGTGGAATTCGTCCGGGGCGAGCGAGAAGTGAGACGGGTCCGCTCCCACTTCGGTCAGTGTCCCCAGCCGGGTGTAGCGGTAGAACGCCGTATCCTCAACGCCCTTGGCCATCACCATGCCGGACGTCTGCTGGAAACGTCGGCCCAGTTCAGTCTCGGGCTTCAGCAGCAGGGGCATCAGCGCGTCCAGCACGTCGGCCAGGTCAGGGCGCTGGCGAGCCGCAGCCGCGCAGGCCTCGCGCAGCACTTCCTCACCCGTGGGCAGGTACGTGCGGTACACGGGGAAGGCCGCGATGACCTGCGCCAGGGCATCCGCTGCGACGTTAACGGGCAGGCCACCCGACAGGTCTGCGAAGGCAGGGACAAGCCGCGCCAGCCGCAGGATTTCGGACCGCAGCATGCCGTCCGCCACGGCGCGCTTGGTCCCCAAAATCATGGCCGCATAGTCGGCAGGCTCGCCGGAGCGCAGCCGTGCATCCAACGCGTCCAACGCAGCCTCGCCGGCCGGGTCCACCAGCAGGCGGTCCAGGTCGGCCAGAGCGTCGTAGCCGGTGGTGCCTTCGCAGGCGAATTCCGCCGGCAGCTCCTCGCCCGGCTCCAGGATCTTCTCCACCAGGACGTAGGCTCCGCCGCTGAGGTCCTTGAGCCAGCGAAGATAGCCGGCAGGGTCCGCCAGGCCGTCCGGGTGGTCCACACGCAGCCCGTCAACCAGGCCGTCGTCGAACCAGCGCTTCACCTCTGCATGGGCCTGGCCGAAGACCCCGGGGTCCTCCACCCGGATGCCCGCCAGGGTGTTGACCGCGAAGAACCGGCGGTAGTTCAGCTCGCTGTCCGCCCGGCGCCAGGAAACCAGTTCGTAATGCTGCCGGTCATGCACAGCCCGCGGCGAGTCGCCCTCGGAGTATGAACCTGCGGCCAATGGAAAGCGGTGGCCGTAATAGTGGAGCTCGCCATCTGCAACCTCCAGAAGTCCGAGGTCGTCATCGCTGCCCAGGACGGGGATTCGGATCCGGCCGGCACCAAAGTCCCAGTCGACGTCGAACGCTTCCGCGTAAGGCGAGCCACGCCCTTCCTGCAGCAGCGACCACCACCACGGGTTCTGCGCCGGCGAGGCCACGCCCACATGGTTGGGGACGATGTCCACCAGCACGCCCATCCCATGGGCGCGGGCAGCCTCGGAGAGTGCCCGCAGCCCTTCCGGTCCGCCCCGCTCCGGATCCACCGACGACGGATTCGTCACGTCATAGCCGTGATCCGACCCTTGTTCCGCGGTCAGGATCGGAGACAGGTAGACCCAGTCAACGCCGAGTGATTTCAGGTACGGAACGGTCGCAGCAGCATCAAAGAGCGTGAAGCTGCTGCGGATCTGGAGCCGGTAGGTGGACGCCGGAGCCTTCACTTTGCCTGGTCTTTCGGTTTGCTGACCTTTTTCGTTTTCTTGGGCTCGGGCACGGTGGGCGTACTGAGGGCCTCAGTTTCACTGGTGCTGGTCTGCGTCAGGGCAGCCAGCGATGCAGCTACTGAGTGGTCCGGCTCCGCTTCCTGCATCATGTGCGCTCTGAGGACCACCAGTGACTTGGCATCCACAGGAAGGGTCTGGCCGGCTTTCACCGGAGCAGTGTCCGCGTTATGCCCGGCGGTGTCGATGATGATGTCCCACGCCGGTGCGTACTCGTCGTTTGGAAGGGTGAAGTCCACCATGTCGTCGTGCGCGTTGAAGTACAGCACGAAGTTCACGTCGGTAATCCGGCGGCCTCGGGCGTCCTTGCCCTGGATGCCGTCGCCGTTGAGGAATACACCTACCGAGCGGCCGAAACCGCTGTCCCAGTCCTCCGGCTTCATGGTGTCGCCGTCGAGGTCCAGCCATACGATGTCCGGCAGCCGCTCACCTTCGCCTCTGCGGACAGGGCGGCCGTCGAAGAACCTGCTCCGGCGGAAGGTGGGGTGCTTGGCGCGGAGCGCGTTGACGGCGGCGGTGAATTCGACGAGCGGCTGGTCGATGTTCTCCCAGTTGATCCAGGTCAGTTCCGAATCCTGGCAATAGCCGTTGTTGTTGCCCTGCTGGGTGCGGCCCAGTTCGTCACCGTGCAGCAGCATGGGCACACCCTGGGACAGCAGCAGCGAGGCGATGAAGTTCCGCTGCTGGCGGGCGCGCAGCCCCAGGACAGCCGGATCGTCGGTGGGGCCTTCGGCGCCGCAGTTCCAGGACCGGTTGTGGGATTCGCCGTCGTTGTTGTCCTCGCCGTTGGCGTCGTTGTGCTTCTCGTTGTAGGACACCAGGTCCGCCAGGGTGAAGCCGTCATGGGCGGTGACAAAGTTGATCGATGCCACGGGCCGGCGGCCCGAGTGCTCGTACAGGTCAGCGGACCCGGTGATGCGGGAGGCGAATTCGCCCAGGGTGGCCGGTTCACCGCGCCAGAAGTCGCGGACGGTGTCGCGGTACTGGCCGTTCCACTCCGTCCACTGCGGCGGGAAGTTGCCCACCTGGTAGCCGCCGGGACCCACATCCCAGGGCTCGGCGATGAGCTTGACCTGGGAAACCACCGGGTCCTGCTGGATGAGTTCGAAGAAGGTGGAGAGTTTGTCCACATCGTAGAACTCGCGGGCCAGGGTGGACGCGAGGTCGAAGCGGAAGCCGTCGACGTGCATTTCGGTGACCCAGTACCGCAAGGAATCCATGAGCAGCTGCAGCGAGTGCGGCTGGCGGACATTGAGCGAGTTGCCCGTGCCCGTGTAGTCCATGTAATGCTTCTCGTCGCCCTCCATGAGCCGGTAATAGGAGGCGTTGTCGATGCCCTTGAAGGAGAGCGTGGGGCCCAGGTGGTTGCCCTCGGCGGTGTGGTTGTAGACCACGTCCAGGATTACCTCGATGCCCGCACGGTGCAGGCTGCGGACCATGGCCTTGAAGTCCTGGACCTGCTGGCCCGTGTCGCCGGTGGAACTATAGGTGTTCTGCGGCGCGAAGAAGCCGATGGTGTTGTAGCCCCAGTAGTTGCTCAGGCCCTTGTCTTTCAAGGTGCCCTCGTTGACGAACTGGTGCACGGGCATCAGTTCGATGGCGGTGACGCCCAGCTTCTGCAGGTGCGAGATAACCGACGGGTGCGCAACGCCGGCATAGGTGCCCCGCTGCTCCTCGGGGATCTCGGGGTGGAGTTGGGTCAGGCCCTTGACGTGGGCCTCATAAATGACCGACTTGTGATACGGAATGCGCAGGTTATGGTCGCCGTCCCAGTCGAAGAACGGGTTGATCACCACGCCCATCATCATGTGCGGCGCGGAGTCCTCATTGTTGATAGAGTCCGGCTCGCCCAGGTTGTAGGAGAAAAGTGCCGGCTCCCAGTCCATCTGCCCGTGCACGGCCTTGGCGTACGGGTCCAGGAGCAGTTTGTTGGGGTTGAAGCGGTTGCCGGAGTCCGGGTCGTAGGGCCCGTGGACGCGGTAGCCGTATTTCTGGCCGGGCTGGACCTGCGGGACGTAGCCGTGCCACACATAGCCGTCCACCTCATCGAGCCTGAACCGGGTTTCCACGCCGTCGTCATCGAAGAGGCACAGCTCCACCTTTTCGGCGCGTTCGCTGAACAAAGCGAAGTTCGTGCCGGTCCCGTCAAAAGTGGCGCCAAGCGGATATGCCGTTCCGGGCCAGATTTCCATGCGTCCTCCTCATCGTTGTTCGACAGCGGGTGTGTGGACACAAAACCGCCCCTGCCGGTACAAAACCTATGCCCACGGTAGCGGGTGGGTGTGACTATTACGTTTCCGGCCCGCCGGTTTACTAAGCAGGCTGACTTTATACCAAACGTCTGGTATTGCGTCCGCAATCCGGCCGGCCGTCAGCGGCCCGCTGCCGGAGGCGGCCGCTCCCGCGCGGCCGTGGAGGCTGGCCCCGAGGGCGGCAATCGCCGCCCAGCGCTCGTCCGGATCGATGCCCGCATCATGGAAGCGCCCGACGTCGGACCCCAGTTGGGCGAGCAGCGCACCGATGATCCCGGCCAGGACGTCGCCGCTTCCGGCGGTGGCGAGCCACGCCGTGCCGTCCGCCTGGCTGTAGAAATCCTGGAAAGGCGACGCGACCAGGGTGGTGGCACCCTTCAGCAGGACGGTGGCCTCGGTCAGCACGGCGGCGTGCCGGGCAGCACCAAGGGTGGAAGCCTCGACGGCGGTGCGGTCGGGGGCGGGATCAAAGTCCGGGCTGTCGGGGGACGAGGCGAGCCGCTGGAGGAGGGCCGCCAGCTCGCCGGCGTGCGGCGTGAGAATCACCTGCGGCGCCAGGACCGCAGGCAGGGCGGGTAGCGCCCCGGCGTCGGCGATCACGGGCAGGCCGGATTCCACGGCGTCACGGGCGCGCCGGAGCTGTTCGGTGTCGCCAGGACCCATGCCCGAACCCACCAGCCACGCCTGGACGTGCGTCTCCGCGACAGAGCCCGTACTGCACACCACTTCCGGGCACGCCTGCCGCACGAGGTCGGCCACTTCAGGCGGGCCCAGGTAGCGGACCATCCCCGCGCCGGCAGCCAGCGCACCCCGGCAGGCCAGCACGGCGGCGCCCGGATAGTCGGCGGATCCGGCCACGACGCCCAGGACGCCGCGGGAATACTTGTGCGAGCGCCTCCCGGGCTGGGGCAGGAGCCGGGCCAGGTCCACCGGCTCAAACCTGCGCAGCGCCGGCCAGGGCAGCTCCTCTTCGATGCCGATAGGCACCACGTGGATGCGGCCGGCGTGATCGGCGCCCGGGTCCGCCAGCAGCCCCACTTTGGCTGCGGCGAAAGTGACCGTCACATCCGCGGACAGCACCGGCGCATGGGCTTCCCCGGTGTCGGCATCAACACCGCTGGGGGTATCGCAGGCAACCACAATCCCCGGATCCCCGGCCGACAGCCGCAACTCCGAAAGGCCGCTCACGAGATCGGCTTCCGCGCCCCTAAGGCCGCCGCGGGCGCCCGTCCCCAGGATTGCGTCAATTACGACGTCGGCACCCGCCACGTGTGCGGCCAGCTGGCTGGCGTTGGAGTCGGCGAGGAGGTGTACGCGCCCGCCGGCACGCTCAAAGGCAGCCAGCGCCCCGGCGTGGGCCGTTCCGGCGGTGAGTACCGCCGTCGTACGCATTCCCCTGGCGGCCAGGAACGAGGCGGCGAAGAGGCCATCTCCCCCGTTGTTACCCTTGCCTGCGAGGACGGCCACGCTGGCGCCGTAAAGCCTCCGGCTGCGTGCTTGAAGCTCGTGGACCACTGCGTTGGCGAGCCCGTAGGAGGCACGCTGCATCAGAACATCGCCCATCCCGGCAGCCAGGAACGGCTGTTCTGCCGCCCTGATCTGGGTTCCGGTATAGGCGCTGATCATGGTGTCAGGTCCGTCGTTGGGCGGAGCAGTAAGTGACTCAGCCTTCGGCCAGGACCGTGGCGGTGGCGATGCCGCCGTCGTGACTCATGGAGACGTGCCAGCGTTTGACGCCCTTGGACTCGGCCACCGCAAGGACGGTGCCTTTGACCTGGATGATGGGTCCGTGCTGGTCCAGGCCGATCCAGCAGTCCTGCCAGTTCATGCCGGCCGGCGCGCCGAGGACCTTGGCCACGGCTTCCTTGGCGGCGAATCTCGCGGCGAGCGAGCGGGTGTTCAGCTCGCGTTCCGCGGGCACGAACAGCCGGTCCCGGAGCCCCGGGGTCCGCTCAAGCTGGCGGCCGAACCGCTCGATGTCTACAACGTCTACGCCAATGCCAACGATCATGGCGCTATTCTACGGGGACGCTCACCGCCTGCCGTGCACACGGCGCCCCGCCATTACGTTTTCGTAATCACGCTGGTATGATGACGAAAAGGTAATCACCACAAACCTATTACGAGTAACTCATCAAGGAGGCCGCGTGCACGGCGTCATGAAGTCAGTGGCCGACCTGGGCCTGATGGTCTACGGCGTCCGCCAGCGCAGCGGGCTCTCCCAGCGCGAGCTGGCCAGCCGGCTCGGAGTCAGCCAGCGGTACCTCTCCGAACTGGAGACGGGCAAGCCCAAGGTGCTCAACGACCAGTTCTTCGCCGTCATGGAAAAACTCGGAATCGAACTGACGTTCCGGGAAGGCGCCGACCGTGGCTGAAGTGCAGGATGTCCACCTCTTCGGCACCGTCATCGGGCGCATGGTCCGCCACGGCGCGACCACAGTGACGTTCGCATCCTCCGACGCCGGGATGGCCCGGTTCGGGATAGGATCGCGGATCCTGTCCGCCAACCTGCCACTTGGGCCCCGCCCCTCGACCCCGGAGGCGGCCACTGCGTTCTTCGGTGGACTGCTGCCGGAAGGATCTGGCAGGTCGAACCTTGCCAAACAGGCGCAGGCCAGCCGCGATGATGTCTTCGCACTGGTGTCGTATGCCGGCCGCGACGTCGCCGGTGCGATCCGCGTCGGTGGGGACCCCGGGGAACCGGCCGAATCCTATGAGGCACTGACCGATGAGCAGGTCGCCGAGAGGTTAACCCTTATCAACGACTATGCGCTTGGTGCCGTGGGCGGCGGCGGCTCTCTGGCCGGATACCAGCCCAAAACCACGCTTGCCCTGCTGGACGGGGTGTGGCACGCGGGGGTCGACGGCGCCGCCTCCACCCACATCCTCAAGCCGGTGGCCGCGGGGAACGAGCACGCCCTGCACGCCGAGGCGTTCTGCCTGGAGCTTTCGCGGCGGATCGGGCTGAGCACGTTCGCCAGCGACGTGCGCACCTTTGCAGGCCGGACCGTCCTCGTCCTGGAACGCTACGACCGCCGCGTCTCTGGCCGGAGCGTGGAGCGTATCCACCAAGAGGACGGCGCCCAAGCCCTTGGCCTGGCTTGGGACACGGACAGCAAGTTCGAAGGTGTCAATGCCGCCGCAAACCTGAAGAACCTCGCCGGACTTCTGCGACGACGCCGGGACATCCTCGGCGCCGGGCCCGACGACCGCGAGACGCTGCTCGCGCACACGGCCTTCAACACCGCCATCGGCAACACCGACGCCCACGCCCACGCCCACGCCAAGAACTTTTCCACCCTCCGAAGCCCCGACGGTGCCGTCAGGCTGGCGCCGCTCTACGACGTATCAACGCACGCCCTGGCGCCCAACGGCCAGCTGAACATGTCCCTCCGGATCAACTCCCGCGCCTATCAGCCGTCGTTAACAATGGAGGACCTGGTTGCAGAAGGCGTCTCCTGGGGACTCGATGAACGGCATGCATGGCGCGCAGTCACCGGAACGCTCGAAGGGCTGGCGCACGCCCTCGAACAGGCCGACGGATCGGCCGTCGGGGAAAAAGTGGCACGGTACATCGGCCACGGGACGAGGAATCTTCTGGACGGCAAAGCCGCCGGGATGGGCGGCGTACACCCGTCTTTGGTCACACTCGGTCCAGTTCCTGGCTCTAGCTGAGCCGGCGGTATTCATCGATCAGTGATGAAGGCACCGGCGTGACGCCAGGAAGTTCTTTGTCCCGGGTGAAATTCGGCTTGTGCAGGCGGAGCAGGGCCACGCCGTCGTGCTCCCAGCGGAATCCGGGGCTGGACAAGGCAGCCCGGTAGGCGGCGTCGACCGTGTCCGGGTATTTCGCTGCCAGGTCCTCAAGGACGTAACCGGGAACCGTCTTGTCCTCCACATAGCCACGCAGGACTTCCGCAGCGGGGTCCTCCGCATTGGCCGGCGGCGTACGGTATGCGGCCTCGACCTGCCCGTAGCAGACGAGGAAGGACACACCCATCAGCGGATGATGGTAGAGCGCTACGTCGTCGGACTCTGCCAAATCCGGCGGGAAGGAATCATCCGGTGCGATCTGTTCGGCCGCGGTCACCAGTGCGGAAGCCTTGGGATTTGCAGCGACAGACGCCTCGCTGCAGGCATTCAGGAAACCGCGGTACGCCGCGATGATGTCGCTCCCGGTACCGCTCACCATATGCGCGTCAAAGAGGTTCAGGAACGTGGTGTGGTGCTCTCCGACGATCCTGCGTCCCTGCTCGACCTTCGCCGGATTATTGAATACCAAGGTGGGAAAGCGTTTGAGCAGGGACGCCGCCAGGGTCTGGACTCCGGGGAGGTCCCGCGGACCGAACAGGCGTATGGTCCCGCTGATGGTCCAGATATCCCCGATGGGCACCAGGCGCGTCATGACGTAGCCGCCTCGCTGGACGACGCTGATCGCTTCCGCCCCGACTGTGGCGTAGGCCGGGTAATCCATCTCATCGATGAGGTTATGCAGGCTAAGCCGGGCACCCTTGCGGGCATCGACGCGGAAGACGCCGATAACATTACGCTCCCGCCAACTCTCGTAGACGAGTCGCTCCTCCGGCGCAATGGTCTTATTGGTGCGCAGATAGCGGTCGAGCAGCGGCTCGCGTCCGTCCTGGTCTGGATCATAGAGCAGCGACTCGACGGCCTCCGCCCATTGATCATGCGCCGCACTCCCTAGCCCGGAGAAGTCTGACAACGCCTGCGAAAGACGCCGGGCGAACCCCGGTGAGCAAGCGTAGTCGACCAGCGCTTCCTTGAGGTTCCCCGCCCGGTCCAATAGTTCGTCGATGCCCATCGGTCTGCGGTTACTCTACGGTGACGCTCTTGGCGAGGTTGCGGGGCTGGTCCACGTCGTAGCCCTTGGCCGAGGCGAGGGCCAGGGCGAAGATCTGCAGCGGGACCGTGCTGAGCAGCGGGGCCAGCAGGGTGGGGGTTTCCGGGATGTAGAAGACGTGCTCGGCATAGGCCTTGACGGCCTCGTCGCCCTCTTCGGCGATCACAATGGTCTTGGCGCCGCGGGCCCTGACTTCCTGGATGTTCGAGACGACCTTGGCGTGCAGCGAGTCGCGGCCGCGCGGGGACGGGACCACCACAAACACGGGCTGGCCCTCCTCGATCAGCGCGATTGGGCCGTGCTTGAGCTCACCTGCGGCGAAGCCCTCGGCGTGGATGTAGGCGAGCTCCTTGAGCTTCAGCGCACCTTCCATGGCCACCGGGAAGCCGACGTGGCGGCCCAGGAACAGCACCGACTTCGCGTCGGCCATGGACACGCCGAGCTCCTTGATCTCCGCCTCGTTGTCCAGGATCCGCTGGATCTTGGCCGGGATCTTGTTCAGGTCCGCCAGGATGTCCTTGATCTCGCCCTGGAACTTGTTCCCGCGCAGCTGCGCCAGGTACAGGCCCAGCAGGTACGCGGCGGTGATCTGCGCCAGGAACGCCTTGGTGGAAGCCACCGCGATTTCCGGGCCGGCGTGCGTGTACAGCACGGCATCGGATTCACGCGGGATGGTGGAGCCGTTGGTGTTGCAGATCGAGACCGTCTTGGCGCCCTGTTCCTTGGCGTAACGGACGGCCATCAGGGTATCCATGGTCTCCCCGGACTGGGAGATCGAGACGATCAGGGTGTTCTCGTCGACGATCGGGTCCCGGTACCGGAACTCGTGGGAGAGCTCCACCTCGGTGGCGATCCGGCACCAGTGCTCGATGGCGTACTTGGCCACCTGCCCGGCGTACGCGGACGTGCCGCAGGCCAGCACAATGATCTTGTCGACGTTCTTCAGCAACTGCGGGTCAATGCGGAGCTCATCCAGGGTCAGTCTGCCGTTGACGTCCGAGCGGCCCAGCAGGGTCTGCAGCACGGCGTCGGGCTGGTCATGGATTTCCTTCTCCATGAAGGACGGGAAACCGCCCTTTTCCGCCGATTCCGGATCCCAGTCCACGTGGTATTCCTTGCCCTCGGCCGGAGCGCCATAGAAATCGGTGATCTCCACCGTGTCAGCGGTGATGGTGACAATCTGGTCCTGGCCAAGCTCCACCGCGCGGCGGGTGTAATCGATGAACCCGGACACGTCCGAGCCCAGGAAATTTTCGCCCTCGCCCAGGCCCACCACCAGGGGTGAGTTACGGCGTGCAGCAACCACAACATCCGGCTGGTCCGCGTGCACGGCCAGCAGCGTGAAAGCACCCTCAAGGCGCTGGCAGGCGAGCTGCATCGCCTTCGTCAGACCGCCGTCGGACGCAGCACCACCCAGCTTGTTGCGGAAGATATCGCCCAGCAGCACGGCGGCGACCTCGGTGTCCGTCTCGGACTCGAACGCGTAGCCCTTGGCCACCAGCTCACGTTTGAGCTCGGCGAAGTTCTCGATGATGCCGTTGTGGATCAGGGCCAGCTTGCCGCCGTCGGACAGGTGCGGGTGCGCATTCTGGTCCGTGGGACCGCCATGCGTGGCCCAGCGGGTGTGGCCGATCCCGGTGAACGTCTCCGGCAACGGACGCTCCTCCAGCTCGGCGAGGAGGTTGCTCAGCTTGCCGGACTTCTTCCGGGACTCGATGGCACCTTGCGAGACCACCGCAACCCCCGCAGAGTCGTAACCCCGGTACTCCAGACGGCGCAAACCCTCAAGGACTACATCCAACGCACTGTGACCGGCATTCACACGGCCAGCAGAATGGCCCACATATCCAACGATTCCACACATGGGCTCCAGCTTATCGGCAGCCGGGTTGAGATCTACACTCAGGGTGCTCCATTTCGCTCTCAGCCGCGCGAGGGGCAGAATCTCTAAGGTGACTTTGCAACGCAATGAAGCGAACGGTGAGGGTGTCTCCCCGTTCGTTGAGCTGGACCGCCAGACCTGGTCCCGGCTCGCCGCCCAGATGGAGCAGCCCCTTAACGAAGAGGACATTGTCCGTCTGCGTGGCCTCGGCGATCCCCTGGACATGAAGGAGATCCGCGAGGTCTACCTGCCCCTGTCCCGGCTCTTGCACCTTTATGTGGAGGCCGCGGGCCAGCTTCATGCGGCCACCACCACCTTCCTGGGTGAGCAGACCCAGCGCACTCCGTTTGTCATCGGTGTGGCCGGCTCGGTGGCCGTGGGCAAATCCACCATCGCCCGCGTGCTCCGGGAGATGCTGCGGCGCTGGCCCGGCACCCCCAACGTTGAGCTGATCACCACGGACGGCTTCCTCTATCCCCTGGCCGAGCTCAAGCGCCGCCAACTGCTGGAACGCAAAGGCTTCCCCGAGTCCTACGACCGCCGCGCCCTGCTGCGCTTTGTGAGCGAGATCAAGGGCGGCGCCGAGGAAGTCCGGGCGCCCTGGTACTCCCACGTCACATACGACATCGTTCCGGACAAGGAAGTGGTGGTCCGCCGCCCGGACGTGCTGATCGTGGAGGGCCTGAACGTGCTGGCCCCCGCCCGCCCGCGCCATGACGGCAAGCAGGGCCTGGCGCTGAGCGACTTCTTCGACTTCTCCATCTATGTGGACGCCAAGACCTCCTACATCGAGGAGTGGTACGTGGAGCGGTTCCGCAAGCTCCAGAGCACCGCGTTCGCGCAGCCGGAGTCCTACTTCCACCGCTACGCAACGCTCTCCCCCACCGAGGCCGAGAGCACGGCCCGGGACATCTGGAAGCGCATCAACGAGCCCAACCTGGAGGAAAACGTCCTCCCCACCCGTGGCCGCGCCCAGCTGGTTCTGTCCAAGGATGCCGACCATTCCATCCGCCGCATGCTCCTTCGCAAGGTCTAGCACGCATGTGCCACGACTGCGCCGCTGTTGACGGGGCCTCTGTGCCGGGCGCCAGCCGGCGCAGCTTCGCGCGCTTCGTCGCCGCCGGAGCCGGACTGACGGTGCTCGCAGCGTGCACGCCGGAGGCACCCGCCGCGGTGGCGCCGTCGGTGTCCTCCCCTGTACCTGCAGTGACCTCCGCGTCCCCCTCCCCCGCCGCGGCCCAAGCTGCGGAAAGCACGACGGCGGCAGCTGAGCCGCCGCCGCAGGCTCCCGTCCCGCCGTCGGCGGCGCTGCCCCGTCAGTTCTCCCTGACGGATCCGGCCAGCCCGTGGCTGGTGGTCAACAAGCGCCGTCCGCTGGCGCCGGCGGACTACGTTCCGGCGGACCTGGTCCAGCCCAGCGTCACGCTGGCCGTTTCGGGCGAGGCGGCCCTGCTGAACAGCACGACGACGGCTGCCGCGGAAGCGATTTTCGCCGCGGCCGCGCAGGACGGCGTCGCCATGACGCTCGCCAGCGGTTACCGGTCCTACCGCACGCAGGTGGCCACGTACAACGGCTATGTGGCAGCGCGCGGCCAGGCCGATGCCGACACCGCAAGCGCCCGGCCCGGCTACTCGGAACACCAGACCGGCTGGTCGTTCGACATCGGCGACGGCGGCGGGGCGTGCGGCTTCCAGCCGTGCTTCGCCGATCAGCCCGCGGCGGTATGGGCGAAGGCGAACGCTCACCGCTTCGGCTTTGTGGTGCGGTATCCGTGGATGCTCCACCCGATCACCGGCTACTTCTACGAGCCGTGGCACCTGCGGTTCATCGGCGTGGAGGCCGCCACCGACATGGCAACCCGGGGCATCAGCACCGTGGAGGAGTACTTCGGGGTGGACGCGGCACCGGGATATCCCTGAACACCGTGCTGATGTGTTGCAGGGGCGTCATCCCCGGTTAACGGCGATGCGCTAGCTTGGTACTCATGCTGACAGGATTCAAGAATTTCATTATGAAGGGCAATGTCGTTGACCTTGCCGTAGCCGTTGTGATGGGTGCCGCATTCAGCTCCGTCGTGACCTCTATCGTCCAGGGCCTGCTGACGCCCCTGATCGGACGTCTGTTCAGTGCCAAGGGCGTTGAAGAGATGCAGTGGGAGGGATTCATGTATGGGTCCGTCATCTCCTCCATCATTTCTTTCGTGCTGGTGGCCGCCTCCATCTACTTCGTGGTGGTACTTCCCATGAACCACATGATCGAGCTCCGTAACCGCAAGCTGGGAATCAACAAGGACGTCAAGGAAGAGGCTGCGGAAGACCCGCAGATCGCCCTGCTTACCGAAATCCGGGATGCGCTGAAGGTCAGCGACCGCTGACAAAGGAGAATGGCCAGTCTCCCTGCGGAGGCCGGCCATTCTTTTTTGGTGCTTTCCGGGTCAGTCCGCCACGAGCTCGAGGGCAAGTTCGGTCCTGACCACCTGGGCTAGGCGCTCGGCGACGGACTGGGCCGTGGCTTCGTCGCCGGCCTCCACCATGACCCGGACAACGGGTTCGGTGCCGGAGGGCCGCAGCAGGACCCGTCCGGTGTCGCCAAGCTCCGCCTCGGCTAGGGCCACGGCCGCCGTCAGTGCCTCAGAGCTGCCCACGCGGCTGCGGTCAACGCCCTTGACGTTGATGAGTACCTGCGGGAGCTTGGTCATCACTGTGGCGAGCTGCTTGAGCGTCCGGCCTGTCAGGGCGACCTGCGCGGCCAGCTGGAGCCCGGTGAGGACGCCGTCGCCTGTGGTGGCGTAGTCAGCGAAGATCACGTGGCCGGACTGCTCGCCGCCGAGGTTGAATCCGCCGTCGCGCATCTCCTCCAGGACGTAGCGGTCCCCGACACCTGTTTCGCGGATCGTGATGCCTGCTTCGCGCAGTGCGATCTTGAGGCCGAGGTTGCTCATGACGGTAGCCACCAGGACGTCGTCGATGAGCTTGCCTGAGGCTTTGAGTGCCACGGCCAGGATCGCCATGATCTGGTCACCGTCCACCTCTGTGCCTTCGTGGTCTACGGCGAGGCAGCGGTCGGCGTCGCCGTCGTGGGCGATGCCGAGGTCGGCGCCGTGCTTCAGCACGGCGGCTTTGAGCGGACCGAGATGGGTGGACCCGACGCCGTCATTGATGTTGTGGCCGTCCGGCTCGGCGCCGATCACGATAACGTCGGCGCCGGCGTCCTTGAAGACCTGAGGCGAGCAGCCGCTGGCGGCGCCGTGGGCGCAGTCCAGCACAACCTTCAGGCCATCGAGTCGGTGCGGGAGCGTCTGCAGGAGGTGAACGATGTAGCGGTCCTCGGCATCGGAGAAGCGCTGGATCCGTCCAACATCGCTGCCGACGGGCCGCACCGGCTCCTTGCCCATCTGTTCCTCGATGGCGTTCTCGACCTCGTCAGGAAGCTTCTGGCCACCACGGGCGAAGAACTTGATCCCGTTGTCCGGTGCGGGATTGTGGGAGGCCGAGATCATGACGCCGAAGTCGGCGTCAAGGTCTGCCACGAGGTACGCCGCGGCGGGCGTCGGGAGAACACCGGCGTCGTAGACATCAATACCGGAACTGGACAGCCCTGCCTCGACGGCGGCGGCGATGAATTCCCCGCTGGCGCGCGGGTCACGCGCCACCACGGCGCGGGGCCGGGCTCTGTCGGTGTTGCGGTCATGGCCAAGCACGACGGCGGCCGCCTGGGCCAGCTGCATTGCCAGCTCCGCCGTCAACAGGCCGTTAGCCAGGCCCCGGACACCATCTGTTCCAAATAATCTAGACATCGGGGACAAGTCTAGAGGATGGGGGCCAAAAGGCCTCCTGGCCCGTCGTCAACGGCCTCGCCTACCTGTTCTCCTGACCCCATTACCTGTCCTCGAAGCGGACTGATCACGCGGACTACTTGGTTTTTTAGGGTGGTACCTGTCTTTGCCAAAAAGCCTCGCCACTGGTCTTAGGCGGCCCCTACTATTCGATGCATGACACCTAGCTATGGGGGCTTGGCGCTCGAAATTGTGGTACCGGTTTTCAATGAGGAAGCGGTACTCGAGAACAGCATCATAAGGCTCGCCGAATATCTGACGCTCGAAATGCCTTCGACGTGGAAAATCACCATTGCGGACAATGCAAGCACTGACAGGACTCCGGTGATTGCAGCTCGGCTCAGCGAGCATCTGCCCAACGTCGAGTACCGCCGTCTGGAAGTAAAGGGACGGGGGTACGCCCTCCGGGATGCTTGGGGAGCTTCGGAGGCGAAAGTCCTCGCGTACTTGGATGTTGATCTGTCCACTGACCTCGCTGCGCTGCCGCCATTGGTGGCACCGCTATTGTCAAGGCACTCGGATATTTCCATCGGCACACGACTCGGACAAAGCTCCCGCATCAGCCGCGGCCCCAAGCGGGAATTCATTTCCCGTTCCTACAATTTCCTGCTTCGCCGGACAATGCAGGTGCGATTTTCCGACGCTCAGTGCGGATTCAAGGCAATTCGGGCGGACGTCGCAAGGCGCTTGCTTCCGCATGTTGAAGATAATGGCTGGTTCTTTGATACCGAACTGCTGATTATTGCCGAGCGTTCCGGGCTGCGCATTCACGAAATTCCGGTCGATTGGGTGGATGACCCCGACAGCCGAGTGGACATCAGGCAGACGGCCCTGGACGACATCCGCGGCATGGTCCGTGTGGCAGGTTCTCTGGTCAAGGGTTCGATTCCGGTTCAGGCCATCTATGCCGAGCTTGGACGGCGCCCAGTCGTCCCGCCCGGCCGGCCCAGCTTCTTTGGCCAGGTAATCCGCTTCGGCCTGGTGGGAGCCGTTTCAACCCTCGCTTTCGCACTGCTCTACCTGGTTCTCCAGGGCCCGTTCGGGGCGCAGCAGGCGAATTTCCTGGCACTCCTGCTGACGGCCGTCGGTAACACTGCGGCCAACCGTAGGTTCACCTTTGGTATCAGCGGCCCGGCGAAACTCTTCACTCAGCAATTCCAAGGTTTGATCCTCTTCCTGCTGGCCTGGGCCATTACGTCCTCGTCGCTGTTGGTGCTTCATTCCGTAAACCTGGATGCTGCGCCTAGCATGGAACTTCTTACGCTGAGTGCGGCCAACATCTTCGCAACGTTGATGCGGTTCGTACTTCTCCGGATCTGGGTCTTCAGGGTCCGCAGCAGTGACGAACGGTCCGCCGTGCTTGCGCTGCGGCCCGCTGGAGAGTCCGTCCGTTGAGTGTCGCGGCGGCGAGCCGGACCACGGCTCCCCACGGCGTCCATGCTGCTCGCAGGCAATTGCCGTGGGAAAGAATCGGACTAATTGTCCTCCTCGCGGGTACCGCCGCGTCATTCCTGTGGGGCCTCGACCGCAACGGTTGGGCAAACCCCTACTACTCGGCTGCCGCCCAGGCCGGATCCCAGGACTGGAAGGCCCTCTTCTTCGGATCCCTCGACGCCGGCAACCTGATCACCATCGACAAGCCGCCACTCAGCGTCTGGATCATGTCACTCTCTGTGCGGCTCTTCGGGCTTAACTCCTGGGCAATTTTGGTGCCACAGGCGCTCATGGGCATAGCCACCTCCTGGCTCATCTACAAGATCATCCGGCGCAGCCACCCAGCCGCTCCGGCACTGCTGGGTGGCCTGATCTATGCGACAACCCCCGTTGTGGTGCTCATGTCACGGTTCAACAACCCAGAGCCTCTCATGGGGCTCCTGACCGTGGCCGCCGCCTACTTCGTTATTCGTGCAGTGGAAGACAACCGCTGGTCCTGGTACCTGCTCGCAGGAACAGCGCTCGGTCTGGGCTTCATGGCAAAGCAGGTCCAGGCATTCCTCCCCATCCCGGCGCTTGTGCTGGCTATACTCCTTTTTGGGGCCGGCCCCTTGCGTTCACGCCTCGTCAGGCTGCTGGGCGCACTCACTGCATTGGTGGTCAGCGGCGGCTGGTGGATGGCCGTGGTGGAACTGACTCCAACTGGGAACCGCCCGTATGTCGGAGGATCTGCGTTGAACAGTGTCATTGAGCTCACCCTGGATTACAACGGCCTGGCGCGCTTCCTCCGGTTAAGCACAGATCCCCAGTCCGGCCTGGCAGCCGCCCCTGATGATCCAACGGTCGAGTTTGACGGCGGCCTAAGCAGGTTGTTCAATGCAAACTTTGCCCCGGAGGGGGCCTGGCTGCTCTTTACTGCCCTGACATGCGCCCTCGCCCTGGTTTTGCTGTGGCGGCAGGCGGAGGGGACCAGACCCGCATCAGGCCTCATGACCGGGGGGGTCGCGTGGCTGATTTCCGTCGCCGCTGTCTTGAGTTTCATGGGCACGATGACGCACACTTACTACGTTTTTTCCATCGCGGCTCCTGTGGCAATTGTGGTGCCTTTGGGCCTTCACCTGCTCTGGAAGCAACGGCAGCGGCTGGTACCGCAGTTGATTGGCGCAGTCCTATTGATCGGGACGGGTTACACCGCTATCCGGATCTTCGAGTACAGCAATGACTGGGGCTTCTGGCCGTTGGCAGTGGCGATAGCAACCGTCCCCGCAGTGGCGGGCTGGATGTGTGCCTCGACGAACTTCCAACGGCTCGCAACCCTCGCGCTGGTCACGCTGACGATGGTGCTGGCCCCGGTGGCAACCGACGTCGTCACCTTGTCCAATTCACACTCAGGGACCAACCCATTGTCCGGTCCGGTAGGGAACAGCCCTGGTGCGCTGTCCGCCCACCTAGATGCCGCCCGGCGCGGTGACCCCCCATTGGCCCGACAGCTTGGATTCGGAGTCCAGCCGTCCACGGATGTGACAGCCCTGCTCAAAGAGTCCAGCGGATCAGAATGGGCTGCGGCAACATACACCGCGCAGAACGCAGCGCAGTACCAGCTCGCATCCCAGCGGCCGGTAATAGCACTCGGAGGGTGGCTCGGAGACGACCCGGCTCCGACGTTCGCTCAGTTCAAGGCATTCGTTGAAGACCGGAAAATCGCGTACTTCATTTGGCAACAGCCGATAGTGGACGAAATCCCGCTGGGACTGGATGCTGTTGCCATCACGGATTGGGTTCAGTCAAACTTCGAGGGGGAGCACATTGACGGTGTCAGAATCTACGACCTTCGAGACTGAGGAACGGCAGAGCAGGCCCCGACGCGGGTGGAACAGGCTCTGGACCGGGCGCCCTCGGGATCCGGCGTGGGAACGGCCTGTCCTGCTCATCGTTCTGGCGGTGAACGCAACGCTGAACTTTTGGAATCTTGGCATCAACGGCTGGGCCAACGCCTACTACAGCGCAGCAGTCCAAGCTGGCTCCATTGACTGGAAGGCCTACTTCTTCGGGTCCCTGGACTGGGGCAATTCAATAACTGTTGATAAGCCGCCCCTGAGCCTTTGGATCATGGGCCTGTCAGCCCGGATCTTCGGGTTCTCCCCCGAAAGTATGATGGCACCTCAGGCTGCGATGGGAGTGTTGACTACATTCCTTATTTATGCGTTGCTGCGTCGGAACTTTTCAGCCCCCGCGGCCATCGGCGCTGCGGCAGTATTCTTCACCACGCCAATAATCACGCTTCTCTCCAGATACAACAACCCTGATCCTTTGATGCTGCTTCTGATGGTTGCTGCAGCCTACCTGGTGGTGCGCGCAGTGGACTCCGGCAGCATACGAACCATAGTGTGGGCAGGAACATTGCTCGGACTGGCTTTCATGACTAAGCAACTTCAGGCCTTGCTCTGTGTCCCGGCTCTGGGCGCTGCTTTTTTGCTTGCCAGCAAATCGCCCCTGTGGCATCGACTTCGTGTAGGGTTCGCGTGCCTCGCAGCCCTGCTGGTCTCCGGCGCGGCTTGGATGATCATCGTGGAGCTAATTCCACCTTCGGGCCGCCCGTATGTCGGCGGATCACCGAGCAACAGCATTATTCAGTTGACCGTCGGTTACAACGGCATAGAGCGCATAATCAGCACTCAGGAGGATCCAGTAATCCAACTGATTCCGGAAGGCTTTCGTTCAGAGAAAAGTGATGCCGGGCTGTTCCGGCTGTTCAACGCGAATTTCGCCCAAGAGGGATCGTGGCTACTCATCGTCGCGCTGCTTGCGTGCCTCATCATAGCCATGAATTGGCGGCAGTTGATGGCCGAGCCTGGCAAGTTGGCGACTGCAGTCGCAGGCGTGGGCTGGTTTCTGACTACCTACGTTTTGCTGAGCTTTATGGGTAATGAGATACATACGTATTACACCGCAGCTATGGTGCCGCCACTGACCTTAGTCATTGGCGTGGCCGTCGACGTGCTTATCAGTTGTCGGATTACCGTCGCCGCACGTCTGTCCATTTGCGTAACAGGGTTCCTAGGCTCGGCTTTTGCTGCAGCCATCTTAAACGCTGGAAGCGGTTGGCCCAACTTTATTGGACCCGCCATTGTGATTGTAGGGTGCGTCGGCTCGGTGTTGATCGCCATCAGGCCACCCTTTGGGTGGATCGATAAGGTTGCAGTTGGTCTACTTGTCTTGGCGCTTTTGGCGGCGCCGTCCGTTGTATCGGTGTACAACGCGGCTTCGCCGCATGCGGGATCCAATCCACTCTCCGGCCCGGTGACAAAAAGCGAGGTCACCATCAGCCGCTTTCTTGAAGGCGCGTCAAAAGGGGACCCATTGTGGGCGCAGGAACTGGGATTTGGGCTTGAGCCCGGTGAAGCGTTGATCGCACGTCTGAGCGGGGCCACCAACTGCCGTTGGGCTGCAGCTACGTATCCAGGGCAGACTGCGGCCAAATATCAATTGGCTGTCGGCAAGCCCATCATGTCGATATCGGGGTTCATGGGAGTGGATCCCAGCCCGACGCTGCAGCAGTTCCAGGAAGAGGTGGAGTCAGGGAATATTTGCTACCTCGTGGCGCAGCAAAGCCACTTGGACGTTCCTGGCCGAAGCTCAACATTGAAAGAAATCTCAGTTTGGGTCGAGCAGACGTTCGAGTCTGAAATCGTTGATGGAGCCGAAGTCTTCGATCTCCGGAACAAGGCGCCGGCCAGGTAATGACGCAGTACGACAGAAAGCCCGCCCCGCCAATGGCGGGACGGGCTTCCGTGCAAGCGGATTAGCGCTTCGAGTACTGCTGAGCCTTACGGGCCTTCTTGAGACCAGCCTTCTTACGCTCGATGACGCGTGCGTCACGGCGCAGGTAACCGGCCTTCTTCAGGGTGGCGCGGTTGTTCTCGGTGTCGATCTCGTTCAGTGAACGGGCGATGCCGAGGCGCAGGGCCCCAGCCTGGCCGGAGATGCCGCCACCGTGGATGCGGGCGATGACGTCGTAGGCGCCGTCAAGATCGAGGATCTTGAAGGGCTCGTTGACGTCCTGCTGGTGCAGCTTGTTCGGGAAGTAGTTGTCCAGCGCGCGGCCGTTGATGGTCCACTTGCCGGTGCCGGGGACGATGCGCACGCGGGCAACAGCTTCCTTGCGGCGGCCAACTGCGGCACCGGCAACGGTCAGTGCCGGGCGTTCCTTCTTCGGCGCCTCTGCTTCCGCAGGACCGCTCTCCGAGGTGTAGCTGGTCGGGTTTTCCTCAGCCACAACGGCCTCGGTGGTCTCTTCGTTCTGAGCCACGATTCTCCTTGTATAGATAAGTTGTTTGGTGGCCAGGACTACTGGGCGACCTGGGAAATTTCGAACGTCTTGGGCTGCTGGGCGGCGTGCGGGTGCTCTGCACCGCGGTACACCTTCAGCTTGCCCAGCTGCTGTGCAGCGAGGGAGTTCTTCGGAAGCATGCCCTTGATGGCCTTCTCAACGGCGCGGACCGGGTTGGACTCCAGGAGTTCCGCGTAGTTGACGGAGGTCAGGCCGCCCGGGTAGCCGGAGTGGCGGTATGCGCGCTTCTGCTCCAGCTTGGCGCCGGTCAGGGCTACCTTCTCAGCGTTGATGATGATGACGAAGTCGCCCATGTCCATGTGGGACGCAAAGGTGGCCTTGTGCTTGCCGCGCAGCAGGATTGCGGTCTGGCTCGCGAGACGACCAAGGACAACGTCTGTGGCGTCAATGACGTGCCACTGGCGGTTGATATCGCCGGGCTTCGGGGTGTACGTACGCACGGTTTTTGCCTCGTTCTTGTTCTGGCGTTCTTGTTTAGGTGTCACTCAAGCGTGTGCACCTACTATCTATGCGCTACCGGAACAGAGGTGAGGGCTCCATGTAACCAGTCATCCTGAAGTCCCGAATGTGCCCTTTGAGTAGTTATCCTGCAACCGGATTCTCAAGCGGGCACGCATCATCGAGAAAGGACACGCACAACGACTACCAATGTTAGCTTGAACCGGGCCTCAGGGTCAAAATGGGGTAGCCGGACACTCATCCATTAGTCTGCCGGCCCGACGTAAGCAGGGGATGCAGTGACTTCTTGGGGCGCCGCCGGCTCAGCAGGACCACTGTTCGTGGCCGCCATCGGTCTCTTGGGACTCATTCTCTCACCGTTAGCTGAGCTGCTTATTGCCAGACTGCTCCCCCGCGTCGGCCCGCTGCCTGGCGTGCGCACAAGGATGACGACGGCGGCTGTCACCGCAGCGGTCTGCATCGCCTTTGCGCTCCGGTTCGGGAATGACGCGCAGCTGCCGGCATTTATGCTTCTCGCCATACTGGGAATCCAGCTGGCACGAATTGATATTTCACTTCATCTGCTGCCGAATCAGCTGGTATTGGCCCTTCTATTCGGCGGCCTCATTCTCCTTTCGGCATCTACGATTGCTGGGGAACCCTGGAGCGACGTCGTTCGAGCCGTGGCCGGCGGTGCAATCCTGTTCGTCATCTACCTGATTCTGGGCCTAATCTCTCCTCAGGGCATCGGAATGGGAGACGTAAAGCTGGCGGGCCCGGTCGGCCTCTACTTGGGGTACTTGGGCTGGAGCCACTTGCTCTACGGCGGCCTGCTTGGCTTCATTCTTGGAGGAATTGCGTCCGCCCTGATGCTGAGGTTGAAGCGGGCCAATAGGCCGACAGAAGTGGCCTTCGGCCCATCAATGCTTGCAACGACAGTTGCACTCTCCCTCGTCTCAGGTTGAGCTGACCCGGACTCCGGGATGCTCCCGGGCGGACCACAACGGACCGCCCCAAGTACTGACACAAGCCAAAAACTGAGTACTCGAAATCGGTCGTCGCGTACGCCCGAACAATAGCCAGCAAAAAGTCGAGTACCACTACGCATTGTTGGCCCTGTGCCGCGGTGCAATTCTTTAGCTAGCGAAAGTCCAGCAGCTAAGGAATCATGGGGGCCGCTGGAAATTCGTTGAAATAATCCACATCAATTTCACCGAATTAAGGAATCCAAAATGACTGCACTCATGGTCTCCGTTCTTGCCTTTGTTTCCGGAGTCAAGGACCGCTTCAGCTCAGAAAAAGGCGCAACTGCGACGGAGTACTCGCTCCTCGTTGCGTTCATCGCCTTGCTCATCATCATTGGCGTTACCGCCTTCGGCACCGCGCTCAACAACTGGTTCTCAACCCTCGGATCTCGAGTCGGAACCTGGTAAAAAACACACACCCGAAGTGTGCCGGGTCAGTTCACTTGGGATAAGGCACGGCACACTTCGGCTCACGCAGTGCCCAGGATCAAACCCCGCGCTGCAACCAATCGATCGACTGGGGCGATTGACCGACACTACGCATCGGCACCAATTTCACTGAAAAAGGAACTCAAATGACTGCACTAATGGCCTCCTTGCTCGCCTTCGTTGCCGGCATCAAGGAACGTACCGCATCTGAAAAGGGCGCTACCGCCACTGAATATTCACTTCTCGTTGCGTTCATTGCATTGCTCATCATTATTGGCGTGACCGCCTTCGGTACCGCTCTGAACAACTGGTTCTCGACTCTTGGCTCCACAGTCGGTACCTGGTAGTCGAAACCTTCCGCAAGTGTGCCGTGCCTGAGTGCACGGCACACTTCGAAACTTTCCAACCATCCTCGGGGGATCCGTTGAAGAAGACCTGCAAGGAAAGCACGGACCACAAGAGCCGTGGCGCCGTCGCCGTCGAGTTTGCCTTGGTTGCGCCTCTGCTGCTGGCTCTCATCACTGGGATCGTCGAATTCGCTCACGCCTACAACGCCCAGATCTCTGTGACGCAGGCGGCCCGCGAAGCAGCTCGGACGATGGCCGTTAAGAACAATCAAACGGATGCAAAGGCGGCGGCAGTGGCGGGGGCACCCGGACTTACTGGATCCTTCGGGTACACATTCGCGCCCGCTGCTTGCACCCCGAATACCACCATGAAAGTAACCATCACCTACACGTCGGCAACAATGACCGGGCTGTTTGGAAGTTCAGTGACCCTTACCGGAGTAGGAGCCATGCGATGCGGCGGATAGTGACTGACCCTGAATCGCCAGAACGTGGAGCGGCCGGCGTCCTGGTGGCGCTCATGATGCTGGCAATGATTGGGGCAGGCGCCCTGGCAGTCGATGTCGGGCAGATCTATGCTGAGCGGGCCCAGCTCCAGAACGCTGCTGATGCCGGCGCCTTGGCCGGAATGGATCTTTGCAAAGACGCGGGCGGCTGCACTCAGACCGACGCGGAGGCCCTGGCGGCTGCGCTCGCCAACAGCAACTCCAACGACACCAAGTCGACAGTTCAGTCCGTGGACCTGTCGGTGCCGGGCGAGGTCTCGGTAACAACATCAACAAAGGACGGAACCACGAATGCCGGCTTCCTCAGCAAGATGTTCGCGAGCGTCCTGGATGCTCCGGCGGCCACTGTGGGCGCCACTGCCACTGCCAAGTGGCTCTATCCCACCAAGGGCATCACAGTTCTTCCATTGACCTTCGCTACGTGCGAATTCAACGAAGACGGGATGCCCCACAAAATCCTCACTCAAGGTGGTGGGGGTGGCGCCCAGGACTGCAACGGGCTAAATCCGTCAAACCAGATCATTCCCGGTGGCTTCGCTTGGCTACAGCCCGATGGAAACGTCGGCTGCAAGGTGACGGCCGAGGTTGGCCAGTGGAGCCTCACCAGCGCTGGCGGGGCCGTTCCCAACGGTTGCATGGACCTCTTTAACCCGGCTCTCAATCCCACACTGGCCAATTCGACCGTCGCCCTGCCGGTATACAAGTACACCTGCAAGGGAATGCCCGCAGCGCAGTTCGGCTCATGCAACGGCAGCAGCGTGCAGTACTACATCGAAAAATGGGCAGGCTTCAAGCTCCAGGCATGGAGCTTTACCGGTCAGGCCAAGTATGACCCGACCAGCGTCTTCTCCGGGAGTCAGAAAGGCCTCTACGGAACCTTTGTTGGGTATTCCGCAGATCCGGGCCTCTTCACCGGAGGCTCAACCACACCCACCGGCAACGTCGTTGTCATCGGGCTGATCAAGTAAGAAATTATCTAAGGGGAGAAATTGAAAACACGCCTACTGGGAGGCATCGCCGCGCTACTCGTTGCAATAATCGGCACAGTCCTGCTCATCACATATGTTCAAAGCGCAGATCAACGGGCAATGGCGGGCACGGAGACCACTGAAGTCTACGTGGTTCAGAAAGCCATCCCCGCCGGAACACCCGGCAGCGAACTCGGCGACTCCATCGCCAAAAAACCGCTCCCGAAGTCCACCCTGACCGAAGGCACGGTCACCAATGTTGAGGATCTCGGTACGAAGGTTACCGCCGTCTCATTGGTCCCGGGTGAGCAACTCCTCAACAGCCGGATGGTGGATGCCGATTCGTTCCTGGGGCCCTCAAGGGTCGCGGTACCGGACGGGATGCAGGAGATCTCGATCAAATTGCCCATCGAGCGCGTGGTTGGGGGCAAGATCACCGCAGGCGACACAGTCGGCATCTTCATATCGCTCCAGGAGACCTCCACCAACGGTTCAGGCGACACGTCAACCCAGTCGGCCGGCACGCAGCTCACCTTCCACAAGGTCCTGGTCACGGCGGCCCAGTTCAGCAACGGCACCGCCGCGCAGCCGGATGCTGCGCAAGGAAACCAATCCGAGGGCTCGCTGAACTCCGATAAGAACAGCCAAAGCGACGGCACGTACCTCATTACGGTCGCCCGCAACTCAGTCGAAGCTGAGCGGCTGGTCTACGCAGTGGAATTCGGCAAAATCTATCTGTCCAAGGAACCAGCTGAAGCCAGCGAAGGAAACACCGGCGTCGTGGATAAGACGAAGGTGTTCCGATGAGCCGGTTTGTTCTCATCACGCCGAACTCCGATTTCGAACGCCGCGTCCGGATGGCCACCTCCGGGATGCCAGGGTCCTTACAGTACTTCCAGGCCGATTACCTCCCTCAAGGTCCCGAGGAGGTCCTCAAGCAGCTCCTGGGGGAACCCCCCGAGGTTTTCATCCTGGGGCCAGGATTGCCGGAGGATGACGCCCTGAAATTCGCTTCAGTCATGGATCTCCAGTACCCCGAGATAAGCATGATTCTGGTCGCCGGAGAGTCGTCGAATATCGCTATCCAAGCCATGCGGGCGGGCATCAGGGATCTCCTGGACCCGGCAGCGGAAATCGCTCATATCCGGATCATCGTGGAGCGGGCCAGCCTCGCTTCAGCGGGTCGTCGCCGCGGCCTCGCGCCGAGCAGCTCAGAACACCACGAACACGCCGAGGGCGGACGCATTATAGCCGTCATCTCCCCGAAAGGTGGCGTGGGCAAGACCACCGTTGCGACCAACATCGCCGTTGGCTTAGGCCAATTCGCCCCCATGGGCGTAGTGATTGTGGATCTCGACCTCCAGTTTGGCGATGTTGCCAGTGGCCTCATGCTGGAACCGGAGTACACCATCACTGATGCAGTGGTGGGTGCCGCCAGCCAGGACTCAATGGTTCTCAAGACCTACCTCAGCGTGCACTCGGCGGGGATTTATGCCCTTTGCGCGCCGAGGAATCCTGTGGAAATGGATCGGATCACGGGTGAGAACGTGAGCCACCTCCTGAGCCAATTGCGACAGGAATTCCAGTACGTAGTGGTTGACACTGCCCCAGGGCTGGGCGAACACGTTCTTGCAACCCTGGATCTGGCCTCGGACGCAGTGTGGATCTGCGGGATGGACATTCCAAGTATCCGAGGCCTCCGCACCGGCAGCCAGATCCTTGCCGAACTGAATCTCCTGCCAGAACGCCGGCACGTAGTACTCAACATGGCTGACCGCCGCACAGGCTTGACGCTGCAGGACGTGGAAGCAACTATCGGGGCGCCGGTCGATGTAGTGCTGCCGCGGTCACGAAGTCTTCCATTCTCCACCAACAAGGGTGTTCCGGTCCTTCAGGACGGCGGCCGGGACCCCGCGGCAAAAGGACTCCGGCAGCTCGTGGACCGTTTCAAACCCAATTGGGAAGCCAGACCTCATAAGAAATTGCACCGAAGGGCGGTAGTCCAGTGAACCTCTCACGCAGGCTCGAGAAAGTGCGCGGCACGGAACCACCAGCAGCCCTCGTTGAAGCGATACCGCCGAACCCGTTCACAGCTTCGGCAGGCCCCGCTGAGCCAGTGACGCTTGGCCGCATCCACGAGGCAAAGACGGCAGAGACCGCCAATGCCGTGGACCAGGTTGAACTGACGCAGACGGCGGCGGTTGCCAGCGGCGCGCTCAGCGCCCTCAAGGAGCGCGCCAGCCAGGCGCTTTACGAACGCCTCGGCGCGCGTATCACTGACTCTTCACTTGAGGAGGCAGAACTCCATCAATATGTGAAGGACGAACTCAAGATCGTCGTCGACGAGGAACAAGTCCCGTTGTCATCGACGGAACGTCAGAGGCTGATCCGCGAGATCATCGACGATGTGCTGGGCCACGGCCCAATCCAGCGGTTTCTCGACGACCCCTCCGTCACCGAAGTCATGGTGAACCGCTTTGACCAGGTGTATGTGGAACGCGACGGCAAGCTCTTCATGACAGACACGAAGTTCGCATCAGACGATGCGCTGCGCCGCGTCATTGAACGGATTGTTTCCAAGGTTGGACGTCGAATCGACGAATCATCGCCGCTCGTTGATGCCCGGCTGGCAGACGGTTCCCGTGTCAACGCGATCATTCCTCCGTTGGCGGTAAACGGACCCGCGCTCACCATCCGAAAATTCGGGCGCGATGCATTGACTGTCCAGAAACTGATCGCGTACGGCAGTCTTTCCCCGGAGATGGCTGAGCTGCTCCAGGCATGTGTCCTGGCGCGCATGAACATCATCGTCTCCGGAGGTACGGGCACTGGCAAAACCACTTTGCTCAATGCCCTATCTTCCTTCATTCCGGATTCGGACCGCATCGTGACAATTGAGGACGCGGTTGAGCTCCAACTGCAGCAGGACCACGTAGTGAGGTTGGAGAGCCGGCCGCCAAACATCGAAGGCAAAGGCGAAGTTGCCATCCGGGACCTCGTCCGGAACTCCCTCCGAATGCGTCCTGACCGCATTGTCGTGGGCGAAGTCCGCGGCGGTGAATGTCTGGACATGCTCCAGGCAATGAACACCGGACACGACGGATCGCTTTCCACCGTCCACGCTAACTCCCCCAGGGATGCCATCGCGCGTCTGGAGACTCTGGTGCTGATGGCTGGCATGGACATTCCACTCCGGGCAGTCCGTGAACAGGTGGCCTCCGCTGTGAACCTCATCGTCCACATCTCCAGGCTACGGGACGGTACCCGCCGGGTTACGCACATCACGGAAGTCCAGGGAATGGAAGGTGAAATCGTCACCCTGCAGGACGCCTTCGTCTTCGACTATTCGGCTGGTGTGGACGCCAACGGCCGGTTCCTCGGCAAGCCGATCCCCACCGGTGTGAGGCCGCGCTTCACGGACAGGTTCGTCGAGCTTGGTATCAAGATCTCACCCCACGTTTTCGGGGCCCAGCCGGTAAGGGGTCGGTAGTCATGGCCACAGACCTGCCTCTGGGCATATTGATGGCCGGGCTTTTCCTGATTTACCTCTCCCTCGGCCTGGTATTCGGAGTGGTCCTGAAGGGCAGGGCAGGTGTTCCCCTCTCAAGAAGACGCCCTGACGCCGTGCATTACACTTCCAGTCTGACCCGGCTGACAGACCAGGCTGTGGGAGCGCTCAACCGTAGCCTCAAGAAGCGTCCCACGGGCATACTCAGCCGCGAAAGATTGGAGCAGGCTGGCCTCAACAAGGAACCTGGCGACTACCTTTTGATGGCTGGGGCGGTCACGCTGGTGGCCACGGTTATGGGCTTCTTCCTTGGCGGCCTGGGCATCAGCATCCTGTCGTTGCTCCTGGCCCCGTTCCTGCTGTATCTCCTCCTGAATATGCTCATCTCGCGCCGTCGCCGGAAGTTCGACGACCAGGTGCCGGACACCCTCCAGATGTTCGCCGGTGGCCTCCGCGCCGGCCATAGCCTCCTGAGGGCCATCGATGCGGCTGCGCAGGAGAACGAGGGACCGATGGCCGAGGAACTGAGCCGAGTTGTCAATGAAACCAGAATCGGCCGCGATTTGGGAGAATCGTTAGCCGATGTGGCCCGCAGAACTGCCAGCGAAGACTTCTACTGGATCGCCCAAGCAATCGAGATCCACAGGGAAGTAGGCGGCGATCTCGCCGAAGTCCTCGACCACGTGGGCGAAACAATCCGGGATCGGAATCAAGTCCGAGGCCAAGTCCGGGCGCTGAGTGCCGAGGGCCGTATTTCGGCGCTCGTCCTGATGGCATTGCCAATTCTGATGTTTATCGGCCTGGTGATCTTTAATCCGACTTACGCTCGCGTATTCACCACCACGGTTGTCGGTTTCGTCATGGTTGGCGCAGCCATCCTCCTTCTGTCCATCGGCGGGCTTTGGCTCAGCCGCATCATTAAGCCGAAATACTAGGGGGCGGAAGAAATGCAACCCATAGCGCTGGCGGCCATCCTGGCCATAGTTCTCCCGATTTCCGGCATGATCTGGCTTGCATTCACGGGAGACCGGGCAGGGCTCCGCAATATTCAAGCCAATCTCGGCAGGCGGCCGAACCAGGCCGTCCAATCCTTAAATGTCAATGAGCGGGTTACTGCCCTTTCCCGCCGTGTGACCCCCCACAGCTACGAAGCGTGGCTTGACAAGCAGTTGGCAGGAGCTGGGCGGCCCAAGCAATGGCCGCTGGCCCGAGTCATCATGGTCAAGCCCATGCTCGCCTTCGGCGGAGCGATGCTGGGGCTGCTCGTGTTCCTGGGAGCACCTTCCGCCGGACGGTTCATGCTCTGCATCGGTATCGCCGCATTGTGTTACTTCGTCCCGGACATTCTCATTCGCAACCGGGCGCAGAAGCGCCGTGAGGAAATCAGGTTGGAACTGCCCAATGCACTGGACCAGATGCTGATCTCGGTTCAGGCCGGCCTCGGTTTCGAGACTGCAATGGGCCGTGCCGGTGAAAACGGCCGGGGACCGCTCGCCGATGAGCTGATCAGGACGCTGCAGGACATCCAGGTTGGCCGGTCCCGGAAGGAAGCCTATCTGGCGCTGTCAGAGAGGGTGGATGTTCCGGATGTACGCAGCTTCATCCGGGCAGTCGTCCAAGCAGACACCTACGGCATTGCCATTGCGGGCGTGCTCAAGATGCAAGCCAAGGATATGCGCATCAAGCGGCGGCAGCGGGCGGAAGAGCATGCAATGAAGATGCCCGTCAAGATGCTGTTTCCACTGATTTTCTTCATCTTGCCCACGTTGTTTATCGTCTTGCTGGGGCCAGCCGTGCTCCAGATCATGGCCGCTTTTTCTTAGGGGATCTATGTTCCGTCAGCTCACCAGCCAGTTCGCACGGCTCGCCAGCACACTCAGGGCTCTGGGTTACGACCAACGCGGAGCCACCTCCACGGAGTACGGGATCCTGCTTTCGTTCCTGGCTCTGGCAATCATCCTGGGCGTGACGGCCTTCGGCCAGGCTCTCAACGTCCACTACCTGGGTATGACCACCGCCCTCAAGACCGCTCTCGGAATGCCATAGCCTGACATCACAGCCAGCACCTCACCGCGCCACGGCGCCCCAAATACCGGACCCCCTCGGCACCCAGAACCGAGGGGGTCCGTTTGCGTGTCCGACTAAACACCATTTCGCAGCATTAGCACAGGACTTACAAAGGGAAAGGCAAGGAAAGGCGCAACCGAAGAAGTCTTGGCGCAGGATGCTGCAAGTTCTCATCAACATTGCATCAAGAGTTGCTAGTTTCGTGGTTGAGCTGGTGCAGGACCAGCCACCCAAAACTCGCTCAGGAGTCCCCATGCTTTCTCTCCACACCAACCTCATGATCCGCCTTCGCAGTGAAGAAAAGGGCGCCACCGCCGTCGAATACGGCATCATGGTCGCGCTCATCGCAGTCGTCATCATCGTCGCTGTGACCCTCCTCGGCACGACCCTTACCGAAACCTTCAACGGCGTTGCTTGCAGCGTCAAGGGCGGTGCTTACACGGCAGCCACTGCAACAGTTGCCGGCAGCTGCTCCAAGTAAGGCCCCTCGCCTGATCTCCTGTGGCGCCCAGCACAACGTGAGAGTGGCGGCGGCATTCAGCCGCCGCCACTCAGCTTTTCCCCCGCCATAGCAATACGACCGAAGGGCTACCCACATGTCACGGGCATCCGAGCGTGGAGCCGTCGCGGTCGAGTTTGCGATCGTGGCGCCCCTCTTGGTCATGCTGCTCCTGGGCATCATGGAGTTCAGCCGGGCGTACAACGCCCAGGCCTCACTCTCAGCCGCCGCTCGTGAAGGGGTCCGGGTCATGGCCATATCTGGCATTCAGTCGGATGCCCGGACTGCGGCCAAGAACACGGCGATAGCGCTTCAGCCATCGTTGGTGGACACAAATATCGCCTTCAAGAATCTCGATACGGGCACCGCCACCTGCGCACCGGGCAACCGTATGACAATCACCATCACCTACAGCCTGTCCACCATGACAGGAATAGCCGGCCCGTTCGCGATGACTGGAAAGGGCGCCATGCTATGCGGCGGCTGACTCCATCGAAGCGAAAGAACGACGGCGAACGCGGCGCCGTGAGCGTCATCGTCGCCTTCATGCTCGTGGCTCTTTTGGGGTTCGGCGCCATCGCCGTGGATGTGAGCATGCTCTACGCCGAACGGACACAGCTCCGCAACGGAGCCGACGCTGCCGCACTGGCCATTGCACAAAGATGCGCCGCGAGCGCCAGCGATCCGGGCTGCTCCGCAACGTCTACCCTCGCTGCATCCCTCACCAGCAGCAACGCCAACGATGGCCTCAGCAACATCAAGTCCACGGTCCTGGACACATCCGCCCGGACGGTAACCGTGACGGCGTCTGCGCAGGAAGCCGGCCATTCCCCCAACGAGGTTTCCCTCTTCTTCGCACGGACCCTGGGCATGAACACTGCCGAGGTCAACGCCCCGGCAACGGTCAAGTGGGGCAGCCCCATCAAAGGACCCACGCCCTTTCCCGTCACCGTGTCCATCTGCCAGGTCCGCGACAGCACGAACGTGATGCAGCTCCTTCAGTTGCATGGAAAGAACGCCAACGCCGACTGCAATTACGGTCCGTCCGGCGCAGCAGTGGAGGGCGGCTTCGGCGGCCTCAAGCAGGATCCCGGCGAGTGTGGCGCCATCATCGATATCGCGACCAGCACTGCGGGCGGCGACACCGGTAACAATGCCCCACCCCACTGCGAAGCCACCCTGAACGCGTGGGCTGCGGACATGAACGCGGGAAAGGACGTCGTCATCCTGCTGCCAATCTTCAACAAAGTGACCGGCTCCGGAACGAATGCCGTTTTCAAGCTCACAACCTTCGCCGCATTCAGAGTGGCTGGGTGGAAGGTCGGCAACACCGGCCTCCCCTACACCTTCCGCAACCGGGCGCCGGACGTCCCCGCAGCCCTTGAATGCCGGGAACCATGCCGCGGCATCATCGGCACGTTCGTCAGGCACGTCTCCTTGGCAGCCGGATACACCCTAGGCCCCATAAACCCGGACGGTGCCACCGTCGTAGCGCTCAGCAATTAGTCCATAGAACACCATGATTTTTGATACACACAGGAGCACTCAGTGAAGTCACGTTTGTTGGCAGGTGTGGTGGCAGTCCTGTTGGCCATTGTCGGAGCGGTCATCGTTGTCAGCTACGCCCAGGGCGCAGACCAGCGTGCAGTCAGCGGTCTGGACCCCGTGGGAGTCCTCGTTGTTACCACAGCAGTGCCCGCGGGCTCCTCGGCGGAGACGTTGAAAGCTTCGGTTGCCCTCAAGGAGCTGCCTGGCACCGCCGTCGCAAAAACAGCGCTGAACACCCTGGACGGAGCGGTTGGGAAGGTAACTGCCGCAGACCTGGTCCCCGGTGAGCAGCTTCTGGCTGAACGCCTGGTTTCCCCCGAAGAATTGAAGACCTCTGGCTCCGTGCCCGTGCCTGAAGGCCTGCAGGAAGTCACTTTCCAGCTTGAACCTCAGCGCGTTGTAGGCGGCCGGCTGGCACCCGGAGACACCGTAGGCATCTTCATCTCCCTGCCCAACGGCGGGCTCGAGGCAAAGGCGGACAAGGAAACGGTCCAGCTCTCGATTCACAAAGCCCTGGTCACGGCAGTCCAGCGGGCGCCAGAAGCAACAGCCGCAAAACCCACGCCCGCAGCAACCGACCCCGCCCAGCCCAACCCGCAGGACGTGAACCTACCCACTGGGATGCTCATGGTCACGGTAGCCGTAAACGACGTGAACTCAAGCAAGATCGTTTTCGCGGCCGAATACGCCTCCATTTGGCTCAGCCGGGAACCCCTCGACGCGCAGGACGGCGGACCCCGCGTTATGACCCGGCAGGACCTCTACAAATGAGCCGCTTCGTTCTCATCACCCCTGATACCGGCTTCGATGCCCGGCTCCGCGAGGCAGTGGCTGGCGGCCTACACGGCGGCGTGCAAACCTTCGCCACGAGTTCGCTCCCCGCTGACCCACAGCAGCTCTTCGCGAGCCTGGACCAGGAACAGCCGGAGGTCCTGATCCTGGGGCCCGAAGTTCCTTTGGACGACGCACTACGTTTCGCTACTGTCCTGAGCGTCAGTTTTCCGGAGCTCGCCGTGATTGTGGTCGCCGAACCCGAACCCGAATTCCTTCTGCACGCCATGCGGGCAGGCATCACCGACATCGCCGCCCCCGGTTCGGACGCCGCCCAACTGCGGGTCCTCTTGGAGCGCGCCAGCCAGACGTACGCCAGCCGCCACCGCACACTTGCACCCCAGCAGGTCGCTGAAAGCAACAAGGGCCTGGTAATCGGCGTCTTCTCGCCCAAAGGCGGCGTGGGTAAAACCACCATCGCCACCAACATCGCCATCGGGCTGGGCAAAATCGCTCCCATGAGCGTCGTGATCGTCGACCTGGATCTCCAGTTCGGAGATGTCGCTTCCGGGCTGTACTTGGACCCAGCGCACACCGTGACGGATGCAGTGTCTCCCGCCGCGAGCCAGGATTCCCTGGTCCTCAAGGCCTTCCTCACGGTCCATCCGGGCAGCATCTATGCGCTTTGCGCTCCCACAACACCCGTGGACGCAGACCAAATTACACCGGACCAGATTGGGCGACTGATCGAACAGCTGTCAGAGCAGTTCCAGTACGTCGTCGTGGACACCGCGCCAGGACTGCCGGAAATCGGGCTCGCAGCCATGGAAAAGTGCACCGACGTGGTGTGGGTCAGCGGCATGGACATTCCGAGCGTCCGTGGATTGCGTTCGGGGCTGGACGTCCTGCGCCAGCTGGATATCCTCCCAGAGACGCGGCACGTGGTGCTGAACATGGCCGACTCCAAGACGGGACTTACCGTCCAGGACCTCGAATCCACCATCGGTGCGCCTGTTGACGTGAGTATCCCGCGTTCCCGCGCGGTGGCCCTGTCCACCAACCGCGGGGTCCCAGTGCTCCAGGAGACGGTGAAAGATCCGGCAATTAGAGGCCTCAACCAGCTCGTAGAACGCTTCAACCCGGCGTGGCGGGCAAAATCGCAGCGCAAACTGCACCGAAGGGTAGTGGTCTAAATGAAACTCTCAGAGCGCATCAGCGCCGCCCAAGCCAAAACACAGCCAATTGTCCAGCCTGCATCCGCAAAGGCGTCAGCGCCCGCGCTCCCTCAGCCGCGCCCGGAAATTTCCGCCCAGCACGTGCAGTGGTTTGACCAGCCCCCCGGACAAGGTACGACGGCGGCACCGCCCGCCGTCGTCGTTCCTGCCCACGCGCATCCGGAAGAGACGCGGTCGAAACCCCTAAAGCCCGTGGACGTTTTCGCCGCGCTCAAGGAAAGGGCCGCCACCGCTCTGTTCGAGCGCCTAGGTGCGCGGTTCAACGACTCCGGGATCACCGAACACGAACTGAAAACCTCGGCGCGGGAAGAACTGACACGCATCATTGATGCCGAGCAGGTTCCCCTTTCGGCCGAGGAGCGGACGCGCCTTGTCCAGGACGTCGCTGACGACGTCCTGGGTTACGGTCCGCTGCAGCGGCTGCTGGATGACCCCGACGTCACTGAGATCATGGTCAACCGCATGGACCAGATCTACGTGGAGCGTAAAGGCCACCTCACCCTGGCGGACTCGCGCTTCAGCTCCGAGCAGCACCTGCGCAAGGTCATCGAACGCATCGTCTCCAAGGTGGGCCGTCGCATCGACGAGTCCTCTCCCTTGGTGGATGCCCGGTTGGAGGATGGCTCGCGCGTCAACGCCGTGATCCCGCCGCTGGCCGTGGGCGGCTCCTCGCTGACCATCCGTAAATTCAGCAAGGTCCCGCTGACGGTCCGGAACCTCATCGATTTCGGCACCCTGACGCCGGAGATGGCGGAACTCCTTGACGCGTGCGTCAAGGCCAAGCTGAACATCATCGTGTCGGGCGGAACGGGCACCGGCAAGACCACCCTGCTCAACGTGCTTTCTTCCTTTCTGCCGGCCAACGAACGGATTGTCACCATCGAGGACGCCGTGGAACTGCAGATCCAGCAGGACCACGTGGTCAGGCTCGAGAGCCGGCCGCCGAACACCGAGGGCAAAGGCGAAGTGACCATCCGCGAACTGCTCCGCAACTCCCTGCGTATGCGCCCGGACCGCATTGTGGTGGGTGAGGTCCGTGGCGGCGAATCGTTGGACATGCTCCAGGCCATGAATACCGGCCACGACGGTTCCCTCTCCACGGTCCACTCCAACTCCCCGCGAGACGCTGTTGCCCGCCTGGAAACGCTGGTACTCATGGCCGGAATGGACTTGCCGCTGCGGGCCATCCGGGAGCAGATCGCATCCGCCGTGAACCTGATTGTCCAGATCTCACGCCTGCGTGACGGTTCCCGGCGGATCACCCACGTCACTGAGGTCCAAGGCATGGAAGGGGACATTGTCACCCTCCAGGACGCCTTCGTCTTCGACTACTCCGCCGGCGTTGACCAACACGGGCGCTTCCTGGGCAAACCCGTGGCCACCGGCATCCGGCCGCGCTTCATCGACCGCTTCGAGGACCTAGGAATCCATGTATCACCTTCCGTGTTCGCCACCCCTGCTGGTCCGGGTCCGGCTGGCACCGGAAAGGCTTAGGACACCATGCTGATCATCATTGGAGCCGCGCTCCTGTTCCTCGCCCCTATCATGGTGGGACTGGCTCTGGTGCTGCCGCGGACGCCCGACATCGCGCAAGACAGGCGCCGGCCCTTTGAGGCGGATCCGCCGTCGAACCTTAGCCGGTTATCGGACGCCACCGTGGGTGGCCTGGGCCGATTCCTGGGCACCAGGAACGTCCGTCTCTACAACCGCGAAGCTCTGGAAAATGCAGGACTCCGGCTGAGCCAGACTGAGTACATGGTGCTGGTCATCGCCGGCGCCACCGTGGGCGCCCTGGTTGGGCTCGTCATGGGTGTTCCTGCCATCTCCGTCCTGCTCGTTGTCCTGGCGCCGTTCGTGGGCAACCTTGTGCTGGGCTTCCGCGCCGGCAAACGGCGCGCCAAGTTCGATGAACAACTCGGCGACACCCTGCAGCTGCTCTCCGGCGGCCTGCGGGCAGGCCACAGCATCCTCCGGGCCATCGACGCCGCAGCCGCCGAATCCCAGAGCCCCACGTCGGAGGAAATGCGGCGCGTCATCACCGAGACGAGCCTTGGCCGTGACCTGCTCGCCTCACTGACTGATACCTCTGAGCGCATGCAGAACGAGGACTTCGTTTGGATTGCCCAGGCCATCCAGATCAACCGAGAAGTGGGCGGCAACCTGGCGGAGGTGCTGGACCAAGTGAATGAGACCATCCGGGAGCGTTCCGAAATTAAGGGGCACATCAAGTCCCTTGCCGCGGAGGGTAAGTTCTCGGCCTACATTCTCATTGCAATGCCGTTCGGCATCGTGATGATGCTGATGACCGTGAATCCTGGCTATATGAACTCGATGTTCACACACCCGCTCGGGTGGGGCATGATCGGTGCGTCGGTTGTGCTGATGACGATTGGCAGCCTGTGGATGCGCAAAATCATTGATCTGAAGTTCTGAGGCGACATGAGCCCGCTAGTAATTTCCTCGCTCCTGCTGGTTTCGGTTCCCGTCGGCTACCTGGCCTGGTCCATCCTGTCCGTCGACCGGAAGGCGCGGACTGCCACCGTCGCCATCCTCACCCGGGGGCGCCAAACTGCCGAAGCACCGGAGAAACAATCCGGAGGCTTCCTGGCAGGGATCGGTTACCGTGTGACTCCCCCGGCCTATGTCCGCAAGCTCGATCGCTTGCTGTCACTCGCCGGCAGGCCGCTGTCCATGCCCCTCGAAAAGGTTCTTGGTGCCAAGATAGCCCTCGGTGTTGCGGGCGCGTCCCTCGGCCTTTATCTGAGTGCAGTGGGCACCACGCCCGTCATGAAGCTCGCCGGGATCTTCCTGCTGTTCCTCGGCTATTTCATCCCGGACCTCTTGCTCTACAGCAAGGGCAAGGAACGCCAGAAGGTTATGCAGCTGGAACTGGCCAACACACTGGACCAGATGCTGATTTCCGTGGAGGCGGGTCTTGGCTTCGAAGGGGCCATGGCCCGCGCCGGCGAAAACGGCAAGGGACCGCTGGCAGAAGAGCTGGTGCGTACCTTGCAGGACATGCAGGTGGGCCGCAGCCGGCGTGAGTCGTATCAGGCACTGGCCGAGCGGACCAACATCCCGGAACTTCGGAGCTTCGTCCAGGCTGTGGTCCAGGCCGACACCTATGGCATCGCCATCAGCCGGGTCCTGCGGATCCAGGCCAAGGTGATGCGCGTAAAACGCCGCCAACGTGCCGAGGAAAAGGCCATGAAACTGCCTGTGATGATCCTCTTTCCCCTGCTGTTCTTTATTTTTCCCGTGCTCTTCATTGCCATTCTGGGGCCAGCGGTTATCAACACGGTTGTCACATTCAGCGGGAAATAGCCCCGGGATATCTGATGCAAGGATGACTCAAGGTTTCCACAGGATCTACTGAACATGGGCTCTCACATAACTACAGGAAGTAGCCTTGAAGCATGGATAGTCCACATCTCACCTCCAGCAGAGGGGGTGTCCCTGCCGAGCCGTCGGCCGCGGGGGCTGATGCGGGCGTGGGCGCTGGCCTGCCGATGAGGGGCGAAGAGCCAGCGCGCTGGGTCGAGCCGGACATCCTGGCGGAACTGGAGGCAGATCTGGACGGCCCCGAACTTGCCCTTGGATTCGCCCGCGATTACGCGTCTTTGTGGGACCAGCGCTTCAGCCGGCTGGCGGCAGCGGTCCACACCGAGGACCGCCCCATTGCTTTGGACGCCGTCATCAGCCTGCGGATCGCTTCAGCCATGGTGGGCGGGATCCGTTTGTCAGTCCTGGCTCAAGCACTGGAGGATGCCATCCGCCGCGGCGACTTCGTCCAAGGCCAGGCACTGCTGGCAACCCTGGCCGAGCACGGAGTGCGTACAGTCTCAGAACTCCAAGCGAAGTACATCCTGAAAAACGACTAACCCTTCAGTGTCCAGCCCCCGGCCAGCCCTGCAGGTCGGTCCTTGTTGGTGCGAGTCGGTAGCCCACTCCCCGCACCGTCTGAAGCCAGCGCGGTGACTGCGGATCCTCCCGGAGCTTGCGGCGAAGGTTCCCGACGTGGACTTCCACGGCCCGCTCGTCGGCCTCACTGATATACGCATCGGGCTCGTAAAGGTCACCGCGGACTGCTCGCACCAGATCGGACCGCGTACACACCGCCCCCTCGCCGCGGAGCAAAGTGTGCAGGAGGTCGAACTCGCTGCGCGTGAGTCCGAGGTTGACCTCGCCAATCACCACCGTGCGGGTCCGGTAGTTCAGAATGAGCCCGTTGTGCTGGAGAACTCCCGCGTGGGTGAAGGTCGCCGGCGCGGCCGGAGGCTCGGCCCATGCAGCTGCCTGGGGTGGACCGGTGACCTCATGGCGCGGCCTGCGCATCATGGCCGCCACCCTGGCCCGGAGTTCACGCGGCCTGAAGGGTTTGGCGATGTAGTCATCTGCCCCGGCGTTCAGGGCTGAGAGTAGGTCTGGTTCCTCGGTACGGCCCGTCAGCATAACTACATAGGCATCGCTGAAGGAGCGGATTCGCCGCAGAACCTCAAAACCGTCAATGTCCGGGAGACCGATGTCCAGCGTGACCACCTGGGCCTTGTTATGTCGTACCACTTCTACGCCCTCCCGCCCTTCGGCGGCAGTATGGACCTCAAAGCCTGCCTGGCGCAGCACTCCTTCAAGGAGGTTCCGCACATCGGCGTCGTCTTCAATTACTACAGCTACCCCAAGATCGTCCATGTCTATCCCTGTTGCCAGGTGGAAGAGGTCCCCATCAGCCCAGCGCTAATCCCCTCATCCACTCCAACTCTCTATACGGTACAAGTATGAACGGTGGATGACACGCGTTCCGGCGTTTAGTTTTGGAAAGTCAATTACCATGACAACGCAGCAGATTAGGATTCGGAGGGCTGATTACCTCAGCGTTCAGATATTCGGCTGCATCAAATCATTGGGGACGGAATGGGGACCGTCAGGAAAGTTGGAGACTCCGTATGGCTCGACGTCCCTCGCCGCGGGGAGTTGCCCTCTATTTCAGGAAGCTCGGCCCTCGCACCCAGGTGGCACTGTGCCAGCTTCCGCTGTCGCTCATTGTCGTCATCCTCGGCGTGATGACGCCCTTCACATGGCCATCGCTGCTGTCCAGCCCCCTCTACCTGGCCGGACTGGGACTGCACGCCGTCCTCTTTCTGGCATGTTTCCTGACGCCCTGGGAGCGCATGCGCCATAGTGCCTATCTGATCATTCCAGTGCTGGACCTTCTCGCAGTGGGACTCCTCCGCAACGGCGCCGCGCCGCTCCTGCCGGGACTGGCAATCCTGGTGGTGTTTCCGGTTATCTGGCTCGCCGCTTCCGGGATGCTGGTCCGTACCAGCCTTGTACTGAGCGCTCTGGGACCGCTCCTGATCATGGTTCCCTCAACAGCCCCGAAATTGCCCAACCTCACGGCTGCCGACATCACGGCGCTCATTCTTTTCCCGCTGGTGATGCTTGCTGTCTCACTCGCGATCCGTTTCGCCAGCGTCAACATGCGCGTCCAGCAGCGCGAGCTGCAAGCCATGGGCCAGGAGCTGCGGGAGCTGCTCGCCGCGAGCCGGGAACGCGAGAAACTCCTGATGACCATCCTGGACGCCACCGACGTCGGCATTGTTGCCGTAGATTCGCACGGTGACCAGCTGCTGGCCAACAACATGATGCGGCGTTGGCAGCAAACCGCCGCACCCGCCGGCGTCGTGCCTGCCGACCACGGCGAACAACGGGTCTTCGCCCAGGACAAAGTGACTCCCCTCCCGCCGGACAAGCGTCCCCTCCGGCGCGCCATTGAGGGTGAATCTTTCGCGGACTATCTCGTCTGGATCGGCGATGTCCCGCAGCAGCGCGCGGTGTCCACCGCCGCCAGGCCGTTAATGGACGACGGCGGCCGCCTCACCGGAGCGGTGGTCGTCTACAGCGACGTCACGGGGCTGGTTGAAGCCATGGCCGCGAACGAGGAACTGGTCTCGAACGTCTCCCACGAATTCCGGTCGCCGCTGAATTCCATCCTGGGCAACATCGACCTGGTGCTCGAGGACAGCGACGGACTTCCCGACGTTACGGTCCATCGGCTGGAGGTGGTCCAGCGAAACTCCGAACGGCTGCTTGCCCTGGTCTCGGACCTGACGCTCGAAGCGTCCGCCGCCCTGAACGTCCACCCGAAACGCACCGACATTTCCGGCCTGGTGGAGACCAGCATCGGCTCAGCCCAGGCACACGCGGAGCGGTCAGCCGTAGCCCTGGTGGCCGACGTGCCCTCACCGCTCTGGGCCTATGCCGACCCGCTGCGGATCGGCCAGGCACTGGACAACCTGGTGTCGAATGCCATCAAATACTCGCCCGACGGCGGCACAGTAACCATCAGCGCGGCCGGCACCGACGACTGGGTCAAGCTTGTTGTTCGGGACACCGGGATGGGCATGGCGCCGGAGGATGCGGCCAAGGTTTTCAGCCGGTTCTTCCGTGCGGAGTCTGCCCGGGACGCTGCCATTCCGGGAGCCGGCTTGGGCCTCTCCATCACCAAAACCATCCTGGAACGCCACGGCGGTGCCATCGCCTGCGCCAGTGCCCTGGGCGGCGGAAGCACGTTCACCATGACCCTGCCCGTCGAAGCCGGAGGTTGAGCCGGTCCCCGCTGGTTGAGCTCGGGCTCAGTGCTTGCGGACTGCCCTTGTCAGCTCGGCACGGGCCAGCATCTCGTCGTCTGACGGGTAGGCCACTTCTTCAAGGACCAGAGGGTGCGGGGCGGCCAGGACGGACTTGGCGTCACGCTTCTTGGCCAGCAGCCGCTCATGCAGCCACCCCGGCTCCTCGATGCCCTCCCCCACGAACAGCGCCGAACCAACCAGGGAGCGCACCATGTTGTGGCAGAAAGCATCGGCCTGGACGGTGGCCACAATAACGCCGTCCTCACCGCGGTGGAATTCGAACCGCTGCAGCTCGCGGACGGTGGTGGCACCCTCCCGCGGCTTGCAGTAGGACAGGAAGTTCTGCAGCCCCAGCAGCTGCGCTGCACCTTCGTTCAGCAGGTCCACGTCCAGGGGGCATTGGTGCCAAAGCGTGAAGTACCGTTCGAGCGGATCCCAAAGGGCAGGACCGTCCGCGATGCGGTAGCTGTAGCGCCGCCACAGCGCAGAGAAGCGGGCGTCAAACCCCACAGGCGCCAAGGACACCAGGTGAACCTCGATGGCACCGGTCAGGTCGCCCAGCCCCCTGCTGAGGGCACCGCGAATCCGCCGTTGGAACGCGACGGCGGGATCCAGTTCGTGCCCGCGCGGCAGCTCCAGCCACTCGGCCTCGGTCAGGTCCAGGTGGACCACCTGGCCGCGGGCGTGCACGCCCGCGTCGGTACGCCCCGCCACCGTGACCCGGATGGGCCGGCGGATCAACAGCGCCAGCGCCTCTTCCAGGATCCCTTGGACGGTCCGCAATCCCGGCTGCACGGCCCACCCATTGAAGGGGCCGCCGTCGTACGATAAATCAAACCGGACACGCAAAAACCCGCCGCCCCCCAAAACGGGGGCAGCGGGTTTTTGGTGGTTCATAGACATAAGTCTATGCGACGGAATTGGCGAATTACTTCGCTTCGTCCTCGTCCTTCTTCTTAGCAGCGGGAGCCTTGGCAGCCTTCTTGGCCGGAGCCTCTTCGGTTGCAGCTTCCGTCTCAGCTTCAGGAGCCTCGGGAGCTTCGGTTTCGTCAGTTTCAACAACCGGAGCTTCTTCAGCAACCGGAGCAGCCTTGGCGGCAGCCTGGGTAGCCTCGGCCACAACAGCCTGCTTGGCGGAAACCGGCTCGAGAACCAGTTCGATGACAGCCATGGGAGCGTTGTCGCCCTTGCGGTTGCCGATCTTGGTGATGCGGGTGTAGCCGCCGTCGCGGTTCTCCACTGCCTGTGCAATGTCGGTGAACAGCTCGTGGACGATGCCCTTGTTGCTGATCAGGCCGAGTACACGGCGGCGGGAAGCCAGGTCGCCACGCTTGGCGAAAGTCACCAGACGCTCGGCGTACGGCTTCAGTCGCTTGGCCTTGGTCACCGTGGTGGTGATCCGCTTGTGCTCGAACAGTGCGGCGGACAGGTTCGCGAGCATAAGACGCTCGTGAGCCGCTCCGCCTCCGAGGCGCGGACCCTTAGCGGGGGTAGGCATAATAGTTTCTCCTCATATGGAAGCCAGTGGGCTGCGCACACCGTGGTGCATCCAGCCAGCCGGCCAAGATCTGTTTGTTAGAGTTCGTCGTCGCCGAAAGCGGCGTCGTCCTCTTCAATTGCTGCGGCGCGTGCTGCGAGGTCAAAACCGGGAGGCGAGTCCTTGAGGGACAGGCCCAGTTCAACCAGCTTTGCCTTGACCTCGTCAATGGACTTCGCACCGAAGTTACGGATGTCCATGAGGTCAGCCTCGGAGCGTGCAACGAGTTCACCCACGGTGTGGATGCCCTCACGCTTGAGGCAGTTGTAGGAACGGACGGTGAGGTCCAGATCCTCGATCGGCAGTGCCATGTCTGCTGCCAGGGCAGCATCCGTCGGCGACGGGCCAATCTCGATACCTTCAGCTGCGGTGTTCAGCTCGCGGGCAAGACCGAAGAGTTCCACCAGGGTGGTACCTGCGGAAGCAACAGCATCGCGCGGGGCGATGGCCTGCTTGGTCTCGACGTCAACAATGAGCTTGTCGAAGTCGGTGCGCTGCTCAACACGGGTTGCTTCCACGCGGAAAGTAACCTTCAGGACCGGCGAGTAGATCGAGTCGACCGGGATACGGCCGATCTCGGAATCGCCGGACTTGTTCTGAGCTGCCGAAACGTAGCCGCGGCCGCGCTCGATGGTCAGTTCGAGTTCGAACTTGCCCTTCGAGTTCAGCGTGGCAATGTGCAGATCCGGGTTGTGGAATTCGACGCCGGCCGGCGGAGCGATGTCCGCGGCGGTGACGACTCCGGGGCCCTGCTTGCGCAGGTAAGCCACAACCGGCTCATCGTGCTCGGAGGAAACCGACAGGCTCTTGATGTTCAGGATGATCTCAGTGACATCTTCCTTGACACCCGGAACCGTGGTGAACTCGTGCAGCACGCCATCGATCCGGATGCTGGTTACAGCGGCACCGGGGATGGAGGAGAGCAGGGTACGGCGGAGGGAGTTTCCGAGGGTGTAGCCGAAGCCCGGTTCCAGCGGTTCAATGATGAAACGCGAGCGGTTATCGGAGACTACCTCTTCGGAGAGGGTGGGGCGCTGTGCAATGAGCACTTAGGTTTCCTTTCGGCGAGCATCCGCTATATGACGCAACACAGGTGGTGGAAATTCGGTCTGAAGACTTAACGCGGCTGGGCTTGCCCGGACCATTGACGGTCCGGGCAAGCTCAAGCTGCTGGAAAAGCCTTAGACGCGGCGGCGCTTCGGCGGACGGCAGCCGTTGTGCGCTGCGGGGGTGACGTCCTGGATGGAGCCAACCTCCAGGCCAGCGGCCTGCAGCGAGCGGATTGCGGTCTCGCGTCCGGAACCCGGTCCCTTGACGAAAACGTCAACCTTGCGCATGCCGTGCTCCTGCGCACGCTTGGCAGCAGCTTCGGCAGCCATCTGGGCTGCGAACGGGGTGGACTTGCGTGAGCCCTTGAAGCCAACCTCACCTGAGGAAGCCCAAGAGATAACAGCGCCGTTCGGGTCCGTGATGGACACGATGGTGTTGTTAAAAGTGCTCTTGATGTGCGCCTGGCCCAGCGCGATATTCTTTTTGTCCTTCTTACGCGGCTTGCGAACCGCGCCACGAGTCTTCGGGGGCATTTTTTCTCCTACAGAAAGTTATTGGGGGAAGACGAGTCAATCCCGAGGGATTTAACGAGCCTTCTTCTTGCCTGCAACGGTGCGCTTCGGACCCTTACGGGTACGTGCGTTCGTCTTCGTACGCTGTCCGCGCACTGGCAGGCCCTTACGGTGGCGAATACCTTCGTAGCTGCCGATTTCAACCTTGCGGCGGATATCAGCTGCTACTTCGCGGCGAAGGTCACCCTCAACCTTGTAGTTGCCTTCAATGTAGTCACGAAGTTCTACCAGCTGAGCATCGGTGAGGTCCTTAACGCGGACGTCAGCGCTGATGCCAGTGGCAGCCAGGGTTTCGTGTGCACGGGTCTTGCCCACGCCGTAGATGTAAGTAAGCGCAATTTCCAACCGCTTTTCGCGGGGAATGTCTACGCCAGCGAGACGAGCCATAGAGGCAGTGCTCCTTGAATAAACCGGAGGTCGTAGGCAGTACACCCGCACGTTCTGTGCGGCCCCAGCCTCCGACCGGGGGTTAGCTGTCCGGGCTCATACGTCCCAGTTCAGCTTGTGCTGCCTTTTATTTACTTGCGTGGGTTAGCAACCCAGGATTTCCCTCAGGAGGGAAATTAGCCCTGGCGCTGCTTGTGGCGCGGGTTCTCGCAGATCACCATGACCCGGCCATTACGGCGGATCACTTTGCACTTTTCGCAGATCTGCTTGACGCTCGGCTTGACCTTCATGGCATTCCTTTGCGTGTGGCAGTTGGTCAACTGGAGCAGCCGTCAACTCATGCTGAGGCCGCCCAGAATTTACTTGTAGCGGTAGACGATACGACCCCGAGTGAGGTCATAAGGGCTCAGTTCCACCACTACCCGGTCCTCAGGGAGAATCCTGATGTAGTGCTGGCGCATCTTGCCTGAGATGTGCGCGAGTACGATGTGCTTGTTGGTCAGCTCAACGCGAAACATCGCGTTAGGCAGCGCCTCAGTCACAACGCCTTCGATCTCAATGACCCCGTCCTTCTTGGCCATACCCTCCGCTAACTGTTGTTGCCGCAGCCCTGCCGGATTGCACCGGACATGACCACGAACGTTTTTGTTGGATCGGTTATCGCCTCCGGCCCCAAACAGGGCACAGCTGAGCAGACAACCAACAAACCACTTTACTGTAAGTGGGTAGAAAGTCCAAACCAAATATGAAAGTAGACACCTTACCCGGAAATTGGACTTCCCGAAATCCCGTCGAGGATCGCCAAGCGTACGACGTCGGCTGCCGCACTCTGCAGGGTAATGAGACTCACCTGCCGGGCAGTTTCAGTACTCCGGTCCAAAGCCACCTCACCAGTGGCGAGGCAAAAGACAGTATCCCCGTCGGCCAACGTGTGCGACGGATTGAGCGCCCGGGCCAGCCCAGCATGCGCAGCAGAAGCAGTCCGATAGCACTCGGCCACATCGAGCAGGGCGTTTGTGGCCACTACTACAAGCGTTGTGTTCAACGCAGGCGGGCCGGCATCCGCTGACGGGGAATCGGGAACCCGGAAGCGCGCGTCTAAGGGAGGCACGACCGAGCGCGCGGAGGGTTCGGGATTTCCCGGAAGCACCACCGGAAATCCCAAGGCGTTCACTACGGCCAGCGCCCCTACAACAACGCCGTTCTCGAGCGTGACCGATGCCGTACCCACCCCACCTTTGAACTGTCCGCGTCCGATCATCGCGCCAGTGCCGGCGCCCACGCTGCCGCGTCCGACGTCGTGCCCGTCCTTTTCGGCAGCAGCGGCAACGGTGGCCGCGTACCCCATGTCCGCCGTCGGGCGCGCTGAGAAGTCGCCTCCCCGGCCCAGGTCGAAGATCGCGGCGGCGGGAACGATGGGCACCACTCCCCCGGTGACGGCGAATCCCCGGCCGTTTTCCTCGCACCAACGCTGTGCACCGTGGGCCGAGACCAGCCCGTAGGCGCTGCCGCCGGTGAGGACCACGGCGTCCACCGTGGACACCAGCGTGGTGGGATCCAGCGCGTCAGTCTCATGCGTGCCCGGGCCACCGCCCCGGACGTCCACCGACCCGACAGTGCCCGGCGGCGGCAGCACCACGGTGACTCCCGTCAGCCAGCCGTCGCCGGTCTTCTGCTCATGGCCAACCCTGATCCCAGGCACATCCGTGATTGCTCCCATGCGATCCATTCTGCGCTATCGCAGTACAGCACTTCCCGCCCGTCAGGCGAACACTATGCAATACTGCAAGCAACACAGCGTTAATGGGCAATGAAGCCTTCAATAACTATCCTCTGACGAGGGCTTATGCGGGATTCTGCCCACCAGCCGTGTGGTGAAGTATGCCTAGATCCCCTGCCCATCGGCCAGCCATTGCAGGCCCCGATCCGTTAGAGACACCAATGACCCGGCAACTCGCTTCCACGTCACCGGCCAGTCCGCCCGACCAATCCGGTCCGCCCGGCAAACACCAGACCCGGCGCTGGTCCGGCCGGGCCCGGCGGGACTTCTTCGTCTTCCTCGCCCTGGCACTCCCCAACCTGATACTGATCGCAGTATTCACGTACCGGCCCCTCATCAGCAACATCTACTACTCAACCCTCGACTGGACCCTTGGCTCCGCATCGGCCACCGTGGTGGGAATCGACAACTACGTCACGTTCTTCACCAGCGACGACGCCCCCAAGGTACTGGGCACCACCGCCGTGTTCACACTGGTGACCGTCGGCGGCTCCATGCTGCTGGGGCTTGTCATCGCGTTAGCGCTGAACTCCAAGGTACGGGGCACCACGTTTGCCCGGTCCGCTGTCTTCGCTCCTTATGTGCTCTCCGGGGTGGGGGTTGGCCTGGTCTGGCTTTTCATCTTCGATCCGGGATACGGCGTCCTGGCCTGGATTCTCCGCGGCATCGGCCAGCAGAGCCCGCAATGGATCAACGATCCCCAGCTGTCGCTGGTGATGGTCATCCTGGTTTATGTCTGGAAAAACCTTGGCTACTGCGCCGTGGTATACCTCGCGGGCCTGCAGTCACTGCCGCAGGACGTCATGGAGGCTGCCTCGCTGGACGGGGCGAACGGATTCAGGCGCTTCCTCAGCATGTCCATCCCGCTCCTGTCCCCCACCACCTTCTTCCTCCTGATCACCACCATGCTGAGCTCACTCCAGGCGTTCGACCTGATCCGGATCATGACACCCCTCGGAACCGGCACCAGTACCCTGATCTACGAGGCCTACCTGCAGGCGTTCGGCGCGTTCAACAGGGCAGGGTACTCCGCAGCGATTTCCGTGGTCCTCTTCGCCATCCTGCTGGTCATCACTGTCCTGCAGTTGCGTTTCGTGGAACGGAAGGTGCACTACTCATGAGTTCGCTCTCTCCGGTCAACCCTGACCCAACGGCTCCCCCTGTCGCACCGTCCGAAACTTTCATCCCCCGGGACCGGCCCTTCTCGGCACGGAACCTCATCCAGACCATCGCCGGCGGCTACGTTCCCCTGCTGCTGGCAACGCTGGTGGTTTTCCTGCCCTTGCTGTGGATGATCCTGAGCTCCTTCAAGCTGCCAGGGGAAATCATCACCATGGACCTTAAAATCCTGCCGGCGAGCCTGAACCCGGAGAACTACAACATTGCGATGACTACCGTGCCGTTCGCGCAGTTCTTCATCAACAGCACCATCGTCACGGTGGTGGGCTCAACTATTAAAGTCCTGCTGGCCATCCTCACGGCCTACGCACTGGTATTCGTGCGCTTCCCCTTCAGGAACGCCATCTTCATCCTCATCCTTGTGGCCCTGATGGTCCCGCCGCAGGTCTCCATCCTGCCGAACTACATCCTGATCGCCGGGCTAGGCGGCAAGAACACCCTGTGGGGCATCATCCTGCCGGGGCTTGGCACAGCGTTCGGGACGTTCCTGCTGAGGCAGCACTTCCTGACGCTGCCTGCCTCCATCCTCGAGTCCGCCGAGATCGACGGCGCCGGGCACTGGCGCCGCCTGTGGCAGATCGTGGTCCCCGTGTCCATTCCCTCCATTGCCACCGTGGCGCTGGTGACGGTGGTCAGCGAATGGAACGAATACATCTGGCCGCTGATCATCACCGACCGTCCGGAAACCATGACGTTGCCCGTTGGCCTGACGCTGCTGCAGAACTCCGAAAGCAACGCCTCCGGCTGGGGCATCCTCATGGCCGGCGCCGTGCTGGTCATCGTGCCCATCCTGGTGGTCTTCGCAGCGCTCCAGCGTTACATCGTCGCGGGCCTCACCCAAGGCAGCGTGACCGGCTGACCCCGGCTCCGCCGTCGTTCTTCCACCCCAACAGCAAGACCTTCCTAGGCAACAACCGAAAGGAACCATCATGGCAACAAATCTGGACCGGAGGCATTTCCTGGGGCTGGCTGGCGTAACGGCCGGCGCCGCAGCGCTTTCCGCCTGCGGGGGGCCTGATACCGGCGGCACCACCACCTCAACGGAAGCCGCGGAAATCGACTTCAGCGGCGTGAAGCCGGCGGCGAAGATCGACTTCTGGACCAACCACCCGGGCAAGTCCCAGGACGTCGAGAAGGCCATCATCGAAAAGTTCCACGCGAAGTACCCGGATATCCAGATCAACCTGGTAACGGCCGGCGCGAACTACGAGGAAATCGCCCAGAAGTTCCAGACGTCCCAGGCCGCCAAATCGGGACTGCCCGGAGTAGTCGTGCTGTCCGACGTCTGGTGGTTCCGCTACTTCACCAACGGCAGCATCATTCCGGTCGACGGGCTCATCAAGGAACTGGACATCAAGGTTGACGATTTCCGCCAGTCCCTGGTGGATGACTACAAGTACGATGACCGGCAGTGGGCGCTCCCGTACGGGCGGTCCACGCCGCTGTTCTACTACAACAAGGACCACTTCGCCGCCGCCGGCCTGCCGGACCGGGCACCGGCAACATGGCAGGAATTCGGCGAATGGGCCCCCAAGCTGAAAGCGTCCTCCGGGGCGCAGTACGCCTACATCTATCCCGCCCTGGCTGGCTACGCCGGCTGGACACTGCAGAACAATCTCTGGGGCTGGGGCGGCGCGTGGTCCAAGGATTGGGAGATCACGTGCGATTCACCCGAAGCCGTGGAAGCCCTGCAGTGGGCCCAGGACTCGATCTACAAGCACAACTGGGCCGGCGTCTCGTCCAAGGAAGCCGCTGACGACTTCTCTGCCGGCCTGACGTCCTCCACCATTTCCTCCACGGGCTCGCTTCTGGGCGTCCTGAAGTCCGCCACGTTCAACGTCGGCGTCGGCTTCCTGCCAGGCGGGCCTAAGGAGACCAGCGGCGTGTGCCCCACCGGCGGCGCAGGGCTGGGCATCCCCAGCGGCATTAGCAAAGAGGAACAGCTCGCCGCAGGAACGTTCCTGAAGTTCATGACCGAGCCGGAAAACACGGCAGCGTTCTCCGCTGCCACCGGTTACATGCCCACCCGTACGTCGGCGGACATGGCCACGGTGCTGGCACAGACTCCCCAGATCAAAACCGCCATGGACCAGCTCGCCGTGACCAAGGTCCAGGACCGGGCCCGCGTGTTCCTGCCCGGGGCTGACCAGGAGATGGCCAAGGCCGCCGCCAAGATCCTCACCCAACAGGGCGACGTGAAGGCCACCTTGACCGAGCTGAAGAAGACCCTCGAAGGCATCTACACCAAGGACGTCAAGCCCAAGCTCAAGGCCTGACCCTCCCCTCCACCTGCGACACGCAAAATCCTTGCCGCTACCGGCATTCAGGTAGCGACAGGGATTTTGCGCGTCGGGAGCGCATTAGCGCGTCGGGAGCGCATTAGCGCGTCGAAACCTACGGGATCGGAACCGGTACGACGCCGAGCGGCACCAGGTGCTCCGCTCCGCCGTCGGGGGCTGAGAGTACCCAGATCCCCTTTTCGTGGACCGCAACCGAGTGCTCCCATTGGCAGGAGCGCTTGCCGTCGGTGGTCACCACGGTCCAGTCGTCCTCCAGCACGGCGGTGTCGATGCTGCCGCAGACCAGCATGGGCTCGATCGCCAGGCAGAGTCCGGGCTTGATCTTGGGACCGCGGTGGCTCGTGCGGTAGTTCAGGACATCCGGGGCCATGTGCATCTCGGAGCCGATGCCGTGGCCCACGTAGTCCTCCAGGATGCCCAGCGGCTTGCCCGGCACGGAGGAGACGTAGTCGTCGATGGCGGCGCCGATGTCGCCCACATGGCTTCCCGTGGCCAAGGCGGCGATGCCGCGCCACATGGCTGCCTGAGTGACGTCGGAAAGCCGCTGGTCCTCGGGGTCGGCCTGGCCCACAATGACGGTCCGTGCAGAATCGGAATGCCAGCCGTCAACAATCGCGCCGCCGTCGATCGAGATGATGTCGCCGTCCTTGAGGACCTTGCCGCCGGGGATGCCGTGCACCACTTCCTCGTTCACTGAGGTACAGATAGTGGCGGGGAAGCCGTGGTAGCCGAGGAAGTTCGACTTGGCGCCGGCCTCGTTCAGCACTGCGGCGAAGACGTCGTCCAGCTGCTTGGTGGTAACGCCTGGAGCGGCTGCGGCCACCGCTGCGTCCAGCGCACGGTTCAGCACCAGCCCGGCGTCACGCATGATGCGCATCTGGGCGTTGGTCTTGTATTCGATACGGGGCTGGCCGAAGGCCATGGTGTGTCCTCTCAATGGCTGAGGCTCCTCCCGGATGCCGGGAGGAGCCTCGGAAAAGCATGTTGCGGGCTTAGGCGGCCTGGGCTGCCTTGATGGCCTGCATCACGCGGTCGGTGACCTCGTCGATGCCGCCGATGCCGTCAACCTGGGTCAGGATGCCGCGTTCGGCATACTTGGCCACAACGGCCTCGGTCTGCTCGTGGTACAGGTCCAGGCGGTGGCGGATAACGGCTTCGTTGTCGTCGCTCCGGCCGGTTTCCTTGGCACGGCCCAACAGGCGCGAGACGAGTTCCTCGTCGTCGGCCGTGAGCTGCAGGACGACGTCGAGCTTTTCTTCGCTGTTCGCGAGGATCCCGTCCAGGTAGTCCACCTGCGCCGTGGTGCGCGGGTAGCCGTCCAGGAGGAAGCCGTTCTCGACGTCGGACTCGCTGAGGCGGTCGCGGACCATCTTGTTGGTGACGCTGTCCGGAACAAAGTCCCCGGCGTCCATGTACTTCTTGGCCTCGATGCCAAGAGGAGTTTCGCCCTTCACGTTGGCGCGGAAGATATCACCGGTGGAAATCGCCACGACGCCGAGGCGCTCCGAAATACGTTCCGCTTGCGTTCCTTTTCCGGAACCGGGGGGTCCAATAATCAACATTTTCGTCATCGCAAAAGCCCTTCGTAGTGACGTTGCTGTAGCTGCGCATCTATTTGCTTGACGGTTTCAAGGCCAACGCCCACCATGATCAGGATCGAGGTGCCACCGAACGGGAAGTTCTGGTTCGCGTTGATCAGTACCAGCGCCACCAGCGGAATCAGTGCCACGAAGCCCAGGTACAGGGCTCCGGGCAGCGTGATCCGGGAGAGCACGTACTGCAGGTAATCCGCGGTCGGTTTTCCGGCACGGATACCCGGGATGAAACCGCCGTACTTCTTCATGTTGTCCGAGACCTCTTCAGGGTTGAAGGTGATCGCGACATAGAAGTAGGTGAAGAACACGATCATGGCGAAGTACAGCGCCATGTAGATCGGGTGGTCTCCTCGGGTCAGGTTGTTGTTGATCCACTCAACCCACGGCGCGAGCGCCTCGCCCGCTTTGGGCTGGTTGAACTGTGAGATCAGTCCCGGCAGGTAGAGCATGGAGGATGCGAAGATCACGGGGATCACGCCTGCCATGTTCACCTTGATGGGGATGTAGGTGTTGGTGCCGCCGACGGTCCGGCGTCCGATCATTCGCTTGGCGTACTGCACCGGGACACGGCGCTGGGACTGCTCCACGAAGACCACCAGGGCAACCGTCACCAGGCCGATGACCAGGACCATAAAGAACGTGCCCGGGCCCTGTGAGCTCCAGATGGCGCCCAGGGACGTGGGGAACGTTGCGGCGATGGAGGTGAAGATGAGCAGCGACATGCCGTTGCCCACACCCTTTTCGGTGACGAGTTCGCCCATCCACATGATGAGTCCGGTACCGGCGGTCAGCGTAATGATCAGCAGGATGGTGGTGATGATGCTGTCGTCAGGAATGATCGGCAGGGCACAGCCCGGAAGCAACTGGCCTGAACGTGCCAGCGACACCAGCGTCGTGGCGTTCAGCAGGCCTAGGGCAATGGTGAGGTAACGCGTGTACTGGGTGAGCTGGGACTGCCCGGAGGCGCCCTCCTCGTACAGCTCCTGGAACCGGGGAATGACCACCCGGAGCAGCTGCACGATGATGCTGGCCGTGATGTACGGCATGATGCCCAGCGCGAAGATGGACACCTGAAGCAAGGCACCGCCGCTGAACAGGTTGACGAGCTGATAAAGCCCGCCAGCGGTCTGACCGTTCTGCAAGCATTGCTGGACATTCTGGTAGTTCACACCAGGCGAGGGGATGAATGCACCCAAGCGGAAGATTGTGATGATTGCCAGCGTGAACAACAACTTGCGTCGCAGGTCAGGCGTGCGAAAGGCCCGGCCAAATGCGCTAAGCAAGCGTCCTCCTGTGTTGTTTATAAGCGTGGTGTGATGGGGGATAATAATCCCAACAACAGAGTCTAACGGGTGGATTGGCCATGCGAACAATCCAAGAACCCGCGCTTGCGGCGAACGGCCGGAAATGGTCGGCCAGTGGATGTGAAAAAAAACTCCCGGCGTGCAGGGCCCTGGGGGCCTTGCACGCCGGGAGTTCACAACGGGCGTTCGCCCACCGTCTACTAGAGAGCGGTGGTGCTTCCGCCTGCTGCTGCAATCTTTTCTGCGGCGCTGGCCGAGAATGCGTGGACGGTGACGTCAACCTTGACGGTGATGTCGCCGGTGCCAAGCACCTTGACGGGCTGGTTCTTGCGAACGGCACCCTTCTCGACCAGGTTCTCCACGGTGACTGTGCCACCTTCGGGGAACAGCTCGTTGAGCTTGTCCAGGTTTACAACCTGGAACTCAACCCGGAACGGGTTCTTGAAGCCGCGCAGCTTCGGCAGGCGCATGTGCAGCGGCAACTGGCCGCCGGCAAAGCCAGCCTTGATCTGGTAGCGGGCCTTCGTACCCTTGGTACCGCGACCAGCGGTCTTACCCTTGGAACCTTCACCACGACCAACTCGGGTCTTGGCGGTCTTGGCACCCGGGGCGGGACGCAGGTGGTGAACCTTCAGTGTGTTCTGCTTCTCAGCAGTCTCTGCGGCGATCTTTTTCTCTGCCATTTACTTCGCCTCCTCTACCTTTACCAGGTGCGGAACCGTGTTGAGCATTCCAACAGTCACGGCGTCCGCGGTGCGGACAACGGTGTGTCCGATCCGCTTCAGGCCGAGGGACCGAAGGGTGTCGCGCTGGTTCTGCTTGCCGCCAATGGCGGACTTGATCTGAGTGATCTCCAACTGAAGGTCGGAGGGAATCAGGTTCTTAGCCATGGCTTAGACACCCGCCTTCTGGTTCAGGATTGCCTTCACCATTGCCGGCGGAGCAACCTCGTCCAGCGGCAGGCCGCGGCGTGCTGCCACTGCTGCCGGCTCTTCGAGCTGCTTCAGCGCAGCAACAGTCGCGTGAACGATGTTGATGGCGTTGGAGGAACCCAGCGACTTGGAGAGGATGTCGTGGATGCCCACGCACTCCAAGATGGCGCGGACCGGACCACCGGCAATAACACCGGTACCGGCGGAAGCCGGACGCAGCATTACGACGCCGGCAGCGGCCTCACCCTGAACGCGGTGCGGGATGGTGTTCCCAATCCGGGGAACGCGGAAGAAGGACTTCTTGGCCTCTTCAACGCCCTTCGCGATTGCGGCGGGAACTTCCTTAGCCTTGCCGTAGCCGACGCCGACCATGCCGTTACCGTCACCAACGACGACCAGAGCGGTGAAGCTGAAGCGACGACCGCCCTTGACCACCTTGGAAACGCGGTTGATGGTGACAACGCGTTCAATGAACTGGCTCTTCTCGGCTTCGCGGCCGCCGTCGCGGCCACCACGGCCACCACGGCCGCCGTCGCGACCGCCCTGGCCCTTGTCGCCACGCTCGCCACGACGAGCGCCACCACGGCGGTCATCGGCAGCAGCTGCGGGCGCAGTGGCCGGAGCAGCTACGGCTTCAGTAGCCTTCTGATCTGCAGACACAGTGTCCTTTTCCTTGTTTGCTTCCGTCACAGTGACAGCCCACCTTCACGTGCGCCGTCAGCGACAGCAGCAATCCGGCCGTGGTACTTGTTACCACCGCGGTCGAAGACAACAGCTTCGATACCGGCAGCCTTGGCACGAGCGGCAACGAGCTCGCCAACGCGCTTGGCCTTGGCGGTCTTGTCGCCTTCGAATGCACGAAGGTCGGCTTCCAGTGTGGAGGCGCTTGCTACGGTCAGGCCCTTGGTGTCATCGACAACCTGGACGAATACGTGGCGTGCGGAGCGGTTGACGACCAGACGAGGACGTACAGCCGTGCCGGAGATGCGCTTGCGGATACGAAGCTGGCGGCGGCTGCGCGAAGCAGACTTGCTCTTGTTCGTACGCTTCTTGTTAATTGAGATGGCCATGGTTACTTACCAGCCTTTCCGACCTTGCGGCGGATGACTTCGCCTGCGTAGCGGATGCCCTTGCCCTTGTAGGGGTCCGGCTTCCGCAGCTTGCGAATGTTGGCAGCAACCTCGCCGACCTGCTGCTTGTTGATACCTGAAACAGAGAGCTTGGTCGGGGTCTCAACTGCAAAGGTGATGCCGTCCGGTGCGGTGACATTTACCGGGTGGCTGTAGCCGAGAGCGAACTCAAGGTCAGATCCCTTGGCCTGAACGCGGTAACCAGTACCAACGATTTCAAGCTTCTTCTCGTAGCCCTTGGTAACGCCCTCGATCATGTTGGAGATCAGGGTGCGGGTCAGGCCGTGGAGTGAACGGGAGGCGCGCTCGTCGTTCGGGCGGGCGACAGTCAGGGTCTCTGCTTCCAGGGAAACCTCGATCGGGCTGGCCACAGTGTGGTTCAGCTCGCCTTTGGCACCCTTGACGCTGACGACAGAGCCGTCAACCTTGACCTCAACGCCGGCAGGAACGGTGATGGGGAGACGTCCAATACGTGACATTATTCTCTTCCTTTCCCGTTACCAGACGTAGGCGAGGACTTCGCCGCCCACGCCCTTCTTGCCGGCTTGCTTATCAGTCAAGAGGCCGGAAGAGGTGGACAGGATTGCGACACCCAGGCCACCGAGCACGTGCGGGAGGTTGGTGGACTTTGCGTAAACACGCAGGCCCGGCTTGGAAATACGGCGAACGCCAGCGATTGAACGCTCGCGGTTCGGTCCGAACTTAAGGTCCAGGGTCAGCTTCTTGCCAACCTCTGCGTCTTCTTCTTTCCAGGAGGCGATGTAACCTTCAGCCTTCAGGATGTCGGCAACGCGTGCCTTGAGCTTGCTGTACGGCATGGACACGGAATCGTGGTAAGCCGAGTTTGCATTGCGCAGACGCGTAAGCATGTCTGCGACCGGATCAGTCATTGTCATTTGGGCTCTTGCCCTTCCTCATAACGGTTTCCTCGCTGCTGCATGAAGCATCAGCGAAGGACCTGTTACGTAGTTAGATTAGTCTTCGGCCTTGAACGGGAAACCAAGCGCCTTGAGCAGCGCGCGGCCTTCGTCATCGGTCTTGGCGGTGGTTACAACCGTGATGTCCATGCCGCGAACGCGGTCAATGGAATCCTGGTCGATTTCGTGGAACATAACCTGCTCGGTCAGACCGAAGGTGTAGTTGCCGTTGCCGTCGAACTGCTTGCCACTGAGGCCGCGGAAGTCGCGGATACGGGGCAGAGCCAGCGTGACCAGACGATCCAGGAATTCCCACATGCGGTCTCCACGCAGAGTTGCGTGTGCGCCGATGGGCATGCCTTCGCGCAGCTTGAACTGTGCGATCGACTTGCGGGCCTTGGTTACCTGCGGCTTCTGGCCGGTGATCAGGGTCAGATCGCGGACAGCGCCGTCGATCAGCTTGGAGTCCTTAGCGGCATCTCCAACACCCATGTTCACAACGACCTTCACCAGGCGGGGAACCTGGTTAACGTTGCTGTACTTGAATTCCTCAACGAGCGTGCTCTTGATGGAATCGGCGTACTTGGTCTTCAGACGAGGAACGATCTTCGCTGCCGGAGTCTCGAGAGTCTCAGTCATTAGATGTCCTTCCCGGAGCTCTTGGCCACGCGGACACGCACGTCGCGCTTCACGCCATTGCGCTCCACGGTCTCGGTGCGGAAACCAACGCGGGTGGGCTTCTTGGTGGACGGGTCAACCAGAGCCACGTTGGAGATGTGGACCGAAGCTTCTACGACCTCGATGCCACCAGTCTTGGTGCCGCGCTGCGACTGACCGGCCTTCGTGTGCTTGGTTACGCGGTTAATGCCTTCGACCAACACGCGGTTGGTCTCCGGGAATACGCGCAGAACCTTGCCCTGCTTGCCTTTGTCGCCGCCGCGCTCAGCCTTGGCGCCAGTGATGACCTGAACGAGGTCACCCTTTTTGATCTTAGCCATGGACTAGAGCACCTCCGGAGCCAGAGAAACGATCTTCATGAACTTCTTGTCACGAAGTTCACGACCAACCGGTCCGAAGATACGGGTACCGCGGGGGTCACCGTCAGCCTTCAGGATCACAGCTGCGTTCTCGTCAAACTTGATATAGGAACCATCCGCACGGCGGCGTTCCTTCTTGGTACGGACGATGACTGCCTTAACAACATCGCCCTTCTTTACGTTGCCGCCCGGAATTGCATCCTTGACGGTAGCGACGATGACGTCGCCAATGCCTGCGTAGCGACGGCCAGATCCACCGAGAACGCGAATGGTAAGGATTTCCTTAGCACCCGTGTTGTCGGCGACCTTGAGTCGCGACTCCTGCTGAATCACTATTTACTCCTTGCGTCGCGCCGGTTCTCAGACCGAAAATCTTCCTACGGAATGAGCCTTGCGGAACGGTTGATCGGGGTGTCTCTTGACCTGCCTGGATTTTGCCAGACCAGGCCTAAACGCCCGTGCCAAAAACATTTGCTTCCCAAGCGGATCCGGACAGGTCCAAAGCACGAGGGGGCACTATGCCGTGGCACGATTGTTTACGAGGTTGATGACGGCGCACAGAGGGCGCCATACAAACTCAATATCCTAGCACAGTTAGGGCAATCTCCCATATCACACGGCGGCAGCCAGAGCACAACTGCTGGACACCAGTAAGCGCCGCAGAGCCGGCAACGCACGACGGCGTCACGCACGGCACGCTTTCGGCCCGCCGGCGGTGCCGCTCCCCCGGAAACCTGGCGTCCCGCCGTNGACGGGTAGGGGTCAGGCTGCGGGTGCGAGAGTGACGGTGTAGCCGAGGGCTTCGAGCTGGCGGATGTGGTTGCGTTTGCTGGTCTCTGGGTTGGTATGGCGGCTGAAGTAGTCGGGCCCGAGGTCGTTGAACCGTGCGTCCGGGTTCTCCAGCAGGTGCCAGATGATCACGAGGATGGAACGTCCGGTGGCGACGATGGCGCGTTTCTTGCCCCGACGCCGCGCGAGCCTCTGGTGGCGTTCGCCCAGAAAGGTGTGAGTTTTGCTGGCCCCGACGGCGGCCTCGCCTAGGACCCGGGCGAGATAGCGGTTACCGTGACCGGTCGAACCGTTTCCCTTGGTCTTGCCTGCGGAGGAGTTGATGCCCGGGGAGAACTTCGCCCAGGAACACAGGTGCCCCGCGGTCGGGAACCGTGACATGTCTACCCCGATTTCGGCGATAATAGCGGCAGCAGCGACGGGGCCGATGCCCGGGATCTCAT
>NZ_JAMXBG010000035.1:0-13817 GCF_023913835.1 Pseudarthrobacter raffinosi | reverse complement strand
AACCGTGGATTCCGACGCGGAAATACACCTATGTCGAGATCACGCCGACACGCATTAGTGGTCGCCATTTTGAACTGGGAGACGAACCTGAGCGGTACTGAGCAGTGGCTTCAGCGGGTCATGCTGCAGCTCATGCAACCAGGTTTCACCGTCCGGATGAGATATTGACAGCTCGACCCATCCCTTCCCGCGCTGCGGCTGGCGTCCGATGAGCAGACGCTACAGGAATCAGGGCATTTCTGAAAGGCCCCGGTATGTAGTGGGGGCCGCGGCTGTCAACTAATGCCCGATCCCGTGGCAGGGGTGCTGCGCGCCCCTGCCGGTTGCCGAAAACCCGGTCAGGACCCTGTGCGCGGGACTTTCTACTCTAGGCAGTATTGCCGGGCAGGAGTCCGATGGAACCATGACGGCAGGAACCGCACCATCGACCCGCTGGCCCACGATTTCCAAGGACATCTCCGGTTTCCCGGTCCGGCCGAACCTGGTGGACTACGAGGCGGCGTGTGCCGCGTTCTCCTGGGATGAAGCCCGGCGCGCCCTGTCAGGGCTGCCTGGTGGCCGGGGCGTCAACATCGCCTACGAGGCGGTGGACCGGCATGCCGCCGGTGAGCACGCCGGCCGCGAGGCGCTGCGTTTCGTCCGGGCCGACGGCAGCACCCATTCCTTCAGCTTCGCGGAGCTGGCCGGGCAGACCAACCGCTTCGCCGGCGTGCTGCGCAGCCTGGGAATCGGGCGCGGGGAGCGCGTCTTCTCGCTTACCGGCCGCGGGCCGGCCCTGTATATTGCGGTGCTCGGCACGTTCAAGAACGCCAGCGTCTTTTGCCCGCTGTTCTCCGCGTTCGGCCCCGAACCGGTCCGTCAGCGGCTGCACCTGGGATCGGGCCGGGCGCTGGTCACGACGCGGGTGCTGTACCGCAAGAAGATCGCGCAGCTCCGCGATTCGCTCCCGGAGCTTCAGCATGTGCTGCTGATAGACGCCGAGGGCGATCCGGAACCGGGAACCCTGGACCTCGCCGCACTGATGCGGGAAGCCCCGGCGGACGGGGAGATTGCCGCGACGCAGGCCGAGGACATGGCCCTGCTGCACTTCACGAGTGGCACGACGGGGACACCGAAGGGAGTCATCCACGTGCACGACGCCGTCACCGCCCACCATGCGACCGGCAGCTTCGCCCTGGACCTGCATCCCGGGGACGTCTACTGGTGCACGGCCGATCCCGGCTGGGTCACCGGCACCTCGTACGGCGTGATCGCGCCCCTCACTCACGGGGTGACGACGATCGTGGACGAGGAGGAAATGGACGCCGACCGGTGGTACAGGATCCTCGCCGAACAGGGCGTCACCGTCTGGTACACCGCCCCCACCGCCCTGCGGATGCTGATGAAGGCCGGTGCGGAACGCGCCCAAAGCCACGATTTATCCGCCCTGCGCTTCGTCGCCAGCGTGGGGGAACCGCTCAACCCGGAAGTGGTGGTCTGGGGCCAGGAGGCCTTCGGCCAGCCCGTACACGACAACTGGTGGCAGACCGAAACGGGTGGGATCATGATCTCCAACTACGCAGCCACGGAGATCCGGCCCGGTTCCATGGGCCGGCCGCTGCCCGGCGTCGGGGCTGCCTTGGTGGCGCGCGATGACCAGGACAAGCCGATTGTCCGCGACGGTGAGGCGGTGCTCGTGACGGTGCCTGATACGGTGGGCGAACTGGCGCTCCGGCCCGGCTGGCCTTCGATGTTCCGCGGGTATCTGCACGAGGAAGAGCGCTACCGCCGCTGTTTCGTGGGCGGCTGGTACCTCACCGGGGACCTCGCGAAACGCGACGCCGACGGGTACTACTGGTTTGTCGGCCGGGGCGATGACATGATCAAGTCCTCGGGGCACCTGATCGGCCCGTTCGAGGTGGAAAGTTCCCTGATAGAGCACGAGGCCGTGGCCGAGGCCGGGGTGATCGGCGTCCCGGACCCGGTGGCCGGCGAGGTGGTCAAGGCCTTCGTGGAGCTCCGTCCGGGTTGGGAACCCTCCGAGGCCCTGCAGCTGGACATCATCGGTTTCGCCCGCAAGCGGCTGGGCCCGGCGGTGGCGCCGCGGCTGCTGGACTTCACTACCGCGCTGCCCAAGACCCGCAGCGGCAAGATCCTCCGGCGCCTGCTCAAGGCCCGCGAGCTTGGCCTGCCGGAGGGCGATACCTCAACCATCGAGTCCTCCCCCGAGGCTTCCCCTCCGAAGGCCCCGCCGGAGGATCAGAAGTGACCGGCCCCATGTCCCCGACACGCAGCCCCCTGGATCCGGAGCACGGCCGGCACCTGCTGCTGCAGATGCTCCGTGTGCGCCAGCTCGAAGAAAAGTGCGTCGAGCTCTACAGCGCCGCGAAGATCCGCGGTTTCCTGCACGTCTACATCGGTGAGGAAGCCGTCGCGGCGGGCGTCCTGGAGACCCTGTCCCCGGACGACGCTCTCGTCGCCACCTACCGGGAGCACGGCCACGCCCTGCTCCGCGGCGTCGCCGCGGGTGCGATCCTGGCCGAAATGTACGGCTACGTGGAGGGCTGCTGCCGCGGACGTGGCGGATCGATGCACCTCTTCGACGCCGCCACGCACTTCTACGGCGGAAACGCGATCGTCGCCGGCGGGCTGCCACTCGCTGTCGGGCTGGCACTGGCGGATAAGATGGCCGGACGCTCCAACGTCACCGTGTGCTTCTTCGGCGAAGGCGCCGTCGCGGAAGGCGAGTTCCACGAAAGCCTTAACCTCGCCGCACTCTGGCAACTGCCCGTGCTGTTCTGCTGCGAAAACAACCTCTACGCCATGGGAACCGCACTGGGCCGCTCGGAATCACAGACGGACATCGCGCTCAAGGCCGCCGGCTACGAGATCTCGGCCTGGGCCGTGGACGGAATGGATGTCCTCGCCGTTGAGGAGGCCGCACGCCGCGCCGTGGACGCCGTCCGGTCCGGCGGCGGCCCGCATTTCCTGGAACTACGCACCTACCGTTTCCGCGCCCACTCGATGTTCGATCCCGAACGGTACCGCGAGAAGGCCGAGGTCCTGAGATGGCAGGAGCGGGACCCGATCACCCTGCTCCGCAGCAGCATGGAGGCGGCGGGCCAGCTTGCCGGGGAAGAGTGGGCGCAGCTGCAGGCGGACGCCGAGGCGGAGGTCGCCGCCGCCGTCGACTTCGCCGAAGCGGGGACGCTGGAGCCGGTGGAGGAACTCACGCGCTTCGTCTACAGCGAGCGGAGCGCACCATGAAGTCCAGCTACCGGGAGGCGCTGCGGGCCGGGATCCGCGACGCGATGCAGCGCGACCCGCGCGTGTTCCTGATGGGCGAGGACGTTGGGGCCTACGGCGGATCGTTCGCGGTGAGCCTGGGGCTGCTGGAGGAATTCGGCCCTGGGCGTATCCGGGACACCCCGCTGTCCGAGTCCGGGTTCGTCGGCGCCGGGATCGGCGCGGCGCTCGGCGGGATGCGGCCCATCGTGGAGATTATGACCGTCAACTTCAGCCTCCTCGCCTTGGACCAGATCGTGAACAACGCCGCATCCCTGCTGCACATGTCCGGCGGGCAGTTCCACGTGCCGCTGGTCATCCGGATGAGCACCGGTGCCGGCCGCCAGCTGGGCGCCCAGCATTCGCACAGCCTTGAAGGCTGGTACGCGCATGTCCCCGGCCTGCGCATCCTCGTCCCGGCCACCCTTGAGGATGCCCGCGGGATGCTCTGGACGGCGCTCGAGGACCCGGATCCGGTGCTGATCTTCGAGCACGGCTCGCTTTACAACGTCGCCGGTGAACTCGACGACAACGCCGGCCCGGTGGACATCGACTCCGCCGCGATCCGGCGTCATGGCAGTGACATTTCGCTGATCACCTACGGCGGGACTCTTCCCGCCGTGCTCGACGCCGCCGAGCAGCTCGCGGGCGAAGGCATCGACGCCGAGGTGCTGGACCTGCGCACGCTCCGGCCGCTCGACGAGGCCACCATCCTCGAATCCGTCGCCCGGACGCACCGGGCAGTGGTGGTGGACGAGGGGTGGCGCAGCGGGAGTATTTCGGCGGAAATCAGCGCCCGGATCACCGAGAACGCCTTCTTTGACCTGGACGCGCCCGTGGGCCGGGTCTGCAGCGCCGAGGTGCCGATCCCCTATTCCAAGCACATGGAACTGGCCGCCCTGCCCTCCGTAGAGCGGATCGTCGCCGCGGCCCAGGAGGCGGCGGGGGCCCGTGGGTGAGTTCCTGATGCCCTCCCTCGGGGCCGACATGGAGCACGGCAAGCTCGTCGAGTGGCTGGTCAAGCCCGGCGACTACGTGCGCCGCGGGGATCTGGTGGCCGTCGTCGACACCGACAAGACCATCATGGACGTGGAGTCCTTCCAGGAGGGCGTGGTTGCGGATCTCCTGGTCGACATCGGCGAAACGGTGCCGGTGGGCACCCCGCTGGCCCGGATCACGCAGACCCCGGCCGAGACCGGCCCGCCGGCCCATGAGGGGCCCCCGGCCCGGGCGACGGCTAAGGCTGCTGTTTCGAAAACGGCTGTGCCGAAGGCTGCCGCCCCCGAAGCCCCCGAGACAGCAGCCCCGAAAGAAGCCGCCCCGATCGCGCCCCCGGTCCGGCACCTGGCGCACCGGCTGGGAGTGGACACCGCCAAGATCCACGGCACCGGCAAGGGCGGGGTTATCACCCGGGCGGACGTGGAGCATGCCGTCGCCGCCCGCCCCGGCAGCCGGGTACGGTCCTCGCCCCGGGCGCGGCGGCTCGCCGCCGAACTCGGCGTCGAGCTCGCCACCATTTCCGGCACCGGCCCGCAGAGCGCCGTGACCGAGGCGGACGTGCACCGCGCCGCGGGCAGTCATGCGGAGGCGCTGGTCCCCGAGGTTTCCTCTCCCGCCCTGCACGCGCCCCCGAAGGGAGCGCCGGAAGAGCCTGTCACGGGGAAGACTTCGGAGGCGCGCGAGCGTTTGGCTAGCCTGCGCCGCGCCATCGGCGCCTTGATGTCGCGCTCGAAGAAGACCATTCCGCACTACTACCTGAGCACCACCCTGGACCTGCGTGCCGCCGTCGACTGGATGCAGTCCGTCAACGCCCAGCGTCCCGTCGCCGCCAGGCTCGTCCCCTCCGCACTTCTGCTCAAGGCTGCGGCGCTTGCGGCCAGAGACGTGCCGGAGGTCAACGGTTTCTACGGCGACAGCGGGTTCCGGCCGAGCGCCTCGGTGCACCTCGGCGTCGCGGTGGCCCTCCGCCAGGGCGGGCTGGTGGCGCCTGCGATCCACGACGCCGACACACTGCCCGTGGAGGTGCTGATGGAGCAGCTGCGCGACCTTGTTAGCCGCGCGCGTGCCGGCCGGCTGCAGCGTGCCGAAATGGCGGATCCGACCATCACCGTGACCAACCTCGGGGACCTGGGCGTCGAGAGCGTCTATGGCGTGATCTATCCCCCGCAGGTCGCCATGGTCGGCTTCGGCCGCGTGATGGAACAGCCCTGGGCGCAGAACGGAATGCTCGGGGTGCGGCACGCCGTCATTGCCACCCTCTCGGCTGACCACCGGGTCAGCGACGGCCTGCGCGGGGGCCGCTACCTCGCCCGCATCGAAGAGCTGCTGCAAAAACCGGAGGAGCTATGAACGAACAGGACGCCCGCGAGGCGGTCCATGCCGCCATCGGCAAGGTCGCACCGGATGTGGACATGGCGGACGTGGACGAGGATTCCCGGCTGCGGCAGGACCTCGAACTCGATTCACTGGACTTCCTGCGGCTCGTGGAAACCATCGACACAGTCACCGGCGTCGACATTCCCGAACGCGACTACCCCGCGGTGGCTACCGTCAAAGGACTCATCGATTACCTCGCCGCCCGCGGCTGAGCAGGCCAGCACCGGGATCAGCAGCGCCCGGTGCCTGAACTGCTGGGCGCTCCGGACGACGACGACGGCGGGCGTTCGCCGCCGTCGTTCCGGAAGTGACTTTCGGCCCTACGTGCGGACCCGTCGTGGGCGGAAGCTTGGGGTAGAAATGGGCAGCGGACGGGAGCACCATGAAACACCAGCAGCCGACCCTCCGGTTCCTCGGAGCCACCGATACCGTCACCGGTTCCAGGTACCTGATCGAATCCGGCGGCAAGCGCGTGCTGGTCGACTGCGGACTCTTCCAGGGCTACAAACGCAGCCGCGAACGCAACCGTGCCCCCTTCCCCGTCCCGCCGCATTCCATCGACGCCGTGGTCCTGACTCACGCGCACCTGGACCACACGGGATACGTTCCCGCACTGGTCCGGGACGGCTTCGGAGGTCCTGTGTACGCCACCGAGGGCACCATCGAACTCTGCACGCTCCTCCTCCCCGACAGTGGGTATCTGCAGGAAGAAGAGGCTAGGTTCGCATTCCACCGCGAATCGTCCAAGCACAGCCCGCCGCTTCCGCTCTACACGGCGGCTGACGCCGTGAAGTCCCTTAACAGTTTCACCATCCATGGTTTCGACGACCCGCTGGAGCTTGGCGGCGGCATGGAACTGACGTTCCTGCCCGCAGGTCACATCCTGGGGGCCGCGCAGGTCCACGTCCGGATCGGCTCCCACTCCGTGCATTTCACCGGGGATCTGGGCCGAGCGGACGATCCTTTCATGTATCCGCCGCGCCCGCTTGGCGAGACCGGCGTGCTGGTGACGGAATCCACCTACGGGAACCGGAAACACTCAAGCGTGGATCCGGAGAAGCAACTGGGGGAGATCATCACCCGGGTCGCGAAACGCGGCGGAGTCATCATGTTCGCGGCCTTCGCCGTCGGCCGGGCTGAGACGCTCATGCTGTACTTGTCCCGGCTCCGCAGGAAGAACGCGATCCCGGACATCCCGGTATACCTGAACAGCCCCATGGCCATCGACGCCTCCGGAATGTACCAGCGGCACCGCGAGGAACACCACCTCAAGCAGGACGAATACGAGAACATGTACAAGCTGGCCAAACTCACCCGCACCGCCGATGAGTCCAAATTGCTGAACCTGCGTGGCGGCCCGATGATCATCATCTCGGCCAGCGGCATGCTGACCGGCGGCAGGATCCTGCATCACATCGCAGCCTACGGACCGGACCCGAAGAACGCCATCATCCTCAGCGGCTACCAGGCAGGCGGCACCCGCGGCGCGATCCTCGCCGCCGGGGAGCGTGAGCTCCGCGTCTACGGCGAGGACGTCAAGATCCGTGCCGAAGTCATCCAGATGGAAAGCCTGTCCGCCCACGCCGACGCCGACGGCCTCATTGTGTGGATGAAGGGGGCAGAGAAGGAGCCCCGCATGACCTACATCACACACGGCGAACCCGAAGCATCAGATGCCCTGCGCATCCGGATCAAACGGGAACTGGGCTGGCGGGCCCGGGTGCCTGAGCATCTGGAACAGGTCTCCATCGAGGATCCGCGGTGAATCCCGACGGGCGAGTCGGGCAAGAGTGAAGACGACTACGGACATCCGTTTCGGCTATATACGCTCAGTCGGCGTCCGGGACAGCCGCGATGACTGGGCAAATGCACCCGGCCTATACCGAAAATGACATGGCAGGAGACAATGATGTCGCTCTCGGAACGTGAGCAAAGAACGCTGGACCAGATCGCCGAGCAACTCAAGCTACAAGATCCGAAACTCGCCTCAAAGATGGGCTCCGGCGCCATCCAAACGGTGCCGGGACGACTCGTCGCAACGGTGGCACTTGTCATCGTCGTCGGATGCCTGGTCCTCCTGGCGGGCATCGCCACTCGGGCACTTTTTCTGGGCGTCGCTGGTTTCGCCATCATGGGCGTCGGCGCATACCTGGCAAGCCTCCGGATCCGCGTACCCGCGGTCCGCCCCGCCCGTGGGAGGCACCCGGCCCCTGGAGAAACCGGGCACGGATAGCCGTTATCGATAATGTGGGGGCACGCAGTCCGCCCACCGTTTTGGTCTCTCCCTTGGAAGTCGGAACCGACGTACCCGGCGCTGGGCTATGCGTAGTGGTCGTTGGCTTGACGGTTCCGAACATTCCCAAACTGCATAAGAGTGGGCCACTGCCGATCTGGTCGTCGCCGGAGCCCGGAAAGGGAACTGGGCGACCCCCGGTGCCGCCCCGCGGTCTGGGTGCAAGCACTGCCGTTCACTGCGGCAACTCGGGCGCTGATTCCTCGTTCCGGGCCGGCAACAGGTGATGGCTGAACCACTCAGCTGCCAGCGTGGCCGCCTGGGTAAGTGTTCCAGGTTCTTCGAAAAGGTGTGTGGCCTCGGGGATGATCTCCAGCCGGGTCGGCGCCCGCATCAGGGCCATGGCCCGGCGGTTGAGTGCAAGGACCTGGGGGTCGGCACTGCCGACGATCAGAAGAGTCGGCGCCCGCACGGCGGCCAGCCGCGGGCCGGCCAGATCCGGACGCCCGCCCCTTGAAACAATGGCGCCTATCCGTGCGCCGGGTTCGGCCGCGGCCCACAGCGCGGCACCGGCACCGGTGCTGGCCCCAAAATAGCCGACAAGGCCGGATGAGGTGTCATTCCTGGTTCCCAGCCACCGGGTTGCCGCCATGAGCCGCCGGGCGAGCAGGGGGATGTCGAACACGTTCTCCCGGTTGACTTCCTCAGCGGGGGTCAGCAGATTCAGCAGCAAGGTGCCCAGCGCGGTGCGCTGAAGGACCGAGGCGACGAACCTGTTGCGGGGGCTGTGACGGCCGCTGCCGCTGCCGTGGGCGAACACCTCGATCCCGTCGCACCGTGCGGGCAGCTGCAGGTTGCCCCGGAGACCTATGGCACCGGACGGGATTTCCACCTCTTCTTCGACGCCGGGCCCTTTCGCTGCCAGGACACGGTGCAGCCGCCGGGCTGCGGCGTCGAGCAGTTGCACGACCTCCTCATCCGCTATGGGGGAGAAGGCGCTGTAGTGGTAGCCGACGGCCTGGAAATTCCGGGCGGAACCCAGGCAGCACACGTCGTCCGGCTCCGTCAGCAAGGCCAGCATCTGGGTCGGGGCTAGAGGCACGGCCAGAATCACTCTCGCCGCGCCCAGTTGCCGTGCAACCCGGCAGGCGACACTGGCAGTGGACCCGGTCGCGATACCGTCATCGACGATTATTACTGTGCGGCCCTTCAGATCCGCGTGCACCCGCCCGGCGTCGGTTAGGCCCGGGGGCGGGTGTCCTTGGTGTTCCGGTCGGCGGCGTCGTGCCGGTGGTGTTCTGGCTGGACGGCTTCGAAGAACCGTTCGGTGCCGTGGGCGGCGAAGGCGCTATGGGCCCGGTTCCGGATGAACACCATGCCGCTTCGGTAAGCCGGAATTGGCCGTGGGAATCCTGGGGGAGCGGTTGGTCCGAGGCACGGCCAAGGGCAGCGCTGATCGTGCGGGGCACGATGGCCGTGCCGCTGTGGTCCATGAGCCACTGCCGGGTTGCCGGGTCCAGCCGAGCCCAGAGGGATTTGATGTCCGGCGCGGGGCCGGTGCCGGTACCGGAACCCGTGCCGCGTTTCGAGGAGGTCATGTTACCCGCGGGTGATGGGGAGTTTCTTCGGGGCCTCGGGCTGGGCGGCCTCTTCCGGCAGGGGGGTGCGGACTTCCAGGACCCCGTTGGTGTAGGTGGCTTTGATGTCTTCTTCCTTCACGCCGTCGGGAAGGGGGATGCTGCGGCTGAAGGAACCGTAACGGAATTCGGACCGGAAGCGGCCCTTGTCTTTGTGTTCTTCCTTTTCCTGGCGTTCGGCACGGATACGCAGGTATCCGTCATCGAGCGTGATCTCCACGTCTTTGTCGGGATCGACCCCGGGCATCTCGGCCCGCACGACCAGCGTCTGGCCGTCGACGAGTTCCTCGACGCGGATCGGGGCAGCTCCGGTCGTGGATTCAAACATGCGGTCCAGGGAGTCCATCAGCTCGGACGGGGACCTCAACAGGATGTTGAACGGTGAGGTCCACCGCGTCGTTGCGAAGGGGGACCATCTGAGCAGATCAGACATGGCAGTTTCTCCAAACTCTGGGCAGGGAAAGCCCCGAAGGAAGGGACGGGGTCCTTCCAGTAGATACCCGCCAGGAATCAGGAAACATGGACTAAAGTCCTTCCGGCGCCAACCCCCGGCCGCCGCCATGGACTCTCCGGGAGCCGCACGGCCTGGGGGACTTTAGTCCCTGCCACCGGCCGGTCACGGGGTGCATTCTGGAAGGGAAAGCTTCCGGATACGAGGGCGACATGCCTGCCGGGACCCCACCATCGTGGCGCGGATCCCGCGCTGCCCACGAAACCCGTTTGACGGCCGATCGAGGCCCGCGCGCGACCTCTAAACAGGACAGAGACGTCCGGAAGGACAACGACCATGGCAGGTGTATTCGAACTGTTCACCGATCTCCACTCCCACATCCGGTTCCGGCTCCTAGCATCCGACGGGACCGAACTGGCCGTCTCGCAGGCGTATCCGGATAAACGCGCTGCGGCAGCGGCCATCACGGATGTGCGTGAGTGCGCCGGAACCGGTCTGATCCAAGACCACTGCACTGCCACCACACAAAACACCGCGGGCCTGCGGAGGCCGCACCGCCAGAACAAATTTCGGAATTTGCCCCCGCACGTTGTCACCACGGCCGCAGCCAAGCCACGCACGCCCAAGTGTTGATGCCAGGCTTCAGGACCTCATCCTGGACAACAACAATGACGTCGGGGAGTTCCTCGCCGGACTGGTCACCCTCGCTGCAACAAGGCTCTCCCATGCCGGCACGGGAGTGTCCTGCGGAATCACCGTTACACGGCGGAAAAGACCCACAAAACTGGCCAGCAGCGAACCCGGAGCCCGGACCATGGACGAACTGCAAGACTCGCTCGGTGAGGGTCCGTGTCTGACGGACTTGACCGAACAGCGCACTGTTCTGGCCGCCGACCTGGACGATGAGCACGACAATGACCGAGCCGGCGTCAGCAGGGATCAGGCCGGCCACCATCGAGATAATCGTGGTCTTGCCGGCACCGTTTGGCCCAAGAAGACCGTAGGTTTCTCCCGCCCGGATGTGAAAGGTTACTCCGTCGACGACCGTTCGTTCGCCGTAGCGCTTGACCAGGCCTTTGACCGCCAGGACATCGTCTGTCCGGGTCTTGACGCTCGTAGTAGCTACAGGCTGCATGTCAGGCGCTTGCTGGGCAGAGATCATTGATGAGACCGGTTCCGGCGCATTCACGAACATCATTGATGGCGGCTGCGGCGTCGCGCTTATCCGGGTACGGCCCGGAAACGGCGAGGACCGTCCCGTCCGGTGCCACAAGGGTGAACCGGACGTGTGATTCGGCATCCGTGAACAATTCGAATGATCCTGCCATGCGCTTGCTCCTTCCAAACTTCATCGTTCGCGTGTGGGCGGCGGTAGTTCGTGCCAATGCTTCCAGAATGGAAGCGGGTGCATTAGGGACGAAGGTCCTGAAAAGCCGAAAAGGAGCAACTGCCTGGTCCGAAGCGCCCTAGCTGCGGCGGCCTGGCGGCATTAGCGTCAGAGGCATGACCCTGGCTGCCCTGAGAAGTTTTCTTGTGCACTTTCCGCTGGTGGCCGCTACCGTGGCTGCCGGGACGATCGTTGCGGTGCTCCTGGCCACCGGGCAGGCGTCGGCAGCCCAGTGGACGGCAAGCGCCTACGCACTTATGGTGGCCGTGGCCAGGTCGGTCTCCATGGCCAAATCATTGCTGAGGGGCCGGTAGGGAATCGACCTGCTGGCCGTGACTGCCATCGCCTCGACGGTGGCAGTGGGGGAGTACGTAGCGTCCCTGATCATCGTGCTGATGCTGGCCGGAGGCGAAGCGCTCGAGGAGATTGCACAGGGGCGGGCGACCCGGGAACTCAGGTCCCTGCTCGAGCGCGTCCCGCAGACAGCCCACCGGGAACTGCCGGGCCTGCCGCCGGAAGACATCCCGGCCGGGGACGTGCTGCCCGGCGACATTCTTCTGGTCAAACCCTCGGAGGTGCTTCCCGTGGACGGGTTGCTTCTCACGGCAACTGGCAGCTTCGATGAATCCACCTTGACGGGTGAGAGCCTGCCGGCGGAACATGTCAAAGGCGATACGCTGCTCAGCGGATCGGTCAACGGCGAAAGCGCCGCGCATATGAAGGCGACGTCCACGGCGAAAGACTCGCAGTACAGCGAGATTGTGGCTTTGGTCCAGGCGGCGGCGTCGAGCCGGCCTCCGGTAGTCCGGCTCGCTGACAGGTACGCCGTTCCGTTCACGCTCCTGGCCTTCGCCGTGGCCGGGATGGGCTGGTATTTCAGCCAGGACCCGGCTCGGTTCGCGCAGGTCCTCGTTGTCGCTACCCCTTGCCCCCTGCTCATCGCCGCTCCGGTGGCGTTTCTTGCGGGCACCAGCCGGGCGGCGCACTCGGGAATCATCATCAAGAACGGCGGAACCCTCGAACAGCTTGCCCGGGTGCGGACGGCCGTCTTCGACAAGACAGGCACGCTCACCCACGGCCGGCCCACCTTGCACGGCATGTGGGTTTCACCGGCAGCGTCCGGGCTGGTGAGCGAGGACCGGCTGCTGCAACTGGCCGCTTCGGCAGAGCAGTACTCCTCTCATGTCCTTGCCTCCTCTGTGATGGATGCTGCACGGCACCGCGGGCTTGACCTGCTGGAGGGCAGCAACGCGTTTGAACACGCCACCCAGGGGGTCACGGCGACCTGCGGCGATCAAACGGTGGTGGTGGGTAAACCTGACTTTGTCCGTTCCGTCACCTCGGCGTTCGAGGAGGCCGAGGTGGCCGGTGGACAACTGGCGGTCTACGTGGGCGTTGACGGCCGGTTCGGGGGAGCGCTGATCATGAGCGACCCGCTCCGGGACAATGCGGTGGGCACACTGACCGCGTTGCACCGGCTGGGCATCCGGGAAACGCTGCTCCTTACCGGCGACTCTCGGGCAACGGCCGAAAAAATTGCTGCACAGGCCGGGATCTCCCGCTTCCAGGCAGGGTGCCTTCCGGGTGACAAAGTCTCCATCGTCGCAGGGCTGCGGGAACGCCCGGTCATGATGGTGGGCGACGGTGTGAACGACGCTCCGGTCCTGGCTGCCGCCGACGTTGGTGTCGCCATGGGCGCCAAGGGGTCAACCGCGGCGAGCGAGTCTGCCGACGTCGTCATCATGCTCGACGACTTATCCAAAGCGGCGCTGGCAGTCGACATCGGGCAGCGCACGGTCCGGATAGCGCTGGCGAGCATTTGGATAGGCATCCTGCTGAGCATCGGCCTGATGGTAGCAGCGGTATTCGGCTACATTCCAGCTGTGGCCGGCGCCCTCCTCCAGGAGTTGGTCGATCTGGCCACGATCCTGAACGCGCTTCGTGCTCTGCGCGATGGCCGCCGTCCAACCGCGACGGCGGTGGGCGGCCCGCCGGTGAGTGTTGCGGCAGTGAGGAAACGGCCGGCGTCGTGCCTAAACCTTGATCCACCGATGTTGCTCGGGGCGCCGACGGCGGTTTAAACCGAGAATGCCCGTCTTNCCCCCTGAAAACCGGGAGTTGCAACACCCTTGGAATCACCACTGAAAGACCGTTCTTCCTTAACGGAAAAATCGCCCCAGAGGAAGAAGCCTGTTCCGTCGGGCACGCCGGCTCTGAAGCGTCCTTATCGGCGTTACTCCGCGTCCGGTCGGGCCGAATTCTTCTTGGCCTTGGAACGTCTGGGAAGCGTTCCGCGGGCCGCCCGGGAATTAGGATTCAACCTCAGTACCTGCCATGCCTGGGCGGGACCCTCCGGCAGGAAATCTGGCTCTCCTGACTCTTCCGTGGGCGTTTTGAGCGCGCCTTAACGGACGCACGCCGCTTTCCGTCTATAGGTTTCTGACTGTCTAAGGAAAGAAACTTTTAGAA
>NZ_JAMXBG010000039.1:0-6822 GCF_023913835.1 Pseudarthrobacter raffinosi | reverse complement strand
CAGCACGACCGCCACACCCGGACGGCACCCCAACCAGCGGCCCCCACCAAAGAAGTTGGGAGCCGCTCATCACTGCCCCTTGACAATCCTTCCCACATATCAGACGGGGGGAGTACTCTGACGGTTATCATGGCCGGTCTGGCCGTGGCGACGAGGGTGTCGCAGCGCTGGGGTGCGCTAAAGGTATAAGCCCTGCCCCCGCCATGTCATTTGAATGGCAGGAGAACAAAAATGTTCGATCAGAAATTCATTACCAACGCAATGGCCCGGAGCGCTGAAGACAGCCTCGATCGCCGCCGGCTGTTCAGGGCAGCCGGCGCAGCAGGGATCGGCGGCGCGGTGGCGCTGCTGTCTGCCACGTCTGCAGCCGCCGATGATGATCAAAATGGTGACGGCCCTGATGGACCCAGTGACTCGGCAATCCTGAACTTCGCACTGAACCTGGAATACCTTGAGGCCGAATTTTACCTTCGGGCGGTAACGGGCGCAGGTCTGGCCGGCAACCTTACGGACGGCAAGGGCAAAAAGGGCGGAGTAACCGGCGGCAGGCAGGTCCCGTTCACAGCCGGCAGCTTGGTCCGGAAGTACGCCGTGGAGATCGCGGCCGATGAAGAGGCGCACGTCCGGTTCCTGCGCAGCGCCCTGGGTAAGGCCGCGGTGGCCCGCCCGCCGATCGACCTTGATGCAAGTTTCACCGCCGCCGCTCTCGCCGCCGGACTCATTAAGGCGGGCCAGACCTTCAGCCCGTTCACGGACGAGACCAGTTTCCTGCTCGGGGCGTTCATTTTTGAAGACGTCGGCGTCACCGCCTATAAGGGTGCTGCCCCGTTTATCGATAACAAGACCTATCTCGAGGCGGCCGCCGGCATACTTGCCGTGGAGGCCTATCATGCGGGCATCATCAGAACCACCATGTACGCCCGGGACCTGCAGGCACCGGCGCAGGCCATCTCGGACGCCCGCGACAGCCTGGACGGCACATCGGACCTTGACCAGGGAATCGGAACAGCCCAGGTCGCCAACCTCGTGCCAGCAGACGCCAACGCTCTCGCGTTCAGCCGCACCCCCGCGCAGGTCCTGAACATCGCCTACCTGACCCCGAAATCGGTCAAATCCGGCGGGTTCTTCCCCGACGGCGTCAACGGAAAACTCAACAGGAGCGGCGGCAGCTAAGGCGCATTTATCCTGAGGCGATAAGCCGCCGCGGAGGTCAAGAGCATGTTTTCAAACGGGCAGCTGACCATGGGTCGCTGAGTCCTTTTCGTGTGGACGGCGTCGGCCGGGCACATCTGATGCGTCCGTCATCGGTCTCGGCTCGGAGATGTTCGACATCCTCATGTCCGCAACAGCGAGCACTGGAACAGCCAACCTCGACGACGAACTACGATCAGCTGGGTTTTGCCGGGCCGGGTTCGGAGGCCTTGCGAGGAAGTCGGGCAGGCCCTTGCTCTCCAGGAGGAGGTCCTGGAGCTGGTCAACCAGCGGGACTTTGTCGATACCGACCATCAGGGCCTCGATTCCGGTCCGCGTTCGGCAAGTGCCTATCTGGACAGGAACTGAATGAGGGTTTGATTCCATTCGTCGGGGTGGCTGACGTTGCATCCGTGGGGAGCTCCGGCGATGACGTGCAGTTCGCTGCCGGGAAGAGCCGCGTGGGTGCGCTGACCGGATCCTTCGTAGGATACGGTGGCGTCGCCGTCTCCGTGGAGCACGAGTGCCGGAACGGTTACCTTGGGCAGGTCCTCTCGGAAGTCGGTGCCGCCGAAGGCGGCCAAGCATGCGAGGGCTGCTTTTTTGTCCGCCTGCTTGCACAGTGCGATGGCGTCCTGGCGCTGTTGTTCGCTGACTTTGAGTTCTGCGTTGACGGAGAAGAAATCGCAGGTGAATCCGTCACAGAAGTCGTCCTCGTCCTTGGTCAGGTCAGCGGCCATTTTCGCGGCCTCATCATGGGTCAGGGGCCCGTCGGGGTTGTCGCCGGTCTGCATCATGTAGGGCGGGACGGCGTGATGAACCTGCGGTCCACAAGGCCGGGCAGTCCGTAAGGGCGGGGGTGACGAATAGCGTGCAGGGTAGTTTCCTGATGGGCGCGCCGTCCGGCGGGTGGAGGACAACATCCCTTGAAGGGGATTGTCATGAGAACCATTACTCGTATTTGCTTCTTAGCCGCCGCCGTGTCGCTGGTGGGCATCACCGGGTGCGCAGCCCAGGGCGGGGACTCGTCCGCCCCGCCCGCAGCCAGTTCCGCTGCCCCGTCAGCTGAAGGATCAGCCCAGGCAGCTCAAGGGGTCATCACCATTAAGGATTTCAAGTATGAGGTTCCGGCGTCGGTGAAGCCGGGCGCGATGCTCACGGTGACGAACGCGGACAGCGCCCCGCACACCCTCACGGCCAAGGACAAGGGCGGATTCGACGTCGAAGTCCCGGGCGGCGGAACAGTGGTCTTCCAGGCACCGGATGCCCCCGGTGAGTACGAAATTGTCTGCACCTTCCATCCTCAGATGACCGGGACGCTGGTCGTGAAATGAACCGGGAAATGAGTCGGCCGGAACTGAAGCCACGGGCACGTTCTCTGTGGGTGCTGCGTGTCGGCGTCGCGGCGGCTCTGGTGGTCAGCGCCGTCATCCATGTCCAGCTCGCCCCGGGTTATCAGCAGGCCGCGCCGGGCGGCATCGGGCAGGGCACGCTGTTTCTGGTCCAGGCCGGCGCCGCGGTCCTGGCAGCGGTGTTTGTGCTGCTTAAAGGTTCCCGTATTGCTTTCGCTGCCGCCGCGGTAATTGCGTTGTCGTCCCTGGCCGCGGTCATCCTTTACCGGTATGTCCAGGTCCCCGCCATCGGGCCGCTGCCTTCGATGTATGAACCGGTCTGGTACGCGGCAAAGACCATCACGGCCGTCGCCGAAGCAGCCGCCGGTGCGTTGGCGGTGGCCGGGTACGCCCTGCTGCAGAAAAACCGGCCCGGCTCACGGGTGACGTCACGGGGCCGCCGCCGCGGAACTTCTACCGCCTGAACACGGCGGTGTCACTGCCTCCGGGAGTCCGCCGGGCGTTTCCCTCGCGTTAGCCTGCCCAAAAATATGTGGGCCGGGCCACGTTTTCACCCATCCTTGTCCGCTAGTGTTCCGAAGTACTGGTGTCCCCTCCCGGGGGCACCAACATCACACGCGCGTGTATGAGGAGATTTTTCAAATGAATAAGACACTCCGCTATATGGCAGTCCCCACCCTCGCTTTGGGCGCTCTGGTCCTCTCCGGTGCCCCCGCGATGGCCGCGGACCAGTCCTACCAGTCCATCCTGGGCCAACTCAACGGCAGCGCCGGCTCCGGCACTATCCAGCTCGATGTCACCGGCAACCAGGCCCACGTTGTCCTGAAGGTTTCGGGAATGCCCGCCACCTTCATGGACGCCCCGTACCCGCACGTCCAGCACATCCACGGCGGCAAGCAGGGCACCTGCCCGGACCCTTCCGCCGATAAGGACGGTGACCAGGTCATCTCCACCACCGAAGGCGACCCGTTCTACGGCCCCATCGTTACCACCCTCTCCACCAGTGGCGACACCAGCCCCGCAGCGGGCCTTGACCTCAAGGTAGGCGGCCAGGGTGCCGCGTACACCGTGGACCGTACGTTTGAACTCAATGCCGAGACCAAGGCCGCCCTGGAAGCAGGCACCGCGGTGGTTGTCGTCCACGGCCTTGACCCCGCCACCCTCAGCGCCAAGGGCCAGGCCGCGAAGAGCGACCTCGCACCGACCCTGCCCCTGGCCGCGACCTCCCCGGCCCTGTGCGGAACGTTGACGGCCGGTCAGATGAAGATGCCCGCAGGCGGGGCTGAGACCGGCGTCGCCGCCGAAACCGGCACCGACACCGGGGTCCTCGCCATCGGTTCGGGCCTGGCCTTGATCGCCCTCGCCGGCGGCGCCTATGTGGTCCGCCGCCGCACCGCCGGCGCAGCAGCGTAAGCCAGAGCTGACTGGATCACCACTGTGACACCCAAGAACCCCGGCCACCGCAAAGGCCCCCTGGCCGCCACGGCGGCCGGGGTTCTGCTCCTGCTCACCCTGGCCGGGTGTGCAGGGGGACCCGCCAGCACGCCGGACTCCGGACCGGCCCCTGCAACGTCCGCCTCATCCACGGCGGCGCCGAGCACTCCCGCGGCTCCGTTCACCCCGCCACCCGCTGCCCCTGCAGCGGCCCCGGCCGCACAGCAGCTTCCGCCGGTGCTGGGCGCTTCGGCTCCCGTCACCCTGGCTATTCCCTCGATCGGGGTCCGGACGGACCTTCTCCACCTGGGACTGGAGGAGAACGGCTCCCTGAAAGTACCGGAAGATACCGGCAAAGGCACACCTGGCAGCTGGTACGACGGCTCCCCCACCCCAGGGCAACGCGGCCCTTCAGTGATACTGGGCCACGTCAATGCCCTGGGCGGCAACAAGGGCGTCTTCGCCGACCTGCGCAAACTCACCCCCGGCGCAGAGATCAACGTTTCCCGGGCCGACGGCAGTACGGCCGTGTTCGCCGTTGACCGGGGCGCGCTCTACCCGAAAAACGAATTCCCCACCGTCGAGGTCTACGGCAACACCGACGGCGCCGAAATCCGGCTGATCACGTGCGACGGCTACGACCCCGCCACCGGCCTCTTCGATGACAACTACGTCATCTACGCAACACTCAAAGCCTGACAACGGCCGCACACCCCGGACGGGGGGCGGTCAGGACGGAACGAGTAATGAAACAGCACAAGCCATTGCTGGCCTCCCTGGCCCTGTCAGCCCTGCTGCTCTCCGGCTGCGCAACAGCCGCCGGATCCGTCACCGCGCCCTCGGACCTCTCAACGCCGGCCGCCACGGCAGTTTCGCCCGAGGCCGGGCACACCGACAGCCACGGCGGCGGGCACCACAACGACGGCTCAGCAACGCCCGACGCGACAGCCGACGGGCCCAGCGATGCTGCCCTGATGGTCTGTGGGGACCAGCCAAAGGACCGGCTCACCGCCATCCTGGACCTGGACTCGGAGCCGCACACCATCAACGACTGGGCCGACAGCACCTTTACCTGCACCTACCACCTGCAAGAAGGGGACCTGGAAATCTCCGTCCAGGAAGCGAAGGACCAGGCCACCGCGCTCACCTATTTCGACGCGAAGCAAGCCCTCGCAAAGGACGCCAAACCCATCGAAGGACTGGCCAGCCTCGGCTTCCCGGCCTACGAAACCGCGGACGGGTCAGCGGTGTTCCAAAAAGACAGCTTCGTGCTCCAGGTGGATGCTTCGGACCTGCCGACCACCCTCGGACCGGACAACATCACCAGAAACGCCCTGGCCTACCAGCTCTCCACCACCATTCTCGCCTGCTGGGTAGAACACCCCTGACCCGATGCTGCACAACAAAGGCACCCCACCGGCAGTTTCCATGAAAGGTTCACCCATGAAAGCAAGCACCAGAACCGGCAGCGCGCTCGGACTCGCGGCAGCAGCAGTCGTGCTGGTTTTGTCCGGCTGCGGGAACCCCGGCACCTCCGGGTCCGCCACGACAGCGGCCCCCACACAGGCGGAACAATTCCCGTCAGCTCCTGCCGCCACCGCAGAACCTGCCCCCTCAACGTCCGGCCCGGGCTCTACACCGGCGGCGGCGCCGGCGGAAATCCTGATCAAGGGCTTTAAATACGAAGGTGCGGACACCGTGAGCCCCGGAGCAGAGATCACGGTCACCAACGAAGACATCGAAGCGCACACCATCACCGCTGACACCGGCAACGAATTCGACGCCAACATCCAGGTCGGCACCGGCACCTTCACCGCCCCCACCGAACCGGGGACTTACACCTACCACTGCAACTTCCACGGCAACATGAAAGGCACCCTCACCGTCAAATAACGCCCCGACAGAAGGACGCAGTACACCGGGAACGAAGTGGGGTCTGGAACGGATGTACTCGTTTCTTCGTTACCGGCACGTGCGTCCCGAAGGTTCTGCGCTCGTCTTCCTGGATCGAGGTTTCCCTGGGCCTGGTTGGCTTCAACGCGGCAACTCACCGATGCGGGGACCGGCACATGGGAGGGTCTCGGGCATTTTCCAGGGAGTCCGCCTAGGGTTTGTTTGCCTCCGCGGTTTTGCGGTGGTGCAGGTATCCGACTGCGGCATCCATGAGAAGGAAGGCCAGGAGGCTGATTCCGAGAAGGGGCAGGAAGTACCCGACAAGGACCGCCGCTAGGGCCAGGGCTATGGCGATTCCCGGCGGGGTACGCCTCAGCACCCCGCGTTTGGGAGCCGGCCCGAAGCGCGCTAGCATGCAGGGCCGGCCCGGTGGCGGCCGAAGTGATCCTGTCATCTCACGGCAGTTCAACGCTCAATTGGATTGGCGTTTGATGAAGGACGCCATTCCTGGGACAGTGAAGGCGATGACTCCATGTTCGGGAGCGTAGACGAGCCCCTTCGCGATCAGGTTTGCGCGAATCNGCTATTTCCCCCGATGAGCTGCCTTTGTCGCTGTCTTCGGCCATGGCCCTGAGGTAGTTCTGTTCGGCCCGGGTTGCCCGGTCCCATCGGGCGCGGAAGAATCCGCTGTCCAGGGCTGCCCGGCCGTTGGCTGCACCGACGCGGGCGTCCTCGTATGTGATGCTCGCACCGGTGGCGGCGTTCCATGTGTCCTGTCCGAATTGTTGCAGGAAGTACGGGTAGCCGGCGCTTTCGTTGACGATGAGAGCGACGGCGGAGTCGTCCCATTCGACCCCATCCTCGGCTGCGGGCTTCGTTAATGCTTCCGAGGCGACGGGTCCGCGGAGTTCCTCGATTTTTTCGTAGTTGAACCGTTCGGCATAAGATTTCG